>CAIZLW010000047.1 GCA_903933915.1 uncultured beta proteobacterium | reverse complement strand
CCGTTATATCTATATCCATGGCAGCCCTGATTCGGTGCATATGGGGCAACCGGGATCCATCGGCTGTATTCGCATGCGTAATGCCGATATCGTCGATTTATTTGACCGTGTAACTGCTGGAATCCCGGTCAATATCGCCCAATAAACAGTGCCTTAGTTAGCTCGTCATCTTTTGGAAGCATTGCGGGATCCCGGTATTTTTTGCTGTAACCAGTCAATTAAAATCTCTTTTAAAACAATCAGTTGATTCATTGATCTGGGTGCGTTGTGCAATGCGCCAAAATGGGCTAAATTGTGCACCGCAACTGCCGATGTTGAGGCAGTAATCACGTAAAGGGCTAAGCATGCGACTCAAAGACAAGGTAGCCATCATCACCGGCGCAGGGCGCGGCATTGGTCAGGCTACGGCACTCAAATTCGCCCGCGAAGGCGCGAAAGTCATGGTCTGCGATATCAATCAGGAATGGATTGATGAGACTGTGCGGCAGTGCAAAGCGGAGGGCAGCGACGCCATCGGCCAGATTGCCGACGTAAGAGACATGAAATCCCTGGAAGCCATGGTCAAGACCACGGTGGATAAATGGGGCCGTATTGATTGCCTTGTCAACAACGCGGGGATCGTCGCCGACGCCCAACTGAAGAATATGACCGAAGATCAGTTCGACAGGGTCATCGACATCAATCTGAAGGGTGTCTACAACTGCACCAAGGCTGTCGTGCATAAGATGCTGGAACAGCAATCAGGCGTGATCCTGAATGCGTCGTCGATCGTCGGTCTCTACGGCAACTTCGGCCAGACCAACTACGCGGCGGCCAAGTTCGGTGTCATCGGCATGGCCAAGACCTGGGCGCGCGAACTCGGTCGCAAGGGCATCCGCTCCAATGCCGTATGCCCGGGATTTATCGCAACGCCGATTCTCAGCACCGTACCGGAGAAAGTCATTCATGCGCTGGAAGAGCGCGTGCCGATGGGCCGTCTGGGCAAACCGGAAGAAATCGCCAATACCTTTGCCTTCCTGGCATCGGACGAAGCCAGCTACATCAACGGCGCCGTCATCGAAGTCAACGGCGGCCTGACCATCTAAGCGCCATGCCGGCGCTCAGCCGGCAATCAGGGTCTGCAGTTTCGTGCGGTCGGGTGACCGCACGACGCCTTTTTCGGTAATCAGCGCGCTGACCAGTTCAGCCGGGGTCACATCAAACACCGGATTGGCGATGTCGATGCCCTGCGGCGCCCAACGCAAGTCGCGATATCCGGCGACCTCATCCACCGAACGTTCCTCGATCGGAATCGATCCTCCATCCGGCGTTTGGAGATCAATGGTTGACAGCGGACAAGCCACGTAAAACGGGATGTCATGGCGTTTGGCCAGTACCGCCATCATGTAGGTGCCGATCTTGTTGGCGACATCACCATTGGCGGCCACCCGGTCTGCACCGACAATCACTGCGTCAATGTGTCGCGTGCTCATCAGATGCCCGGCGGCACTGTCTGCAATCAGCGTGACCGGAATGCCATCCTGCTGTAACTCCCAAGCTGTCAGTCGCGCGCCCTGCAGAAATGGGCGGGTTTCATTGGCGATGACCTTGATGTGTTTGCCGGCCTCAATGGCTGAACGAATCACGCCCAGCGCGGTGCCATGCCCGGCTGTCGCCAGGGCGCCGGCATTGCAATGCGTCATCACACAAGCCACGGCCGGAAGCAGGGCGGCGCCGTGTCCGCCCAGCGCGCGGTTGATTTGCAGATCGTCGCCGGTGATGCGATGCGCCGTGGCGAGTAATTGCGCGGCGCAGTCGGGACTGTTCATGTTCCGGCATGCGTTCAATGTCGCACGTTGCTGCCCCAGCGCCCAGGCCAGATTCACCGCGGTCGGGCGGCTAATGGCCAGCAGGGCAAATGCGGCGGCCATTTCCCGGTCAAATTGATCGCGGGGAGTCTCACGCAGCTTCTGCGCTTCAAGCGCAATGCCGTAGGCGGCGGCGCAGCCGATGGCCGGGGCGCCACGCACGACCAGCGCACTGATGGCACCGGCGGTTGCCGCAGCAGTGTCGCAGCGCAGGTATTCGCAGCGCTCGGGCAGCCAGCGCTGATCGAGCAGTTCCAGTTTATTTTCAATCCAGCGCAGTGTATGAAATGCGGACATTACGTATCCATTGAACGGTTGTGTTGAATCGCACGCACGCGTTGTTCGAAACCGCCGTATTCCAGCTCAGCCCGGGCAATATCCTCCGCGGATGCGGAGTGATAACAACCATGCGCGCTGGCGCGGCTGATGATGGTGATGTCGTGCCGGTAAATTTCCGCAGCGACACCGGCGTAATGTTCATTGACGCCGAACGCGCACAGGCCGAAAGCCGGATCAAGCGCAATGCGCGGCGCGATATCAAGTTCATGCGGTGTGCTGCCCAGGGTTTGCTGCAGATAGCTGCGATAACGCCGGGCGTAGGCATCGATATCGCCGTCAATCAGCGGCAGGCGTTTGGTGAAAACCGCATGCTGCGGCGTGGGCGGCCCCTGCTGCGATATTTTTGCGAGATCGTGACGTCGCGCATAAGCAATGGTTTGCGGCGTGCTCGCCACATGCAGAGTCAGCGGGAATCCGGCAATCGCTGATGCCGCTTCCCGCAGCGATTCGGCTTTGTCCATGCCTGTCGTCGCCACGCCTGAAACCGGCAATTGCCACGCGCCGCGGCCCTGCAGCCAGTCTTCAGCGCGGTTGACCAGGCACAGCAGGTTTTCGTAAGACTCGTGCGCGCTGTTGCCAAAAGCCACGACACCGTGAAACGCCAGAATCAGACCGATGGTGCGGGTCGAGGCTTGGTCCTCAAAAACCTGCTTGCAGACTCGTGCCAGCGCCGCACCGGAATGACGATAGGGCACGACAGGCGCAAGATCTCCAAATACTTCGGCGCATCTATTCTCGCAGCCGGCAACATTGGCGACAGCCAGAACGGCATCGGCATGGGCATGTTCGACATGGGTATAAGGCAACGCGGCGTGCAGCAGTGTTTCAATCGAGGGCTTTGCGGCTTCGGGGAAATGTTTGCATTGGTCCACGCCGCGCATCAGCTCGGCATCGGATATTCGCGCGTCATCCAGCATTGCCCGCAGCCGCTCCAGATCAAGTGCGGTGAAATGCTCCTCGCCGACCGCGCCCAGATCGACGCCGGTGCCTTTGACGTACAAGGTGTCTGCGGTTTTGAATGATGTGTTGCCACCGCCGTACAGCACCAGGTCACTGTTGCCGCCGATCAGCCGGGAAGTGTAAGCGCGCAACGCGAGTGGCGCAGAACTGCGCGGTGCGGCGGCGTCATCCCAGAGGCTGTGCATGATTGAAAATCGTGATCAAAAGATGGGGCATTATAATCGCGCCCATGCCGTCACTTACCGAATTCACAGTCAGCGCCGCCGCATGGCAGGCGGATATGGCGTGCCTGAAGGACGTGCGCCGGACCGTTTTCATTCTTGAGCAGCAAGTGCCGGAGTCTCTCGAGTGGGATGAATTCGATGCAGTGTCAGTGCATGTGCTGGCGCACGCCCAGGACCGGGCGATCGGCACCGGCCGCCTGCTGCCGGACGGTCATATCGGGCGGATGGCGGTACTGGCCGCCTGGCGCGGCCGGGGCGTGGGCGCTGCGATTCTCGAGTTTCTGGTGGATGGCGGCCGCCGGCGTGGCGATACCGCGCTGCATCTCAATGCCCAGACCCATGCCATCGGATTTTACGAGCGGCACGGATTTGTCGCGCACGGCGGCGAATTCCATGAGGCCGGTATTCCGCACCGGCGCATGACGCTAATCCTTTAAACCGCGGTGCGGTACAGCCGAAACGCACGTGCATCTTCACCGTCCGGTGAACCGCCGGGTCCAAAGCGTTTTTCGTGGAAAAACACCTCGCCGGCGGCATTGACCAGAACCACGGTCGAAGTGCGCGTGCCGTAATGTTCGCCGCGGATGAACGGTGGCGAGAGCTCTTTTTCACGCTGGCGGGTAATGCCGGTGTCCGGCAGTACGGTCTCCGGCGCCGGCTGATCATCCATCAGCAGCGAGAACATCACGGCGCCGATGGCATCCGGGTCATCCAGATCCATGGTTGACGTCAGTGCTGCCGTGCCCGCCGTAACTTTGGGCCAGGACGTATTCAGCAGGTGGTTGCTCAAACCGTGCACGCCCGACGCGATGGCTTGCGGTGCGGCGATCCGGTTCGAGAAAAAATGCAGTTTCCCGATATCGCCGGCAATCATGCTGTAGGGGTTGTACTCGGTGTTACGCCGGGCTGCCTGATGGAAAAAATCTTCAGCACTGTCGTTGCTGGCAAGAAAACCGCTGACCAGTTCGCCGCGCGAACGCGGCGCTGCCGGCCCCGGCGTTCCCTCACGATAGTTGGTGATTGCGGCGAAACGACCGTTGCCGTGCAATCCCATCCAGGTGCCGCCTTTTTCGAGGTCGCGGCCGGCGTAGATGTCCGGTTGATCATCCCAGAACGCCGCTGGTGCAGCAGGGCGGTTGTAGTGTTCGTCCCGGTTTGCGGCAATCACCAGTGGAAAATGACGGTGCGCCCTGAAGCTGAAAAGAATCAGGCACATGCCTTTATTCGCTGAAACATTCGATATGCCTTCCGCTGCCGGACTGCAACAGATTGGCGATGCCGCTGCTGGCGACAGCTTCAGCCAGTTCCCATTCAAAACTCGCTTCATCCGGGACGTTTTCGTAAATCTCCATCCACAGCTGCGGCTCATTGCGCTTTTTCATGACCCGGCCCTGCACGCCGGTTTTGCGATGGATTGCATCGAACAGGTATTCAACGGCGACGGCACAGGCGCCGGTCTTTGCAGCATCGACACGGTAATAAATGTAGTAGGACCAGTTCATGTTCATTTGACCTGATAGGGCAGTGGTTTGATCGTCAGTGCAGCGCCTTGCGGTGAGCCGCAATGATAGGTTGTCGTTGCCGCATTCGCAGTTTGCAATACACAAAGCACCTCATGCTGACCATCGCTCGCGGGGGCGGCAGTGACAATCATCCCCGCAGCCTGCTCGCCCAGTTCGGCGCAGTACAGTTTGTCGCCGGGCGCCGCAACAGTCACCGTGGCACGATACATTCTTTGCTTCAGGCGTCCGAGGTAGTGGGTGCGAGCGACGATTTCCTGGCCGGGATAACAGCCTTTGGTATAGCTGAGCGCGCCGATCAGATCGAGATTGACCATCTGCGGCACAAACTCTTCCTGCGTTGCCGGGTGGATGAAAGGAATGCCGTTGGCAATGTCGCCGGCGCTCCAGGTGCCGGTATCGGCCGGCAGTTGCAAGGCATTGGCGTCAGTCACCAGCAGATAACGATCGCCGGGCAGGCGGATGGTTGTCGTGCCATCGTTTGCTGTAATGGCATGTGTCCGTTCAGGCGCAGTACCGCCCGAGGCTGCGACTGCTGTCGCTGCATCCATGCCGGTAATGCCGATGCAAGTCTGCGTTGCAGTGACATCCTCGGCCTTAACTTTGGCGCGCAGGATATACATCGCCAGCCGTTTGCGCACCGGCTCGGCGATGGTTGATGGCAGCAGCATCATGTATCCGTCGTCGTCCCGCCACAGCAGGAATGTCGCCAGCAGACGGCCTTTGGGCGTGCAATATCCGCCGTATGTGCTGGTGCGGGGATTGAGTGCCTGCACGTCGCAGGTCAATTGCCCGTGCAAAAAGGCCTGGGTATCCGGCCCGGAGAATCTCAGCAGCGAAAAATCATCAAGTAATGCGGCAGGCATGTCGGTTTGATCCTACAAACAGCCGTGGATGATAGCGCTGTCGTCGGGTAATGTAAAATATTCCATTAAAAACAAAGGGTTATTGTTTTTACCCAATATTGCATTTCAGCGTTGAATCGGCTGCAATGCGGGCGATGGACAAACCGAAAGCATTTGAGGTGGAGTTGCGGTCTTCGCGCCTTCTGGCAGGGCTGCTGGGCATTGCTCACGGCGGTGTCCTGCTGCTGTTGCCGACACTGCCGGTGGCCGGGTGGATCGTGGTGTTGATGTCGGGAATGCTGGTGATCAGTGCCTCGATGACAATAACGCGCCATGCGCTGCGTCGCGGCGCACGGACAGTAACTGCCCTGAAACTGGCCAACCGGGAACAATTGCAGATCCGCGCCGGCGACGGCGTCTGGCATGGTGGCCGCCTGCTCGGCAGCAGCACGGTGGGCGCCGCAATCGCCGTGCTGAACATTCGCCTGGATGGCGGCGGTACCACGCATGTGGTGATTTTTGGCGACGGCATCGATGCCGATGATTTTCGCCGCTTGAGGGTGTGGCTGCGCTGGGGGCCGCGACCGGCCGGTGCGGAAACTGATCCCGCGTAAACGCGAGTATCAGTGCTCTTCCGGCGGTTTGACCGAACGAAACATGCGCAGCAGCGTCAGGTCGTAAACAATCTTCAGGGTGCCGCAGATCACCAGCGGCCAGCCAAACGGACTGGCCACCAGCAATGCCCCGGCAATCGATGGACTCAAGGCGCTGGCCAGGCTGCGCGGTACCGCGGTAACGCTGGCGGCCGCAGGGCGCTCTCCCGGAGAGACCACGGCCATGACATAGGACGTGCGCGCCGGCACGTCCATCGAGGACAGCGCACTGCGCAGAAACAGGAACAGCAGCGCCAGTTCCAGCGTCGGCATGAACGGCACCAGGATCAGGAACACGTTGGCCGGCAGATGCGTAAACACCATGGTGTTAATCAGGCCGAAGCGGGCGGCAACACGTGCGGCCGCAAGATGTGAAAACGCCGTCAGCAGTCCAGTCCAGAAGAAAATGCTCCCCGCGGCAGTGACCGACAGGTCAAAGCGCTGCAGCAGCCACAAGGCGAGCAGGGACTGCACTGCAAAGCCGCCGGCAAAAGCATCGATGCTGAACAGTCCGGCCAGTGTGTAGACGATGCGTCGAGATTTTCCCAGCGGCACCGGCTGTTCATGCGCCTCGGCCTCCAGGGCAGGGGACAGCCGGCGGTACAGCAGCAGACTGGCAACCCCGAGCATTCCATACAGCACAAACATCGCGCGCACGGCCTGCAGGCGACCGGGATCGCCGCTGGCGGCAAACAGATCCGGCAAGCCGGCAGCCAGTGCGCCGATCGCCGCGACCAGCGCGCCAATCAGGCTGTAGCGCGCAAACAACGCGGTGCGCGATTGCGGACTGACGGCGCGGGCAAGCAAAGTCTGTTCAAGCGGTGAAAACGGCGTAACGTCGTTGGCAGCCGGGTTGAGCGTGCCGATGACGGCAATGATCAGCAGCGGCCAGAAATCGGTAAAAACCGATGCCGTAAATCCGGTGGCCGCCATCAGCACGCTGGCTGCCAGCAACAAATGCCGCGTGGAATGGCGGTGGGCGATGAAGCCGATCGCGAGCGTCATCAGGCCGGAGCCCAGCAACGTGGCGGTAACCATCAGGCCGATTTCCAGCGCGCTGTAACTGAGCAGCGTCAGGTAATAAGGCAGCAGCAGGCTGACGTAGCCGTCGCCAAAGGCACGCAACGCGCGGGCCGCGAGCAGCAGGCGGGCGTCGGGCAAGGTGCCCGGGGGCAGCAGGTAATCACGGATCGGCAGCATGATGAGTCGCAAACAGGGTAGCAGTACGACCGTTTGCGGTGCTCAAGCGGGTCGATGCGCCTGCGCTATACTCATCCGCTTGGTGAACCACGTGCGCGGAGGATTGATGATCGAGCTTTACAGCTGGGCGACGCCGAACGGCCACAAAATCCACATCATGCTCGAAGAAACCGAGCTGCCGTATCGCGTGCACGGGCTGAACATCCGCACTGGCGATCAATTCAAGCCGGATTTCCTGAAAATCAGTCCGAACAACCGGATTCCGGCCATTGTCGACCCCGAAGGCCCCGGCGGCAAACCGCTGTCGCTGTTCGAGTCCGGAGCGATCCTGCTCTATCTGGCCTCTAAAACCGGCAAGTTCCTGCCTGATGACGTGGCGCAGCGCTGGTCGTGCATGCAATGGCTGATGTGGCAGATGGGTGGTGTCGGTCCGATGTTCGGCCAGGCCAACCATTTCCGCCGCTACGCCAAAGACAAGATCGAATATGCCGTCGAACGTTACACCAATGAAGCCAACCGGCTGACGCATGTGCTGGACAAGCAGCTCGCGCAATCGAAGTTCGTCGCCTGCGACGAATACACCATTGCCGACATGGCGATTTTTCCGTGGATGCGTGGCGCTGACAGTCGCGGCATCGACATGAATCAATACCCCAGCGTCAAACGCTGGTTCGATGACATCAACGCACGTCCGGCGGTGCAGCGCGCTCTGCAGGTCTTGTCGAATGAATCGAACAGCAATCCGGTCGATGACAAGGCGCGCGAAGTGATGTTCGGCAAGACGCAGTTCCAGCAACGCTGACATCGGAGCGCATCCGAATTGAGCGCCGAAAACCGCAACGTTGCCCTGCTGTGTGCCACCCAGGCGCTGCTCTTCACCAACAACACCATCCTGATCGCCATCAACGGGCTGGCGGGCTATGCGCTGGCCAGTGACAAGTCTTTGGCGACGCTGCCGGTGACGGCTTATGTCGTCGGCGCCGCGCTGACGACCATGCCGGTGTCACAGCTGATGCGGCGGGTCGGCCGGGTCAATGGCTTCTCGATCGGCACGCTGATCGGCATTTTTGGCGCTATGGTCTGCGGTTCGGCGGTATATGCCCATAATTTCTGGCTGCTGTGCCTGGGCACGCTGATCATGGGCATGTACAACGCCTCCGGCCAGTATTACCGCTTTGCCGCGGTCGATGTGGCCAGCGCCGCCTTCAAGAGCAAGGCAATTTCACTGGTGATGGCCGGGGGCCTTGTCGGCGGCATCCTCGGACCACAGACCAGCAAGCTGACCAAGGACATCCTGCCCGCGGAATTCATGGGCAGTTATCTGGTGCTGATCGGATTCTGCGTCGTGGCGCTGATCCTGCAGCGGATGATGGATATTCCGCGCCTGACCGAAGCTGAACAGAAGGATCAGGGGCGGCCGCTGGCCGAAATTGCCCGGCAACCGGCCTTCATTGTCGCCGTTCTCAGCGGCATGATCGGTTATGGCGTGATGAATCTGCTGATGGCGGCAACGCCGCTGGCGATGAAATCCTGCGCCCATCCGTTCAGCGACGCGGCTTTTGTGATCCAGTGGCATGTCATTGCAATGTTTGCGCCGTCTTTTTTCACCGGCACATTGATCAAACGTTTCGGCGTGCGCACGATACTGTTGACGGGCGTTGTGCTGAGCCTGTCCTGCGTGGCGATCGCGCTGTCCGGCGTGGAGGTGATGCACTTCTGGATCGCGCTGATGCTGATCGGCGTCGGCTGGAATTTCATGTATCTCGGCGGCACGACGCTGCTCACCGAAACCCATACGCCTGCCGAAAAAGCCAAGGTGCAGGGCGCCAACGACATGGCGATTTTCATCACCATGGCGATCAGTTCGGCTTCCTCCGGCTGGCTGTTTTCGGCCCGGGGCTGGGAAGTCATGAACTACGGAGCGATCCCGTTCCTGCTGCTCACCGGGCTGGCCATCCTGCTCTTCAGGGGCGGCAAGCGCCCGGCAGCTGCCTGATGCCGGATTGTGGCGTTTTGAGGTAAAATTCAGGGCTACACAGGCAGAGCGGAAACCACAATCTTCCGCTTTGCCTTTGTTTTTTCATAAAAATCAACGTGTTCTGTAAGAGGAGCCTCTGATGAATCAGCCCGCGACCAAGGTGCAGATTGCGCCGACGATGGACGCCCCGGCTTATGTCACGCACGCCAAGCTCAAAGCTTGGGTGGCGGAAGTCGCAAAAATGACCCAACCCGATTGCATCGTCTGGTGCGACGGTTCCCAGGAAGAATACGACCGTCTGTGCAACGAGATGGTCGCTGCCGGCACGTTGATCCGCCTGAACCAGGAAAAACGCCCCGGCTGTTTCCTCGCCCGTTCGGACCCTGATGACGTGGCCCGGATGGAAGATCGCACCTTTGTGTGCAGCAAAAACAAGGACGATGCCGGCCCGAACAACAACTGGATGGCGCCCGAAGAAATGAAGGCGACCATGAGCAAGCTGTATGACGGCTGCATGCGCGGCCACACGATGTACGTGATTCCGTTCAGCATGGGCCCGCTGGGCTCGCATATCGCACACATCGGCGTTGAACTCACGGATTCGGCTTATGTTGTGACGAGCATGCGCATCATGACCCGCATCGGCAGCAAGGTGCTGGACATCCTCGGCGACAAGGGCGAGTTCGTGCCCTGCCTGCATTCGGTCGGCATGCCGCTGCAACCGGGCCAGAAAGACATTCCGTGGCCGAGCAGCAAGGAACACAAGTTCATCACCCATTTCCCGGAAGAAAAGCTGATCTGGTCCTTCGGCAGCGGCTACGGCGGCAATGCATTGCTGGGCAAGAAATGTTTTGCGTTGCGTATTGCATCGACCATGGCCAAAGAGCAGGGCTGGCTGGCCGAACACATGCTGATCCTCGGGATTCAACCCCCTGGCGGCAAAAAACATTACATCGCGGCTGCATTCCCCAGTGCCTGCGGCAAGACCAATCTGGCCATGCTGATCCCGCCGAAAGCGCTTGAAGGCTGGAAAGTCACGACCATCGGCGAAGATATTGCCTGGATCAAGCCGGGTCCTGACGGTCGTCTTTACGCGATCAACCCGGAATCCGGCGCCTTCGGCGTCGCCCCGGGCACTTCCGAAGAGACCAATGCCAACTGCCTGGCAGCACTAAAAACCAATACCATTTTCACCAATGTCGCGATGACCGATGACGGCGACGTGTGGTGGGAAGGCCTGACCAAGGAAGCCCCCAAGCACCTGATCGACTGGACCGGCAAATCCTGGACGCCGGACAGCGGCCGTCTTGCCGCACATCCGAATTCGCGTTTCACGGTCCATGCGTCGCAGATTCCGTGCATGGATGACGACTGGGAGAACCCGTCTGGCGTGCCGATCAGCGCCTTCCTGTTCGGCGGACGCCGCACAACGACCGTGCCGCTGGTGACCGAAGCCAAGGACTGGAATCACGGCGTCTACCTTGCCGCGACGATGGCCTCCGAAACAACGGCGGCGATTGTCGGCAAGGTCGGCGTGGTGCGTCGCGATCCGTTTGCGATGCTGCCGTTCTGCGGCTACCACTTCGGCGACTACTTCAAACACTGGCTGAATGTCGGCAAGAAAGCCAAACAGCCGCCAAAAATTTTTGCGGTGAACTGGTTCCGCCGCGATTCCAACGGCAAATTCATGTGGCCCGGTTTCGGCGACAACATGCGCGTGCTGAAATGGGTGGTTGAACGTTGCGAAGGCAAGTCCGGCGCAACCGAAACCCCGATTGGCAACATGCCGCGTTACGAGGACATGGAGTGGGGCGGTATGGACAGCTTCAGTCGCGAAACGTTTAACGAACTGACGCATGTTGACCATGATGCCTGGCGCGCCGAGGTCAAGGATCACGATGAACTGTTCGGCAAGCTCAAGTCACGGCTGCCGCCAGAGATGACGGCGCAGCAGCAGGCACTGGAGAAGGCGCTATAAGCCGCCCCTTCAATCCGGTTGCAGCGACAACGGCGACGGCGCTTTTGCGCCGCCGCCGTTTTATTTTTCTAGAGGAGTAAAGCCCATGAAACCGAACTACAGTTTTGCCAAACGGCAGCGCGAGTTGGCGAAGAAACAGAAGAAAGAAGAAAAGAAGCTGCGCAAGCAGGCAGAAGACGCGCCACAGGGCGTCGAAGGCAGCGAAGCGCCGGACACAGCACAGCCCGTGGAGCCGGGGTCAGCGCAGGGCGCTTAAGCAGTCCTGCGGTTTACTGCATTCCTATTCTTCCTTGAAGCCGATCACCTTGATCAGCTTAGCGTAGCGTGCCAGCTCGGCCTTGATGTGTTCGGCCAACTGCTGTGGCGTGCTGCCTTCGGGCTCATAACCTACCCGTCCCATACGCTCCTGCATGTCCTTCGACTGCAGCGCCGTAACTACCGCCGCATTCAGTCGGTCCACCACATTCTGCGGCGCGCCTTTCGGCGTCACCAGTCCATACCACGGCGTCATTTCGTAGCCCGGCAAGCCGCTTTCGGCAATGGTCGGGATCTTTGTGTCGAGCGGTGAGCGTTTGCCGCTGGTGACCGCAATGACGCGCAGTTTTTTTGCGTTTACATAGGGTGACAGCGCCGACAGGCTGCCGAAAGTCATCGTCGTTTCGCCGCTCAACACCGCATTCACGGCGGTGTTGCCGCCCTTGTAGGGCACATGCAGGATGTCCAAGCCAGCCAGTGTTTTGAACTGCTCTCCGGAGAAATGTGTCCCAGTACCGGCACCTGCTGAAGAAAACGTCATCTGTCCGGGCCGTGCCTTGGCCAGCGTGATGACCTGCTTGACCGTGGTTGCGGGCAGCGACGGATGAACGGCGAGCGCAAACGACTGCTTGGCAAGCAACGAAACAGGCTCAAAATCGCGGATTGGATCGTAATTGAGCTTCGGTCGCAGATTGGGCAGCAGTGCATAAGTGGTATGGCTGGTAATGAGCAGGGTATATCCGTCAGCCGGCGCGCGCGCGACAATCTCGGCGCCGATGGAAGTGCTGCCACCCGGACGGTTGTCGACCAGCATTTGCTGGCCCAGCCGTCTGCCGAGATCGTCCGCGACGATGCGTCCGATGATGTCGTTGCCGCCGCCCGGCGGATAAGGAATCACCACGCGTACCGATTTTGCCGGATAAACTGGCTGCGCCACAGCAGAAAAACTACTGCCGGCAAAAATGGCCACGGCAAAACATGTAAAACATGAGCGCATAAACTGTCCCCAGAATTTTATTGTGGCCGAACGATAAGGCATTTCCCGCTACTGCCGCAATCGGTCCATTTGGTGAGCAGGCGAAGGAGCATACGACTTGTCATTCAGGCTTGCGCCGGCCTTTACTGACCGTTAATCTGAAGCCGCTTGATCAGCAAACGTCAGGCATTTGTCAATAACTCATTCAGTAACTCCAAACAGTAACTCCAAACAGGCATCGAAACCGATATGGCCACAGTCGAACTGACGCTGTTAAGCGCTTCTGAACAATCGCGATTGATCCGCGACCGAAAATTGTCTCCGGTGGAACTGATGCAGTCCTGCCTTGCGCGCATCGAGCGCTGGGATCCGCTGCTCCGCGCCTATATCACCGTTTGCGGCGACGCCGCGCTGGATGCGGCTCGTGTTGCCGAGCGTGAAATTGCTGCCGGACAGTGGCGTGGCCCGCTGCACGGATTGCCGTTTGGCGTGAAAGATCAGCTCAACACCAAGGGCGTGCTGACCACGCTCGGCTCGAAGGTCATGGCGACCAATGTGCCGGATCACGATGCAACGGTGATTCAGCGATTGAAAGCGGCTGGCGCCATCCTCATCGGCAAGGAAAATCTGCACGAGTTCGGCAAAGGCGGCACCGTGGATTTCCCCTATGGCCAGCCGCGCAATCCATGGAACCCGGCGCACAACCCGGCCGGATCCTCCAGCGGATCGGGCATTGCGGTCGCAGCGGGATTTTCTTCGGGCTCTTTGGGTGAAGACACCGGTGGATCGGTGCGCAGTCCGGCCGCTGCAAACGGCATTGTCGGCCTGCGCCCGACATTCGGACGGGTCAGTCGAACAGGCGGCATCATGTACGGCTGGACCGCTGATACCATCGGACCGCTGACACGCACGGTCGAAGACAACGCGCTATTTCTCCAGGCGATCGCCGGCCACGACCCGCAGGATCCGCTGTCGAGCACGCGATCGGTGCCGGACTATGCGGCAACGCTGAAGAGCGGCGCACGCGGCATGATCGTCGGTGTAGTCCGTGAACTGAGCTGGCCGGATGGCGCGAATGCCGAGGTGGTTGCGGCAATGAAGGAAGCCATTCGCGTTTTTGAAAGTCTCGGCGCAACCATTCGCGAAGTTTCCCTGGCTCGTGCGAAGTACGCCGTCCCATTGCAGTTGCTGACGTCGGACTCGGATATTGCGACGATGATGCTGCGCAAGTGGCTGCGCACGCATTGGCAGGAACTGGATGTCGGCACCCGTACCCGGCTGGCAGCGGGTTGCCTGATTCCGGCTGCCATCTATCATCGTGCCATGCGCGGAAGGGCGCTGGTGCGGCGTGAAGTGCTCGATGTGCTGGACGGTGTCGACGCGCTGATCTGTCCGACCAACCTGCATCCGCCGGGACTGATCGAGGCCGGCAAGGAAACTGTCGATTCCGAGGAAGCGATGGAGAAAAAAGTGCTGTTGCGCCGGATCAGCACCTATCCGTTCAGCATGGCCAATATTCCGGCACTTGCGCTGCCGATGGGATTCACCAAAAGCGGATTGCCGCTGTCCTTGCAGGTCGCTGCAAAACCTTTCGCTGAAGCGACTGTGTTCAGCATCGCCCATGCCTATGAACAGTCGGCGGCATGGCATACCCGTCATCCCAATCTCGAAAATCTTGCATCAGGAGCAAAGACTTCATGAAACTGACCCGTGAACAGACCCGCACACTCGCCGCCGCGGTGGGGCTTGATATACCCGATGCCGATCTTGAAAACGTGACACTGCGGACGTCAGCCTTGCTGGCGTCGATGGCACGGATGGAGACAGAACTGGGCGCGGAGATGGATGCCGTCGAGCCCTTGCCACCGGTGTTTCCGCGCGAAGACTTTGCCTGAGTGCGGAAAGGCTTGAGCTGGCAAGAACATTGCTCTGTTCACATTGCCACTGGCGATACGCCAGTCAGTCATCAGGCAATAGACAGACCTTCATTAAAATTATCAAAGGAATCATATGGTTATGAAATTTCGTCGATCCAAGGCAATTTCGGCAGTGGCGCTGCTGGCATGCACCATCAGTCAGCCGGCAGCCGCGCAAGCGGTCAAAGGTGGTGCCGACTATCCCAATCGACCCGTGCGGCTGGTGGTTTCCGCAGCGCCTGGCGGGAGCAGCGACGGCGCGGCTCGCGTCATTGGGCAACGCCTCGGCGAGAAGTGGGGCCAGCAGATTGTCATTGATAACCGCGGTGGCGCCGGTGGCATTTTGGGCGCCGGTACTGTCGCGCAGGCACTGCCTGACGGATATACCATCGGCATTGTAGCTCTGCGTTTTGCAGTCAATCCGAGCCTGCTTAAAGTACCTTTCGACACCGTCAAGGATTTTACGCACCTGACCATTACGGCTGCGGTTGGCAACGTGCTGGTGGTGAATTCAAAATCAACCATCCAGACTGTCAAGGAACTGGTCGCACAAGCCAAGGAAAAGCCGGGGCAACTGACTTTCGCTTCTTCAGGCATCGGCGGTGGCCCCCATCTTGCTGGCGAGTTTTTCGCACTCCAGACCGGCACCAAGCTGCAGCACATTGCCTACAAGGGCGGCGGCCCGGCCATCATCGACCTGCTGGCCGGCAGCGTAACCATGAGCTTTGCGTCACTGACCTCGGCATTGCCGCATATCAAGAGCAATCGCCTGCGTCCGCTGGCAGTATCGGCCAAAACACGTGCCCGCCAGTTGCCCGACGTCCAGACGATGAAGGAAGCCGGAGTCGGCGAGATCGCCGTGCTTGACTGGCAGGGCATGCTGGCACCGAAAGGAATATCAAAACCCATAGCAGATAAACTGTCAGGAGAAATCCGGGCCATCTTGAAAGAGCCGGCGGTAGAAGCCCGTTTCGATGCGATGGGGCTCGATGTAATTGGCAGTACCCCAGAAGAATTCAGGAAACTGATTGAAGAAGAAGTCAAACGATGGGCCACGGTGGTCAAAGCCGCCAATATCAAGATTGATTAAAAAAATGTCATCAACAATGGAAATCTGCAGAGGAATTGTCACTTGTGGCTAAACCCAAAATCTACGTGGTGGGTACCGGGGGCACCATTGCTTCCCGCTACGATAAAAAAATCGGTGGTCACGTATCGGCGGCGACGGCACAGGATCTCGTCGCTGCCGTTCCCGAGCTGTTGGAGATTGCCGACATCGAAGTGGTCGAGCATTCGAACATCAACAGCGCGTTGATGGATACGCCAACGGCATTCGGTTTACGCGATACGCTGCGCCGGGTTCTGGCAGATGACCGCATTGCCGGCGTCGTTGTTACGCATGGCACGGCCACGCTGGAAGAGTCCGCCTATCTGATGGACCTGACCGTGGGCAGTGACAAGCCTGTCGTTTTTACCGGTGCGCAGCGCAATGCCGACGAAAAGGATCCGGATGGCCCGAGAAACATTCTCTATGCGGCGATGATTGCGTCGGATCCCGAAGCACGCGGGCGCGGGGTGATGGTCGCTCTCGGCAGCCAGATTCATGCCGCGCGCGATGTCACCAAGATCAACCCCGAAGTGCTGACCTGTTTTGGCGCGCGGGATGGCGGTCCGATCGGCGCCGTATCCAAATATGGCGCTTCATTTTTCTCGATGCCGCAGCGGCGGGTTCATCTAGAAGTTGACCACGTGTGTGACAACGTGCATATCATCAGGATGGGGCAGGGTGGCAATGACTTGCTGTTCCGTGCTTGCATTGCCGGAAAAGTGGATGGCATCGTCATCGAAGGAACCGGCGGCGGTAACGTCAACGGACCGTTTTACGCGGGCGCCTGCGCAGCGCTCGAGGCCGGAATACCGGTGATCGCCGGCCTGCGTCTTTCATCGGGCGCACCGCATCTTGGAAAAGGTTATCCGGGCTCATTCCAGAGCCTGCTGGCCAAGGGCGCCATTTCCTCCGGCTACTTGAGCGGCATCAAGGCACGGATACTGCTCATGGTGGCATTGGCCAGCACCAAGGAGCGTGAGCAGTTGAAAGCCATCTTCAAGGCTGCGGGCGGCTGATCGTCAGGGCCCGCAGCTTTAACAACAAACATTCTTTTTTTCTGGAGAAACTGGTTATGCGTACAACTGCTGTAGTGATTTCGCTTGTTGCGTCGGCCCTTGCACCGTCAATCGCCGACGCTCAGAACTGGCCCACCCGGCCCGTGCGGCTGATCAGCCCGTTTGCCCCAGGCGGTGGTGCCGACATTACGTCCCGGGCGGTTGCGCAAAAACTGTCCACTTCGCTTGGACAGCAGGTGCTGGTGGAAAACCGCGGCGGCGCCGGCGGCATGATCGGCGTGGATATAGCCACCAAAGCACCTGCCGATGGCTACACGATAGTGATGGGCACCATCGGACCGATCGCAATCAATCCCAGCCTCTACAAAAAGATGACCTATGACCCCATGCGCGACCTGATTCCGGTTTCGCAGGCTGCCAACGCGCTGAACGTGCTGGTAGTGCATCCCTCCCTGCCGGCCAAAAACGTCAAGGAAATGATTGCTATCGCCAAGACGCGCCCCGGCCAGATGAATTACGGTTCATCGGGCCCAGGCGCAACCGATCATCTGTCCGGTGAGCTGTTCAATGTACTGGCCGGCGTGAAAATGGTTCACATACCGTACAAAGGCGGCGCGCCAGCAATGCTGGATCTCGTCTCGGGCAACGTGCAAGTCGTGTTTTCCACCGTCAGCACCGCCATTGCCGCAATGGATTCCAAGCGCGTGCGGCCGCTGGCGATGACCGGCAGTCAGCGTTTTGAACTGATGCCGGAACTGCCGACCGTGTCCGAGGCCGGGCTGAAGGGCTTTGAAGTCAATAACTGGTATGGCATTTTTCTCCCGACAGGTACGCCGAAGGAAATTGTCACGCGACTGAATGCCGATGTTGTCAAGGCGCTGGCCGCTCCGGATGTGAAGAAACGTCTGCTTGAAGCCGGCATCGTTGCGACATCCAGCAGTCCCGAAGGTTTTACGGCTTACGTCAAAGCCGAAGCCACCAAATGGGCAAAAGTCATCAAAGACGCGAACATTACCGTCGAATAAGCCAGCGGCAGGGAAGGGCGGCGCCATGCAGGCGCCGCCGGCCTTACGACCTGATCAGCGGCCGTATAACGCGCAAGTCCAGCGCGCAACCTCGAACAGATAGCGGTCCGTATCGCGACGGGTCACCAACTGCACACCGATCGGCAGCTTGTTCGGACCGCTGAATAGCGGCAGCGTGACAGACGGATTGTGGCAGGCCGTCCAGATCGAACTGAAGGCGGCCGAACCGGTTGCATTCAGGCCAACCGGCGGCTCACCCGGCGCCGAAGGCGTCAGGATCACATCGTAATTTAGGAAAATGTCATCGAGCTGCAATCGCAACGCTTCGGCCTGGGCACGTGCTTCGCGATACTGCTCAAACGTGTATGCCAGTCCGTGTTTCAGCCGGTTTTCGCGCAGCGTTTTGCTGATCTTCTCGTAGTGATGATTGATTTCCCAGGCGCGATTGCGGGCGAACTCAAAGCTGGAAATCCGCTGATGGATTTCCTCGATGGGATCAAAGCTGGCGGGCAGGGTAAGGTCGGATACTTTGGCGCCGCCTTTGGCCATGGCTGCTGCGCAGGATTCGATGGCGTGCTTGGTGGCATCGTCCGTGATATCCCAGAACTGGGTGCGGCAGACACCGACGCGCGGCGGCTGGCAAGGCGCTGCCGGCAGTGCTTCGGGCGGGACGCCCATCAGGATATTCCGGTACAGCGCGATGTCTTCAACCGATCGCGCAATCAGTCCCAGCGTGTCGAATGAACCCGCCGCTTCCATCACACCGGCCAGGCGCAGGTCGCCCCAGGTCGGGCGGTAGCCAACGCAACCGTTATAGGCAGCAGGGCGGATGGTCGATCCGGTGGTCTGAGTGCCCACGGCGAGGGGAATCATGTTGCAGCCGACGGCTGCTGCTGAACCACTGGAGGAACCGCCGGGCGTCCGTTTCGGGTCCAGCGGGTGCATGGTTTTTCCGGGATAACGATTGGCAAACTCCGTGGTAACGGTTTTGCCCATGATGATGCCGCCGGCACGGCGGGTCAGCGCTACACAGGCCGCATCCATATGCGGGCGATGACCGGCATGAATCGGTGTGCCGTATTCGGTGGGCATGTCTGCGGTGTCGATGATGTCTTTCATCCCGACCGGTACACCATGCAAGGGCCCGCGCGTGGCGCCACGATCCAGTGACTGTGCCTGCTGGATGACCAGTTGCGGATCGAGAAACTGCCAGGCCTGAACCGAGGGCTCGCGCTCGGCGATGTAATCCAGACAGGCGCGGGCCACGGCTTCTGCGGTGGTATTTCCTGCGGCAATGCGACTGACGATTTCACTGGCAGTCAGTTCATGCAGATATTTTTCAGACAAAGCAGTCACTCCGGTATCGATGTCAATAGCTTTGATTTTAGCCTCTGTTGCCCTTGATCGGCAGAAAGTCCTGAGAAAACAATGGGGCAGAGAAAACCGCAGCGGGACCTTGCCCAAGCCTTATAATCCTCGACTTTTTATACCGCCATGTGGTTTAAGAATCTTGTTGTTTACCGGCTGCCTGAAGGCTGGTCCACCGACGCTGACGATTTCGATCGCAAGCTCGCCCATGAAGCATTGCAGCCCTGCGGTGGTTTCCAGATGGAAAGCCGCGGCTGGGTCTGTCCACACGAGGACGGCCTGTTTCTGCATCGGCAGAACCTGCAGTGGCTGATGGCCTTGGGTGAAGAGCAGAAGCTGCTGCCGGGCTCGGTGGTCCGTCAGGAGGCTCAGGATCGTGCCGATGAAATGGCGCGCCAGCAGGCGCATCCGGTCAGCCGCAAGCAGATGCGCGATCTTAAGGCGCAGGTATTGAATGAACTGTTGCCGCGCGCGCTGGTGCGGCGCCGGATGACTCGCGCCTGGATTGACTCCGCCGGCCGGTGGCTGGTCGTCGATACCGCGGGTGAAGCCAAGGCCGAGCAGTTCATGGAAATCCTGCGGCGAACCGATGAAGGTTTTCCGGCGCGCCGTCTCGACACCGAACGTTCCCCGGCTTCTGCGATGTCGCAATGGCTGATCCAGGGCGAAGTTCCCGGCGCCTTTACCATTGATCAGGATCTGGAATTACGGGCGGCCGACGGCAGCAAGGCCACTGTTCGTTATGCCCGCCACAGTCTTGAAGGCAAGGAAATCCGCGACCACATTAACAACGGAAAAACCGTGGTGCGCCTCGGACTGACCTGGAACGACCGCATTTCGTTTGTGCTGACCGAACAGTTGCAGATCAAACGCGTTACTTTTCTCGACATTCTCAAGCGTGAAGCCGACGCCGAAGTCGAAGACGACGATCAACAATTCGAAATTGACTTTGCGCTGATGGCTGGCGAACTGGCATTGCTGCTGGCCGATCTGACGAAAGCATTGGGCGGGGAGAAGCCAAGAACATGAGCAGCACGGAAACCCTGGCAGTACAGCAGAAAATCATCAAGGCCATTGCCGGAGAACTCGGCGTCAACACCAACCAGGTGGCAGCAACGGTCACGTTGCTGGATGAGGGCTCCACCGTTCCATTCATTGCCCGTTACCGTAAAGAAGTGACCGGTAATCTTGACGATACGCAGCTACGCACGCTGGAAGAACGCCTGATATACCTGCGCGAACTGGAAGACCGTCGCGGCGCGATCATTGCGTCGATTGATGAGCAGGGCAAGATGACGGACGCACTGCGCCTGGCCCTGGAAGCCGGCGCGACCAAACAGGTGCTGGAAGATCTGTACCTGCCGTACAAACCGAAACGTCGCACCAAGGCGCAGATTGCCCGCGAAGCCGGGCTGGAGCCGCTGGCCGACGCCCTGCTGGCCAACCCGATGCTGGTTCCCGAAACCGAAGCGGCGGGTTACATCAACGTGAAGCCGGCAGCCGAAGATGTCGAGGCCATCAACGTGCCGGACGCGAAAGCGGCTCTGGATGGTGCCCGCGATATCCTCTCGGAACGGTTCGCTGAAACCGCCGAACTGCTGGCGAAGCTGCGCGCGCGGCTGCACAGAGAAGGAATACTGGCTTCGACCGTGGTCAAAGGACAGGAAGCCGCCGAAGATGAAAAATTCCGCGACTATTACGCTTATTCCGAATTGATCCGGGATATTCCTTCACATCGCGCGCTGGCGCTGTTTCGCGGTCGCACGCTTGGTGTCCTGATGCTACAACTGGGACTCGGAGAAGAACTTGAAGCTGCAGTGCCGCACCCCTGCGCGGCGATGATTGCATCGCACTTCGGTATTGAGGACCGCGGCCGTCCGGGGGACAAATGGCTGGCCGGCGTCTGCAACTGGACCTGGCGCGTCAAAGCCCATCTGCACCTCAGCGCCGATTTGATGTTGCAACTGCGGGAAAGTGCGGAAAAAGAGGCCATCCGCATATTCGGCCGCAATCTGCGCGAACTGCTGCTCGCGGCGCCGGCGGGACCCAAAGCGGTACTGGGGCTTGATCCGGGGCTGCGCACCGGCTGCAAGGTGGCCGTAGTTGATGCCACGGGAAAACTGCTGGATACCGCGACCATTTACCCCCATGCGCCGCGTAATGACTGGGAAGGCTCGCTGGCAACACTCGCAAGACTGTCTGTACAGCATGGCGTCGACCTCATTTCCATCGGCAATGGCACGGCCAGCCGGGAAACCGACAAGCTGGCCGCCGAATTGATTACGCGGGTTGCTGCGCTCAAACCGCCGCGACGCATGGCGAAGATTGTCGTCAGCGAAGCGGGGGCCTCGGTGTATTCCGCATCGGCATTTGCTGCAGCAGAATTCCCTGATCTCGATGTCAGTCTGCGCGGCGCAGTATCCATCGCGAGACGGGTACAGGATCCGCTGGCAGAACTGGTCAAGATCGACCCCAAGGCCATTGGCGTTGGTCAGTATCAGCATGATGTCAATCAGCGCGCACTGGCGCGTAATCTCGATGCCACCGTTGAGGATTGCGTGAATGCGGTCGGCGTCGACGTCAATACGGCATCGGCGGCACTGCTTGCCCGAGTCTCCGGCCTGAACGGCACACTGGCGCGCAATATCGTCGATTACCGGGATGCCAATGGCGCATTTCACGATCGCGAGACGATCCGCAAGGTGCCGCGTCTGGGCGACAAAACCTTCGAGCAGGCGGCCGGTTTCCTGCGCATCAATGACGGCGTCAATCCGCTGGATCGTTCCGCTGTGCACCCCGAGGCTTATCCGCTGGTGCAGCGCATTCTGGCACGCATCGGCAAGGAGATTACCGAGGTCATGGGGCAGACGCAGTTGCTGAAGGGGCTTTCAGCCAGTGAATTTGCCGATGACCGTTTTGGCGTGCCGACGGTGCGCGATGTTCTGGCCGAACTGGAAAAACCGGGACGGGATCCACGGCCGGAATTCAAGATGGCGACGTTCCGCGAAGGCATTGAAAAACTCACCGACCTGCAGCCCGACATGATTCTGGAAGGCGTGGTCACCAACGTCGCCGCTTTCGGCGCCTTCGTCGACATTGGCGTGCATCAAGATGGATTGGTGCATGTCTCGGCCCTGGCCAACCGTTTTATCAAGGATCCGCACGAGGTCGTCAAACCCGGGCAGATCGTCAAGGTCAAAGTCATTGAAGTCGATGTGAAGCGGCAGCGCATCGCCCTGACCATGCGCCTGGAAGCCCCTGCAGAGGCACCGCGGCGGGGCGGCGGCCCTTCATCAGCCCCGGCAAATGAGCGTCGTCCTCAGGGTGGCAACCGGCATGACTCCAGCCCGGCACGCGACTCCCGGGAAGCCCAGCCGCCCAGCGCGATGGCATTGGCTTTTGCCAAGTTGAAAAAGTAGCGCGGAATCCGCTCCAGGCGGATTCCTTCAGATCCGCGCAAGACCATTGATTTAGGTCATAAAACCTGGGATCTGGCCACTTTGGCTTGCGGCGGTGGGGTAGGATATTTCCATGGTCAAGGCACGCAAAACGGGGTTGCCGGCGTCCGATGCGGTCGAACGCAGTGCGGCGCAGTGGAGTGATCAGATCGAACAGATCAACCACGCTATGGATCCTTTTGGCATCGGCGCCTCTTTTCGCAAAGTCAGCGAAGGCTGGCTGGCCAATCCGGAACAACTGGCGGCTACGCTTAGCCAATTGACGCGCGATGTGCAGTCCTTGCAGCTGAATGCCTGGCAGACGGCGACCGGACTCAAACCGGACCCGGTGCAGGTGCCGAAGCCCGATGACGAACGGTTCACCGACCCGGTGTGGAATGAGTCAGCGCCGTTTTCCCTGCTTAAGCAGTATTACCTGCTGTATACCCACTGGCTGGAGGAGTCGCTGTTTGATGCGCCCGATACGCCGGCCAAGGAACGCCGCCATGCGGCGTTCTGGGCACGGCAATGGCTTAATGCCATTGCGCCGAACAATTACCTCTACACCAATCCGGTTGCACTGAAAAAGTTCTGGGAATCCGGCGGCGCATCGCTGACCCATGGGCTGAAACAGTGGCTGGACGATCTGCGATCCGGTGATGTGCAGATGGTTGACCGCTCGGCCTTCCAGGTCGGCAAGAATATGGCGTTGTCGCCAGGCTCAGTGGTCTACCGCAATGAACTGATGGAATTGATCCAATATGCGCCGACGACTGAAAAGGTTCATGCGCTGCCGATCGTGATTTTTCCACCCTGGATCAACAAGTACTACATCATCGATCTGAATGAAAAGAAAAGCCTGATCCGCTACCTGGTGGCGCAGGGCTTTACGGTATTCGTCGTCAGCTGGCGCAATCCGACGGCAGCGCAAGCCGATACCACATTTGACGATTACCTGATGCAGGGCATGCGCGAGGCTGTGGATGCTGCACGTGCCATCTGCGGTACATCCCACGTGCATGCGGTCGGTTATTGCATCGGCGGCACCGCACTGACGGCAATGATGGCCTGGTACAACGCAGAGTATCCGGACCCGGCGCAAGTGCCGATTGCACACTGGACGCTGTTCGCGACGCTGGTGGATTTTTCGCGACCCGGCGGAATCGAGGTTTTTCTCAACGAGGAAACCATCAATTCCCTGGAAGCCATGATGGCGCAGCAGGGCTTTCTTGAAGGACGGGACATGGCACGCGCGTTTCGCCTGCTGCGTTCGAACAGCCTGATCTGGCATTACTTCGTGCACAACTATCTGTACGGCGAAACGCCGCCGGCATTCGATGTGCTCTTCTGGAATACCGACGTCACCCGCATGCCGCGCGCGATGCACGCATTTTATCTGCGCGAATTCTACCTGCACAACAAACTGATGCAGAAGGACGGCCTGAATCTGGCAGGGCACGCTATTGACCTGGGTCGCATCCGCCAGCCCTTGTATGCGGTGGGTTGCGAGGAAGACCATATTGCCCCGTGGAAAGCAACGTTCAAGATTGCCGGCAAACTGCAGGCGCCCGTGCAGTACACGCTATCGAGCTCAGGCCATATCCTGGGCATCATCAATCCGCCGGTAACACCGCCGAAACGCTGCTACTGGAGCAGCCGCTGCGCGGATCAAAGTCCGGATGAATGGAAACGCCAGTGTGCAGAAGTGCAGGGCACATGGTGGCCACACTGGACGCAATATCTTGCGCAGCAATGTGGTCCGCTTGTCCCTGCACGCCCACCCGGCTCTGCGCAGTATCCAGCGCTGCATGCGGCCCCCGGCTTGTATGTTCAGGAAATCTAGGACTTAGACCCGAATAAAAAAACGGCGCAGAGTTTGCGCCGTTTTTACTAATAAGTTATATAAAAAACAATAACTTATAACTTTCAGCCTGTCAGTCCCGTGTTTCTACCTGTTGCAGCTGTTCATTAGCTACAGCTTCGGCAGGCGGACGCACGCGTTTGACACGTTTCGGTGCACCATCATCAGCCGCCGCCAGTGCGCGCTCGGCTTTGGTTTCCACCTGTTGCAGATCCGAAGACCAGTCAAGTTTCAGCGGCTGCGGGGCAACCGGAACCGGGGATGGCTGCGCTACAGCAGCCGGTTTCTGCGGAATCGCAATCGGTTCCTCGGCTGCCGGCGGTGCAGCAACAACAGGCGTTTCCACCACAACAGCGGGTGCCACGGGTTCAACCGCCGGTTCCGGGATCGGCGCTGGCGCATGAATTGCCGCGGGTTCCTGCGCTATCAACGGTGCCGCCGTCTGCACGACTTCATGGACAATCTCCTCTACCGGTGCAGGTATAACCGCGAGTGCGTTAGGCACAACACTATCCGCTTCCGGATTTGGCACAAAAGGCGTGCGCGGGTACCAGACTCGGTCGCCGCGTTGCTGTTGTCCCTGGCGCTCCTGGGCTTGCTCACCCGTGCGCTCGCCACGATCCGCACCACCACGACGACCACGCCGGCGGCGACCGCCGCTGCGTTCTTCGCCGTTTTGCTGCTCGGGACCCTGCGCAAGCGGTACTGCATTCACCAGATTGGTCTGGTCAACTTCGACGGCTTCCGGAGTTACCGGGGCACGTTGCTGCTCACGCGGCTCCTGCGCACGATCTTCACGGGGACCGCGCTCACGACCACGACGCTGCCGATCATCACCGCTACGCTCGCTGCCTTCGCGACGTGGCCCACGTTCAGGGCGTTCGCCACGACCACCGCGACCGCTGCGGTCCTGGCGTTCACCACCGCGCTCACTGCGTTCACCGCGAGCTGCACCGCGCTCCCCGCGTTGCGGACGGCCGTTAGCGCTGGCGCCGCGGGACTGACGGGCATTACGTGGAGTTTCGGCTGCAGCAGGGGCTGCCGCTTCGGAAGAAGGTTTGCGACGGAACCAGCCCATGATCTTGCTGATGATGCCATCACCCGATGCCGGGGGCAGCGGGGCCGCAGCTGGCGCTGCCGGAGCAGGGGCTGCCATCGGCGCTGGCGCCTGTTGCATCATCGTGATGCCTTTGACGGCGGCTTCCGCACGCGGCGCCGCGGGTTCCGCCTCACCTTCGCCCTTGTCTTCCTCGCTTGGCATCTGCACCATTTCGTAGCTGGGGGCCAGCGGTTCGCTCTGGTTCAGATCGTCGTGGCGCAGCCGCGTTACGGTGTAGTTCGGCGTTTCGATGTGGATGTTCGGAATCAGCAGCACGTTGACACGATGACGCGCTTCCAGCAATTGCAGATCTACGCGTTTTTCGTTGAGCAGGAAAGTCGCAACATCGACCGGCACCTGTGCATGAACCGCAGCCGTGTTGTCCTTCATCGACTCTTCCTGAATGATGCGCAGGATGTGCAGTGCGGTGGACTCCGTGCCGCGGATATGGCCGATGCCATGGCAGCGCGGGCAGGGGCTGTGGCTGGATTCGCCGAGCGACGGACGCAGGCGTTGGCGCGACAGTTCCATCAGGCCGAAGCGCGAGATCTTGCCGAGCTGCACCCGGGCGCGATCATATTTCAAGGCATCGCGCAACCGGTTCTCGACCTCGCGCTGGTTGCGCTGCGATTCCATGTCAATGAAATCGATGACGATCAGGCCACCAAGGTCGCGCAAGCGTAATTGGCGGGCGACTTCATCGGCGGCTTCCAGGTTGGTGCGGAACGCGGTTTCCTCGATGTCAGCGCCGCGCGTCGAACGCGCCGAGTTGACGTCGACGGCCACCAGCGCCTCGGTGTGGTCGATCACCACGGCGCCCCCGGACGGCAGGTTGACCGAGCGCGAGAACGCGGATTCGATCTGGTGCTCAATCTGGAAACGCGAAAACAACGGCACGTCATCGCGGTAGAGCTTGGCGCGATCGACGTAGTTCGGCATCACGTGGCTCATGAACTGCACGGCCTGTTCGTGAATCGAGTCGGTGTCGATCAAGATCTCGCCGATGTCTTCATGGAAATAGTCGCGGATTGCGCGGATGACCAGGCTGGATTCCTGGAAAATCAGGAACGCGCCATCCTGCTGGTGGGCTGCGCCTTCGATCGCCGTCCACAACTGGAGCAGGTATTTCAGATCCCAGTTCAGCTCTTCGGCGGTGCGGCCGATGCCGGCGGTGCGGACGATGACGCTCATGCCGTTCGGCACATCAAGCTGGCCCACCGTTTCCTTCAGTTCCGCGCGGTCTTCACCTTCGATGCGGCGCGAAACGCCGCCACCGCGCGGGTTGTTGGGCATCAGCACCAGATAGCGGCCGGCCAGACTGATGAAAGTGGTCAGCGCGGCGCCTTTGTTGCCACGCTCATCCTTGTCGACCTGAACGATGATTTCCTGGCGTTCGCGCAGTGCGTCCTGGATACGGGCTTTGCTGACGTCGACGCCGGCCTTGAAGTAGGCGCGGGCGACTTCTTTGAACGGCAGGAAACCGTGGCGGTCGTGGCCGTAATCGACAAAGGCGGCTTCGAGACTGGGCTCGATGCGGGTAATGACACCCTTGTAGATATTGCTTTTGCGCTGTTCCTTGCCGGCTGATTCGATGTCGAGATCGATCAGTTTCTGACCGTCGACGATGGCGACGCGCAGCTCTTCAGCTTGCGTCGCATTGAACAACATGCGTTTCATTTCTTCTTCTCCCGCGCTCAAGGATTTGCACAGGATGGACACAACAGCTACCGCCCGCAGGCGGGGGACTCAGGATGGTTCAGCTGGTAATCAGCAATTTGAAACGATCGTGATTGGCGTCCTGGTTATGCAGTGTGTCTTGCAGGGATTCGCGCGGTTCGCGCAAATCCGGGAAATCGAACAGTGCCTTGAGCGCGTATTTCGTCTAGTATCGCTACTTTTTTCGGTGAGCGACTTTAACCCTGTATTTATTTCAAACACGGCTGACGCCGTGGACATGCCGCGCAACATCGCCGTCGTCGCAATCGCGTACTGACGGTATCCATTGCAGTGAGCGCACCAGTTGCGGAATTCCTTCGCGTCGGGCTTGGCCCAAGTTCCGCGTCGTCCGCCAGGGGCAGCGCTGGCAAGAAGTATAAGTAAATGAACAAGTTAAGTAAAGATTCCACATTACGGCAAACGATTGACGAGAATTCGGTCGGCCAGCGCATCGACAACTACTTGGTGCGAAGGCTGAAAGGGGTCCCGAAAAGCCATATTTACCGCATCCTGCGCAGCGGCGAGGTCAGGGTCAACAGCGGGCGGATCGGCCCGGATTACCGGCTGCAGGCCGGGGACCAGGTGCGGATTCCGCCAGTACGGACCGCCCAAAAAACGGAACCCCGGATGCCCGCAGGGCCCGGTTTCAAGCCCGTCATCCTATTTGAAGACGAGGCGCTGCTGGCCATCGACAAGCCGTCGGGCATGGCGGTGCACGGCGGCAGCGGGGTCAGTTTCGGCGTAATCGAGGCCCTGCGGCATGCCCGTCCGGAGGCCAAGTTCCTGGAATTGGTGCACCGACTGGACCGTGAAACCTCGGGCGTCCTGCTGCTCGCCAAAAAACGCACGGCGCTGGTCGAACTGCATCGCCAGTTGCAGGCCGGCGAAACCGAGAAGCGTTATCTGGCACTGGTCAAAGGGCTGTGGACCGAACGCAAACGAATTGTCGACCTGGCGCTGGAAAAATATGTGACCGGATCCGGAGAGCGCCGGGTCAATGTCAATGCCGACGGCGATCACGCGCTGACCATTTTCAGGCTGGAACGCCGCGTTGGTCCCTACAGCCTGCTCGATGCTGAATTGAAAACCGGTCGCACCCATCAAATCCGCGTGCACCTGGCCCATCTGGGCTTTCCGATACTCGGCGATGATAAATATGGCGATTTTCCGCTGAACAAAGCGCTGGCCAAGCAGGGCCTGAAACGGATGTTTTTACATGCCCGGATGCTTGCGGTGCGCCATCCGATGAGCCGCGAGAAAATCGTTGTGGAAGCGCCACTGCCGCCGGAATTGCAGCAGTTCATCGAAGCCTCCCGACGTCATGCGTAAGCCTTATGAACTGCTGATCTTCGACTGGGACGGCACGTTGATGGATTCAGCAGCTGCCATCGCCGAAGCGCTGCAGGCTGCATGTGCCGATCTTGATCTTCCGGTACCGCCAATGTCGGAAGCGCGTTACGTCATCGGATTGGGGCTGACGGATACGATGAAACATATTCTTCCGGATTTGCCCGATAGCGATTACCCGAAGGTGGTTGATCGTTATCGTTTGCACTTTCTGAAGCGGGACGGCGGCACCACTCTGTTTGAAGGTGCGCGGGAAATGATCGAAGGCCTGCGCGAACGCGGCTATATGCTGGCTGTTGCCACTGGTAAAAGCCGGCGCGGTTTGGATCGATCACTGCAGGACACGGGGCTGCGGGAGTTTTTCGATACCACCCGCTGCGCCGATGAGGGTTTTGCCAAACCGCACCCCGGCATGCTGTTCAACATTCTGGATACGCTGTCTACACCAGTAGGAAAATCGCTGATGATCGGTGACACGACACATGATCTGAACATGGCCCACGCGGCCGGCGTTGCTGCTGCCGCCATCACACATGGCGCCCATGAACGTGAAGCCCTGGCAGTTTGCAAACCGCTGCTCATGGTTCAGAGCATTCGGGAGTTGCACGACTGGTTATTACCAGCGGCGTAAGCAGGCGATTACTCCAGCCTTCTCAAATATTTGTTGTAGTATATTGTTTTTAAAGGAAAATAAATGTCAGACCCGCAAATGAACGACCCGCAATGGGAGCGCGGCGTGCTGGAGAAAGTCGCGCTGGCGGCTATTCGCGAACAGCGTGCGGCAAGGCGTTGGGGCATGTTTTTCAAAATGATGGTGTTGCTGTACCTGTTTGCAATCCTGTTTATCGGCATGGGCTGGTTTGGCAAGCACGACAGTCTGCCGGGCAGTCATACCGCGCTGATCGACATCAGCGGTGTCATCAGTTCCGGCAGCCCGGCCAGCGCCGACAAAATCATGAGCGGCCTGCAGGCGGCGTTCAAGGACAAAAACACCAAAGGCATCGTCATCCGTATCAACAGTCCGGGCGGCAGTCCGGTGCAGGCGGGTTATATCTATGACGAGATCAAACGGTTGCGCGGTCTGCATCCCGAAATCCCGTTGTATGCGGTGGTTGAAGACATCTGCGCCTCAGGCGGCTATTACATTGCTGCGGCTGCTGACAAGATCTATGTCGACAAGGCCAGCATCATCGGCTCCATCGGCGTGTTGATGGATGGATTCGGTTTCACCGGCACGATGGAAAAGCTCGGCGTCGAGCGCCGTCTGCTGGCGGCGGGAGAGAACAAGGGTTTTCTTGATCCGTTCTCGCCAATCCAAGAAAAGCAGAAGGCTCACGCCGAAACCATGCTCGGCGACATCCACCAGCAATTTATTACCGTGGTGCGTCAGGGCCGCGGCAAGCGGCTCAAGGAAACGCCGGACATGTTTTCCGGACTGCTGTGGGTCGGCCAGAAAAGCATCGAACTCGGACTGGCTGACGCGCTGGGCAGTCTGGAATATGTCGCCCGCGACATCATCAAGGCCGAAGACATCGTTGACTACACGCAGCAGGAGAATATCGCCGAACGTTTCGCACGCCGCTTCGGCGCGGCAACCGCTGAAACGCTGATCAAGCTGGGCGGCATGGGCAGCCTGACGATCCGCTGATCAGCGAAATCAGTGTCTGCAGTACAGCAGAAACACCGCCGGCCGCTTGTTCAGGGCCGGCGGTTTTTTGCGCCACGCGGCGATTGTTCGCGTGGCAATACTCTCGCCGGGTTGAGTCAGGTCGGCGGCGACGCACAGCAAGGTATTGTCAGCACCGTGTTCCAGCACGGCTTGCAGCATTGCGTCATTGCGGTAGGGCGTCTCGATGAATATCTGTGTGGCGTCTTCGCGCCTGGACCTATGCTCCAGATCGCGGATCCTGGTGGCTCGGGCTGCAGCATCGACCGGCAGGTAGCCGTGAAACGCGAAACGCTGACCGTTCAACCCTGAAGCCATCAACGCCAGCAGGATCGCCGACGGCCCTACCAGCGGTACCACTGGAATGCCGGCTTCGTGCGCGGCACGCACCAGCAGTGCACCGGGATCGGCGACCGCCGGGCAACCCGCTTCCGATACTAATGCGGCATCGGTTCCATTCAATAAGGGCTGGAGCAGTCCGGCAATGGCTGCCGCCGGCGTGTCCTTGTCCAATGTGGTGATGGTGACCGTGCTCAGGGCCTGCGGATACGCGATGCGTTTCAGGAACGCACGCGTCGATTTCGGATTTTCTGCGATGTAATGGGTCAGGCGATGGGCTACGACTACGGATGACCCGGGAATCACCGATGTCGAAGATTCTCCCAGATCGCTGGGCAGCAGAAACAGATGGCCAAATTTGCTCATGGCACAGCGACGCCAGCGCGTTTCAGCATCGTGACCAAAGTGATCAGCGGCAGGCCGATCAATGCGGTCGGGTCATCGCTTTCGACTTTTTCGACCAACGCGATGCCCAGCGCCTCGATTTTGGCGCTGCCGGCGCAGTCATAAGGCTGATCCTGCCGCAGGTAACGCTCGATGGTGTCATCGGACAGTTCTCTCATCCGTACGGTCGTGGGTACATTCGCGCATTGCATTTCTTCGCTGGCCGCATCGTACAGGCAGATGGCCGTATGAAACACCGTGGTTTTCCCACTCATTGCCCGCAGTTGCCTGAACGCCGCGTCATGGAAACCGGGCTTGCCCAGAACCGCGTTATCGATCAGGGCAATCTGGTCGGAACCGATGATCAGTGCAGTGGTTTTTTCCGTCGCAACTTTGCGCGCTTTGGCCTGGGCAAGTCGGGATGCCGTCGTCACCGGGCCCTCGCCTGGCAGCGCCGTTTCGTCGATATGCGGAGCAATGGCCCCGCAGTCCAGGCCGAGCCGGGCGATCAGGGCTTTGCGGTAACTGGAGGAGGAGGCGAGAACGATTTCCCGGGTCAGGACTGTCATTGGGCGCTGTAAGTGTCTGAAACTGCGGGTGATAACTCTGACGTACTCATTGGCAACAGTCCGCAGGCTACGCTAAGTGCTTGGCTAATCAGGGAATTTGGCATCATTATTTTTGACAGGAGGGGCTGAAAATATTATCATGCCGCGCTTATGTCCGGACTGGCCGTACCTCACCTTCTCGATGATCCTTTCGGGTTCGCCCGTGCGGCAGGTCAGCACCACGGGCAATTGTCTGTTTCGGCGATGCCCCGGTTGCACGATCAGCTGGCAGGCGACGCAGGTGAAGTGAGATACAGCGTTCGCGGCGGGATTGATCCGCTTGACCGCCCTCATCTGGCGCTGGAAGTAAATGGCGGGGTCAAGTTGCTCTGTGCCCGTTGCGCGAAACCGCTGGATTATGCGCTGGCTCTGCGAACTCGGGTGTTGATGGCCCAGCCTGGCGCGGCGCCGCAGGATGATGAAGACCCGGAATCACCGGAGTGGATTGAAGCCGGGCAGGAACTGAATTTGCAGGCGTTGGTGGAAGACGAAATATTGCTGGGCCTGCCGCTTTCGGTCAGGCATGCCCAGGGACAATGCAGCAGCGAGACTCAGGAAGCATTCGGTAAAAAAGCGGCAGATTCGCCGTTTGCGAGGCTTGCAGCCCTGCTGGAACCCGGACAGACGAATAAACGTTAATTTAGGAGAACGAAATGGCTGTTCAACAAAACAAGAAGTCCCCCTCCAAGCGCGGCATGCACCGCTCGCACGATGGTCTTGACAAGCCTGCACTGGCTGTCGAGCCGGGTTCCGGCGAAGCGCACCTGCGCCATCACATCAGCCCGAACGGCTACTACCGCGGCAAGAAGGTCATCAAGGCCAAGGGCGAGTAATTCACGGGCATTTGCGGGACCCCCGGCCGGAAGCACAACAAACCGGGACCCGAGGCGGAGGATACTGATGGATGTGACCGTAGCCATCGATTGCATGGGCGGTGATCATGGCGTGCGCGTCACCGTGCCCGCTGCGATTGAGCGGTCGCGAATGGATCCGCAGTGCCGGTTCATTCTGGTGGGACTGGAAGATGCCATCCGCGCGGAACTCACCGGTGCCGGCGTTGCTGCGGGTGATCGCTTTATCGTCAGACATGCCTCCGAAGTCGTGACCATGGATGAGCCGCCGGCCAACGCTTTGCGCGGCAAAAAAAACTCTTCGATGCGCGTGGCCATCGACCTCGTCAAAAGCGGCGAGGCTCAGGCCTGCGTCAGCGCCGGCAACACCGGCGCGCTGATGGCGATCTCCCGTTTTGTGCTGAAAACGCTGCCCGGCATCGACCGTCCGGCGATTGCATCAATCCTGCCCACCGCCAAAGGTCATACCCATATCCTTGATCTTGGCGCAAACGTAGACTGCACCGCAGAACACCTTCTGCAGTTCGCGGTGATGGGGGCCGAGTTGGTGTCTTCAGTCGAGCACAAGCCGCGCCCCACGATCGGCTTGCTCAACATCGGCGAAGAAGACATCAAGGGTAACGAGGTTGTCAAAAACGCCGCGGTGCTGCTGCGCGAAAGCGGCCTCAACTTTTACGGCAATGTCGAAGGCGACGACATTTACAAAGGCACCACGGATGTGGTGGTCTGCGATGGTTTTGTCGGCAACGTCGCGCTGAAAACCTCCGAAGGCCTGGCACAAATGCTGCGCACTTATCTGCGCGAGGAATTTGGCCGCAACTGGCTGACCAAACTCGCCGGCCTGATTGCCATGCCTGTTCTCAATGCGTTCAAGAAGCGTGTGGACCATCGGCGCTATAACGGTGCGAGCCTGCTGGGCTTGCGCGGCGTGGTCATCAAGAGCCACGGTTCGGCCGATATTTTTGGATACGGATTCGCTATTGAGCACGCCATCAGCGAAGTCCGCACCGGCGTGCTTGCACACATTACCGAGCGCATGGCGGCGCAGGAAACGAAAGTCGCAACGGTATGAGCGGAATTTACTCGCGCATCATCGGTACGGGCAGTTACCTCCCGGCCAAAGTACTGACCAACGCCGATCTCGCCGGCACCGTCGACACTTCCGACGAGTGGATACTGCAGCGGACGGGCATCCGTGAGCGGCATATCGCCGCTGACAACGAGAAGGCCAGTGATCTGGCGCTGCAGGCTTCACGGCGCGCGCTGGAGATGGCCGGCATCGCTGCTGACCAGCTGGATCTGATCATCGTTGCCACGACAACCCCGGACATGGTGTTTCCGAGCACGGCGTGCATCCTGCAGTCGAAACTCGGCGTCAAAAACATGCCGGCATTTGACGTGCAGGCGGTATGCAGCGGTTTTGTCTACGCGCTGAACACGGCTGACCTGTACATCAAATCAGGCCAATACGAACATATCCTCGTGGTCGGCGCCGAAGTCTATTCGAGAATCCTCGACTGGTCGGATCGTGGCACCTGCGTGCTGTTCGGTGATGGCGCCGGCGCGGTGGTTCTCAAACGCAGCGACACCCCGGGCATACTGGCTTCGCGGTTGCATGCGGATGGCAGTCATGCCGACATTCTTTCAGTGCCGGGTCAGGTTTGCGGCGGCGCGGTGAGCGGCCGTCCTTTGCTGCAGATGGATGGCGGCGCGGTGTTCAAGTTTGCGGTAAAAGTGCTGGAGGAAGTGGCTCTCGAAACGCTGGAGGCCGCCGGGCTGCAGAAAACCGATATCGACTGGTTGATCCCGCATCAGGCCAACATCCGGATTATCCAGGCGACGGCAAAAAAACTCGGCATGACCATGGAGCGGGTGATCACCACGGTGGATCGCCACGCCAATACCTCGGCGGCATCGGTGCCGCTGGCTCTGGACGAGGCGGTGCGTGATGGCCGCATCCGCGAGGGTCATCGGGTGATGCTGGAGGGCGTCGGCGGCGGATTCACCTGGGGCGCCGTACTTTTGCAGTGGTGAGGATCTGAATAAATGAAACTGGCATTGGTTTTTCCGGGACAGGGTTCACAGGCGGTGGGCATGATGCAGGGTTTCACCGACACGCCCGTCGTGCGTGAGACGTTCGAGGAAGCCTCATCGACGCTGGGTCAGGATTTGTGGAAACTGGTTGCCGAGGGTCCGGCCGAGGATCTCAACGCAACGGTTAACACGCAGCCGGTGATGCTGACTGCCGCTTGTGCCATACATCGCGCCTGGCAACAGGCCGGTGCGCCGGCACCGACGCTGGTCGCCGGACACAGCCTGGGCGAATACACCGCGCTGGTGGCCGCAGGCGTGATTACTTTTGCCGAAGCCTTGCCGCTGGTGCGTTTTCGCGCGCAGGCGATGCAGGAAGCGGTGCCCATGGGCTCCGGTGCGATGGCCGCGATACTGGGGCTGGATGATGATGCGGTGCGTGCCGCTTGCGCCGAAGCCGCTCAGGGCGAGGTTGTCGAGGCCGTCAATTTCAATGCACCAAGCCAGGTGGTGATTGCCGGACACAAAGGTGCGGTCGAACGTGCGGCCGCTGCGGCCAAAGCCCGCGGCGCCAAACGCGCGGTGATGTTGCCGGTGAGCGCGCCGTTTCATTCTTCGCTGCTCAAGCCTGCAGCCGGGCGTCTGCAAGTACGCATGCAGGAACTGAATTTTCGTGCGCCGAAAATTGCGGTGGTCAATAACGTGGATGTCGCGATTGTGAACGATCCCGCACAGATCAAGGATGCGCTGGCGCGGCAGGCCTGCAATCCCGTGCGCTGGGTGGAAACCATCCGGTCATTTGCCGCGCATGGCGTGACGCATGTCGTCGAATGCGGTCCGGGCAAGGTGCTCGCCGGCATGACCAAGCGTATCGAAGCCGGTTTGCAGGGTTTTGCCGTTACTGATCCCGCTTCGCTGGCACAAACCATGGAGGCATTGAAATGAGCAGCCTTAAAGGCAGGGTGGCTTTGGTCACCGGCGCGTCACGCGGCATCGGTAAAGGTATTGCACTGGCTTTGGGCGCTGCGGGCGCCACTGTAGCCGGCACTGCAACCACTGCTGCAGGCGCTGAAGGGATTACCAGGGATTTGGCCGCGGCTGGCATTACGGGGCTTGGTTATGCCATGGACGTCAACGATGCTGCCCAGATAGAAACTGCATTGTCTGCGATTCAGCAACAGTGGGGCGAGGTGGCGATACTCGTCAACAACGCCGGCATCACCCGCGACAACCTGCTGATGCGCATGAAAGACGAGGAATGGGACAGCATCATGTCGACCAACCTCAAATCTGTTTACCGGCTGTCGAAAGCCGTGGTGCGCGGGATGATGAAAGCCAGGGTCGGCCGCATCATCAATGTGACCTCGGTGGTCGGTGCGATGGGTAATGCGGGGCAATCCAACTACGCCGCAGCCAAGGCCGGGGTCGAGGGGTTTTCCCGCGCCCTGGCTCGTGAAGTCGGCAGTCGCAACATCACGGTGAACTGCGTGGCGCCGGGTTTCATCGACACCGACATGACCCGGGTACTGGCCGAAGCGCAACGCACCGCGCTGATTGGGCAGATCCCGCTGGGACGTCTCGGCGCGGTTGAAGATGTGGCCAGCGCCGTGGTTTACCTGGCTTCCGATGCAGCTTCCTACGTCACTGGCTGCACATTGCATGTCAACGGCGGCATGCACATGGGCTAGAATGCGCCCGGGATTTGATGACTATGCAGTTCGGCAATACACATAACTTTCTGTTTTAGAAAGATTTTTTAATTCTGGTTTGTGGTAAAATTTGGGTCTCAAAGGCGATACAACAAAAATATCGCTGCATCATGAATCGACCCGTAATCATCCAGCAACGCGAAAGGGGACTGTAGATGGAAAATATCGAGCAACGCGTAAAGAAAATTGTTGCCGAGCAGCTTGGCGTCAACGAGGCGGATGTCAAAACCGATTCGTCCTTCGTCAATGACCTGGGAGCGGATTCTCTGGACACCGTCGAGCTGGTGATGGCGCTGGAAGAGGAATTCGAGACCGAAATCCCGGACGAAGAAGCGGAAAAGATCACCACCGTCCAGCAGGCTGTTGACTACATCAAGTCAAACCAAAAAGCCTGATTTTTGGAAGGGGGTTCCCTTCCTTACTCAACTTGATTACGGGACTCGCGCTGCGAGTCCCGCTTCCTGAATCATGTCGCGTTCCACTACTCGCAGAGTCGTCGTGACCGGAATGGGGATCATCTCCCCGGTCGGCATCGGCTTGGTTGAATCCTGGTCGAACATCACTGCTGGCAAATCCGGTATCGGCAAGATTACCCGTTTTGATGCTTCGGGCTATACCTCGCAGATTGCCGGCGAGGTCAAGGGTTTCGAAGCCGTCAACTATTTGCCGGTGAAGGAAGCGCGTCGCTTCGACACCTTCATTCACTACGGCCTTGCCGCCGGCATTGATGCTATCAAGGATGCCGGACTGGACCTGGACAAACTCAACCGGGAAATGATTGGCGTCTGCATCGGATCCGGCATCGGCGGCCTGCCGCTGATTGAGGATACCCACAACGCGGTGCTCGCCGGTGGTCCGCGCAAGATTTCACCGTTTTTCGTGCCCGGCTCGATCATCAACATGATCTCCGGCCAGTTGTCGATCATGTTTGGCTTGCAGGGACCCAATATTTCCGTGGTTTCGGCATGCACCACGGCCAATCACAGCATCGGTGAGGCGGGCCGGCTGATCGAGTATGGTGATGCAGACATCATGATTGCCGGCGGCGCCGAAGCCACGGTTTCGCCGCTGGGTGTCGGCGGATTCTGCGCGGCTCGTGCATTGTCTACGCGCAATGACGACCCTGCTGCCGCCAGCCGCCCCTGGGACAAGGATCGGGACGGTTTTGTGATGGGCGAGGGCGCCGGCGTTCTGGTGCTTGAAGAATACGAACATGCCAAACGCCGCGGTGCGCGCATTTACTGCGAACTCGCCGGTTACGGCATGAGCGCCGATGCGCATCACATTACCGCCCCCTGCGAAGATGGCGCCGGCGCCGTGCGCTGCATGAATAACGCCTTGCGCAATGCCGGCATTAGCCACGATCAGATTGATTACGTCAACGCCCATGGCACATCAACCCCGCTGGGCGATATCGCTGAAACCACGGCACTCAAGAACTGCTTTGGTGCGCAAGCCCATAAACTTGCGGTGAGTTCTACCAAATCGATGACCGGCCATCTGCTCGGCGCTGCCGGTGGTATTGAGGCCGTGTTCTCGATACTGGCGATCCGCGACCAGGTCGCGCCGCCGACCATCAATCTGGTCAACCAGGATCCGCAATGCGATCTGGATTACGTGCCCAACACCGCGCGCCAGATGAAAATCAATGTCGCGCTCTCCAACTCCTTCGGATTCGGCGGCACCAACGGCAGCCTGGTGTTTCGCAAAATCTGACCGTCACTCTTCCGGGTTCCCGCATTCAAAATGCCTGCGGAACCCTTTGCCGGCATGACACTGACTCTTGTTGACGGATCGCCGGCCGATTCCATTCCTGCTGACGATCGCGGTCTTGCCTACGGCGATGGCGTGTTCCGTACGCTTGCGATGCGCTCAGGAGCTGTCCCATTGTGGGGGCGGCATTACGCCAAACTGGCTGCCGACTGCCACGCGCTGGCCATCGAACCACCGGCGGAGTCACTGCTTGGTGAAGATTTGAAACTAGTCTCTACCTGGATGGCCGACTGTGCCGTCAGAATCACGGTGACCCGCGGCAGCGGCGGTCGCGGCTATACGCTACCTCACAGGGTCGTGCCGCGACGTATCGTCGCGGCATCACCGCTGCCGGACTATCCGGCAGCGTATTCGACGCAAGGCGTGAACGTCCGCTACTGCACACAACGGCTTGCCGCGCAGCCCGCACTGGCGGGCGTCAAACATCTCAATCGGCTGGAAAACGTGCTGGCGCGGGCCGAGTGGCATGACCCGGCGATCACCGAAGGATTGCTCCGCGATGCCGACGGCATGCTCATCGAAGGCACCCGCTGCAATCTCTTTCTGATGGAGCAGGGCTTGCTGGTCACGCCCGAACTTTCGCGCTGCGGAGTTGCCGGCGTGACGCGGGATACCCTCATCGAATTGGCGGCCGGACACGGCATGGCCTGCCGTGTTGAACCGGTCAGTTGCGAGCGTCTGGAGGCCGCACACGAAGTCATGCTGGTCAACAGCCTGATCGGCATATGGTCGGTAGCCAGACTCGGCTCCCGAACCTGGGATTCATTTGAAACCGCGATACGCATGAGAAAATGGCTGCATGCGCTGGCTGATGCGTCTGCTTAAACAACTGCTGTTGCTGCTCATGCTGTGTGCGCTGCTGGCCGGCGCTGCGGTGTATTACTACGCCTATGACGATCTGCACCTGCCGCAATCACCGGTGACTTTCGAATTGCGCGCCGGCAGCAGCCTGAGGGTAACGGCGACGCAACTGGCGGCCGTCGGCATCATCGGCCGCCCCGAGCCTTTTGAACTGCTGGCGCGGCTGCTGGGCGAATCCGCACGGCTCAAGGCGGGCAACTACGAATTTTCAGGCTCCATGACCCCTCTGGATCTGCTACAGCGGATGACTCGTGGCGATGTGACGCTGATCGCGATTACCTTCGTCGAGGGCTGGACCTTCGAGCAGATGCGCAAGGCACTTCGGGAGAACCCGAAGATCAACGGCGAGCTGGCCGCGCTGTCCGAACCGGAAGTGCTGCAGAAACTGGGCATCAGCGCACCGGCTGCAGAGGGCTGGTTCTTTCCTGATACCTATCACTTCAGCGACGGTGCTTCGGACCTCTCGATCCTGCGCCGGGCGCACAAGCTGATGCGCAAGCATCTGGAGCAGGAATGGGCGCGCCGCGCACCCAATCTGCCGTTGCAGTCGCCCACCGAAGCGCTGATCCTTGCCTCGATTGTTGAAAAGGAAACCGGGCTTGCCAATGAACGCGGAATGGTTGCCGCAGTGTTCATCAACCGGCTGCGTATCGGCATGCGCCTGCAGACCGATCCGACGGTGATCTACGGCATGGGCGCCGCCTTCGACGGCAACATCCGTAAACGCGATCTGCTGACGGATACGCCCTACAATACCTACACCCGTACCGGACTTCCGCCCACACCGATTGCCATGCCTGGACTTGATGCCTTGCGCGCCACGCTGAATCCCGCACCCAGCGATGCGCTGTACTTTGTCGCGCGTGGCGACGGCACCTCCAAATTCTCGCGCACGCTGGCGGAACACGAGCGAGCCGTCACCCAATACCAGCGGCGGGGCCGGCGGTGACCCGGGGCCGCTTCATCACGCTGGAAGGCATGGATGGTGCCGGCAAAACCACGCATCTCGAGTGGCTGCGTGCTCGCCTGCTCGCCAGAGGCATTGCGCTTACGGTGACTCGCGAGCCCGGGGGAACAGCGTTGGGCGAATCGTTGCGGGGACTGTTGCTGGACAGCCATGAGCCGCGGCAACCCGAAACCGAGGCATTGTTGATGTTTGCGGCGCGCAGCGAACACATCGCCCGGGTGATTGAACCCGCGCTGGCCTCCGGCCAATGGGTCTTGTGCGACCGGTTTACCGACGCCACCTACGCCTACCAAGCCGGCGGCAGCGGCATGGCCTGGTCACGCATCGCCGAACTGGAGCGCTGGGTGCAGGGCGGGCTGCAACCCGATCTGACGCTCTATTTTGATCTGACGCCGGAAGTGGGGCGCTCGCGGACACGACAGGCCAGGGAACCCGACCGTTTTGAGCGCGAACAGCTGGGTTTTTATGAGAGAGTTCGGGCCGCCTACCTGCGCAGGGCTGAGGAACATCCGGATCGAATCCGGATTATTGACGCATCGCAGTCAATAGCCGAAGTGCAGGTTGAACTTGAGAAAATTATTTTAAGTATTTGATTAATATATTAATTATTATGATTAATGCCTTTTCGATAATTTACCTGAGTTTAACTTTTCAAGTTATTGATCATTAATGTTTAAATGGCTTGAATCGCCACTTTCGGCGGTTTTAAAAGACCCTACCCAGCTTTCTCATGCGCTACTGGTTCGTGGGCCGCGCGGGATTGGCAAACAGGCGTTTGGAATGGCGCTGGCGCAGGGACTGCTGTGCGAGAAATCAGCTGCTGGCGGGGTGGCCTGCGGGAGTTGCAGTGCCTGCACCTGGTTTGCCTCCGGCGCACACCCCGATTTCCGCTTGCTGGCGCCGCCGACCGGGGACGAGGCTGGCGCGGAAGGGGATGAAGCCGCCCCTAAAGCCAAGGACACCAAAGCCAGCCCCTGGATCAGCATCGATCAGGTCAGGGAACTTCATGATTTTATTAATGTTTCCAGCCACCGCGGGGGACGTAAAGTCATTCTGGTCTGTCCGGCCGAGGCTTTGAACGTAGCGGCCGCCAATGCCTTACTGAAAAACCTCGAAGAACCGCCGGCGCAAACCCATTTCATCCTGATCAGCCACCGACCGCATCGTCTGATGCGTACCATCATCAGCCGCTGCCGCCAGCTGGGTTTGCATGCCCCGGAGCCCCAGGTGGCGCTGTCGTGGCTGGCCGAACAGGGCGTCAAGGAGCCTGCTGTAGCGCTGGCCCAAGCCTCGGGAGCGCCGCTGCTGGCGCTGGCCATGATCGAGGGCGATGAACTCGCCGGCCGCAATGATCTGCTGCGGGCCATCGCATCCCCTGATTTTGATCCGCTGGCCGTCGCCGAAGCATTTCGTGATCTGCCGCTGGAACGCTTCATCAACTGGCTGCAGAAGTGGACCTGCGACATCGTTGAGCAACGCATGCTCGGACGCATACGCTACAACCCCGACCTGTCGCGGGAACTGGCTGTGATCGCCAAGCGCATTGAGCCGCTGGCGGCGCTGCGACTGCACCGTAAGCTGGTGCGAGAACAGCGCAACATCCATCATCCGCTGAATGCACGCCTGTATATGGAAAGCGTGCTTTTTGCCTATGCGGCGCTGCTGAATCCGGTGCGGCGCGCCGCCTGACTGACATGCTGGTTGATTCGCACTGTCATCTCGATTTTCCGGAGCTTGCGGATAATCTGCCGACCATCCTCGCCACCATGCGCGACAACGACGTCGGTGCTGCATTGTGTGTCAGTGTGACCCTCGAGGATTTTCCCAAGGTCAGGACACTGGCTGAAAATCACCCGCATCTGTACGCGTCAGTCGGCGTGCATCCCGACTACCCCGACCTGCGGGAGCCCACTGTTTCCGAATTACTTGAACTCGCGTGTCACCCCAAAGTGGTTGCCATCGGTGAAACCGGCCTCGATTACTACCGGCTGACGGGTGATCTCGAATGGCAGCGCGAACGTTTTCGTACGCACATCCGTGCCGCGCGGGAATGCGCAAAACCGCTGATCATCCACACCCGTTCTGCCGCAGCCGATACCTTGCGGCTGATGCAGGAAGAGGGTGCGGAAAAGGCGGGCGGGGTGATGCATTGCTTTACCGAAAGCTGGGAAGTCGCTGAAGGCGCCCTGGCCATGGGCTTTTATATTTCTTTTTCCGGGATTGTCACCTTCAAAAATGCCAAGGATCTGAAAGAAGTGGCGCGCAGGGTGCCTTTGGAGCGAATGCTGATCGAAACGGATTCACCCTATCTCGCGCCCGTTCCTCACCGCGGGCGAACGAATCAGCCGGGATGGGTCAAACATGTGGCCGAGGAAATCGCTCGGCTGCAAGGTCGTGATTTCTCCGAAATTGCCGCAAAAACCACTGAAAACTTTTACAAATTATTCAATATAAATAGATAGTTATATGAAACTTAGCACCCTGATTTCAATGTTCGCAATGGCCCTACTTAGCCTGCAAAGTCCGCAGACACAGGCCGGTGCCTATGAAGATATGCTGTATGCGATCCAGGTTGATGATCAGAGCACCATCGCCGATTTGTTACGTCGCGGTATGGATGTCGACACGGTAAACCCCCAAGGCAACACGTTACTGATGCTCGCAGCCCGGGAAGGCAAACCCAGTGTTGTCAAAACCATCCTGGCCGCGAAACCCCGCATCCAAGCCCGTAACCCCTTGGGGGAATCCGCGCTGATGCTCGCGTCTATCCAAGGGCATACTGAAGTCGTGAAATTGCTGCTGGATGCCGGCGCACCGGTCAATCATGACGGCTGGACGCCACTGATTTATGCAGCAGCCCGGGACCGGCTTGATGTCGCCAAGTTGCTGATCGCCAAAGGCGCCAACATTAATGCCGCCGCGGATAGCGGCACCACGGCGCTGATGATGGCGGCGCGTGAAGGTTATTTACAAATGCTCTTGCTGTTGCTGGAACACGGCGCCGACGCCAAATATGTTTCGCCGCACGGGCTTTCGGCGCTGAGCCTGGCCATGAACCGGGGTAACAAGGAAATCGAGTCCATGCTGCGCAAGGCAGGTGTTGAGAACTAGGTAAACGATGGGGCTGGATCGGGCAGCTTTCCTCTAAAAGGCCCATCGTAAGTTTCGTATAATGTGTATTATGTCAAATTATATTCAGCAAGCATTAACGATATGACACCCTTTGTCTACAAGGCCGCTCTGGCCAGTATCCTGAGCATGGTCGTAGCCCCTGCCATGGCACACAAACAGGAGCCAGTGCCTGTGGAACGCAAATATTCAGACCAAGGCATCATCGACTGCATCCGCAAAGCAACCGGCCCGCTGGATCAACGGATCAAGGAAATCAAAAAACAGGAAATCGTATCGAAAAAGGCCAAGGTCTCCATCGAACCCCTGGTTCTGGAACGACGAAGAATCGAGGAGCAATGGTGCGGAATTGAAGCACGCTGCCTGGCGGATGCCGTGCCTCGGAACCGGGAGCACTTTTACGGATTAACTCTCAGCACCTGCCTCGAAAATTGAGGGGGAGTTATCGCGTGATAGCGGACTAGGGCCGGGCAACCCGGCGACCATACTCCCCTATTGCGGCGACCATGCGGTCCAGTTCCGCATCGACTTTGGCTTTGGCATCAGGATCCAGTGGATAACAAAGCAGGGAAATGTCATCAAAAAACCCGGAAACTCGGGGTTCGCTCGCGTAGACCAGTTTGCGCTGGACATTCTGTGATGCAGGAGATTCCATGTCACTCACGGTCAGCCCCTGACCGCCCTGTTGTGATGACGATGAAATTATGGAAGCCTCCGAGCCCCGGTTCAAATCTAACATTTTGGAAGGTTTTTCCAGTCACGCCCCTATTAGACGCCAGGAATTGTGACTGGAAAAGGCATTTTGGCACAATGGCTTAGCCACTGTGCCGAAATACCAGCAGGTCTTAGACGCGCTCAATCACTGCCGCCATACCCTGGCCGCCACCGATACACAGGGATACCAGGGCATATTTGCCCCCGGTGCGTTGCAACTGACGGGCAGCCGTCAGTGCAATGCGGGCGCCGGATGCCCCCAACGGATGACCGATTGCAATGGCGCCGCCGTTGGGATTGACGCGTTTGTCATCCAGCGCAACACCGAGCCCCTTCAAGCACGACAGAACCTGCGTGGCAAAGGCTTCATTGATCTCGATAACGTCCATGTCCTTGATCGTCAGTCCGACTCTTGCCAAAGCCTTCTTTGAGGCTGCCACAGGTCCAATACCCATGATATGCGGCGGCACGCCCATGGCTGCGGTTGAGATGACACGCGCGATGGGTTTGACGCCCGCCTTTTCACCAGCAGCCAGCGAACCGACGATCAGCGCAATCGCGCCGTCATTGACGCCGGAAGCATTACCCGCCGTGGTGACACCACCTTCGTAAAGCGCCTTCATCTTGGCCAGCGTGGCCATGTCGGTTCCGGGACGCGGATGCTCGTCTTCGGCGACCGGCGGCACAGGACCTTTGCGTGAAGCGGGCATTTCAACCGGTGCGATTTCGCCAGCAAAGAAGCCTTCGCCTTTTGCAGTTGCGAATTTGTTTTGGGAAGCCACTGCAAAAGTGTCGGCTTCTTCGCGGCTGATGTTGTACTCACGGGCCAGATTGTCAGCCGTTTGCGGCATCTGCGGATCGCCGAACTGCTTGGTCAATTTGGGATTCGAAAACCGCGGGCCGATGGTGCTGTCGAACATTTTGATGCCGCGATCAAACGCGCTCTCGGCACGGCTCATGACGATCGGGGAACGACTCATGCTTTCAACGCCGGCCACGATGAACACATCGCCTTCACCGGCGGTGATCGAATGCGCGGCATGCGCCAGCGCACCCAGGCCGCTGGCGCAGTTACGCTGCAGCACGGTGCCGGGAATTTCAATCGGAAAACCTGCGGAGAGACCGGCATGACGCGCAACGCAGCGGCTGTCTTCGCCGCTCTGGTTGGCGCAACCGACGATGATGTCTTCGACCTGTTCAATCTTAAATTTCGATTTCGCCATCACGCTTTTCATCACTTCGGCGAGCAGATCATCAGGGCGGACCTTGGCCAGCGAGCCGCCATGGCGGCCGAACGGGGTGCGCAGTCCTTCGTAAATATAGGCGTCGAGCATGATTTATTCCTCTTCAATGATCAGGGTTCGGGGGTCAGCAGTGAAACGCCCAGCTTCGCGCGGCGCGTGAGCCAGATGTTCGGGCGGTAACGCGGATCGGCATACAGCGTGTTCATGTTGACGAGCACGCGATGAATTTTTTCGACACCGACGACATCACCGAATTTCAACGGGCCGTTCGGATAGTTAAGGCCCAGAGTCACAGCTTTATCGATGTCAGTCGGCTGTGCAGTGCGGCTTTGCGCAATCGAGCAGCCGATGTTGACGACCATTGCGACAATACGCTGCGCGATGAAGCCCGGGCTGTCGCGGCATACCGTCACCGGCACGCCGTCGGAGGCCAGCAGACCGTGCGCTGCTTCTTTCACTGCGGCTTCGGTCAGTGGGGTGCCCATGATGGTGCGACGCTTGACCATCGGGAACAGCGTGTCGACCGCAACCGTACGTTTCGGATCCAGGCCCTCTTCCACCGCGCAGCTGGTGGCATCCTTGCCAACGGGCGTTACGAGGATCAGCGCTGTCGCGGAAGGCTTGGCGCCGGTTTCAATCGTTGCCCCCAGCTTAGTCAGCAACGCGGTGAGCACTTCATGGCCTTGCGGTTCGGCTTTGCTGACCCAGACGCTGTCAGGACGTGCCGTCGGCGCCGGCGCTTCCGGCGCGACGATGGGTTTCATTTCCGCATCGTAGTTGTAAAAGCCCTTCTTGCTCTTGCGGCCAAGCACGCCTGCTTCGTAGCGCGACTGCATGATCAGGCTCGGGCGGTAACGCTGTTCCTGGAAGAACTGGTTGTAGATCAGCACCGATGCGGGTTGCGTGACGTCGAGGCCGGTCAGTTCCATCAGTTCGAACGGACCCATGCGAAAACCACCGACATCGCGCATCACGCGGTCGACATCAACAAAGTTCGAAACGCCCTCGTAGACCAGATGCGAGGCTTCCAGCGTGAAGCCGCGGCCGACCTGATTGACCAGGAAGCCGGGCGCATCGGTCAGGCGCACCGGTTCGCGCGTCATGCGCTTGCCGATCACCATCAGCGCTTCGGACACCCAGTTTTCGGTCTGCAGGCCGTCGATGACTTCGACCAGTTTCATCAGCGGCACCGGATTGAAAAAATGGAATCCGGCAAACCGCTGTGGTGTTTTCAGTTTGGCCGCAATCGTCGTCACCGACATCGACGAGGTATTGGTGGCGAGAATGCACTCGGGCGTGACGATCTCTTCAAGCTCGCCGAACAGCGCACGTTTGGCATCGAGGTTTTCGATAATCGCCTCGACGACCATGTGACAGGCTTTGAACTCGGCCATTGACTGCGCGACCTTGATCCGCGCTGTGGCGGCGTCGGCATCGGCCTGCGTCATGCTGCCCTTCTCTGCGGCACGGCTCAGCATCTTGGCGACAAAATCACGAGCCTCATCGGCAGCGCCTGCGCGCGTGTCCATCATCAGCACGTGCATGCCACCAGCTGCGGCAACCTGCACAATGCCGCGACCCATGGCACCGGTCCCGATCACGCCGATGCAGAGATCGGCACGGTTGGCATCAAAACCCATAATGATTATTCCTGAAATATCAATAAAAACAAATAGTTATAATTACTTACCCTTGAACACCGGCTTGCGCTTCTCAGCGAAGGCAGCCTGCCCCTCCTTGTAGTCCTCGCTCTTGTAGCAGATATCGACCATCTTCTGCAGTCGGTCGAGATCGCGTTTTGCCGGCTCTTTGCCGTATTCGATCAGCGACGCTTTTACCGACGCCAGCGTCAACGGTGCGTTGCCTGCGATGACCTTGGCGTAGTCAACCGTGTACTGCTCCAGTTCCGCTGCCGGAACCACACGGTTCACCAGATTCATCTGCAGCGCTTCCTGCGCATTGAACTGGCGCGCAGTGAAAAAGATTTCTGCGGTGAATGCCGGACCGACAACATCGGTCAGGCGTTTGATGCCGACGAAGCGGTATCCCAGCCCGAGTTTACCGGCGGGCACGCCGAACTTGGCATCATCGGCAGCAATGCGCATGTCGCAGTTCACGGCAATCGCCGTGCCGCCGCCGATGCAGTAACCGCGCACCATGGCGATGGTCGGCTTCGGGCATTCCTGCAGTGCCCTGCCGGCGTCGTCGGCCGCCTTGTTGTAGGCCAGTACCGCATCTTCGCTGCTGCGCTTTTCCTTGAATTGTGAAATATCGGCACCGGCAACGAATGCTTTTTCGCCCGCGCCTTTCAGCACGATGACGCCGACATCAGGATCTGCGGCGAAATTCGCCAGCACGACGGGCAGCGCCTGCCACATTTCGAATGAGACCGCATTATGGCGAGCCGGGTTGTTAAAAGTGATCCAGCCAATGCCGTCTTTTTTCTCGGCGAGCAGGCGGTCGGTCATGGTTTGCGGTGCGTTCATCATCGTCCCCGTAAGTTCACAATGTGTTAAATACAAAACTCCTCTATTTTAACCGATGCCACCGGGCACGGGCGCCAGGCAATCCCTCAGTCGACCGGCATGCCGTTGCGCAATAAATCGCGGGCAATGAACCAGCGGTGCACTTCACTGGGCCCTTCGAAAATACGGAATACGCGACAGGCACGTGCAATGTATTCCAGCGGCAGGTCTTTGGAGACTCCCATGCCACCGAGCAGTTGTATCGCGCGATCTGATACGCGAGCGATCATTTCACTGCCCTGTAGCTTGACCATCGCAGCTTCACGCCGCCAGTCACCGCCCCCCTTGTCCATCTTCCACGCCAGCCGCCAGGTGATCCAGCGCACCATTTCCATTTCCTGCCAGCTGTCGGCCAGCCACCACTGCACCTGCTGGCGCTCGGCCAGCATTGCGCCAAAGGTTTTGCGTTCATTCGCCTGCTTCAGCATCAGGTCCATGCAGCGTCGGGCATAACCCAGCGAACGGCAGGCGATTTCCATGCGCCGGACGCCGAGGCGGTTCTGCATCGGGCCGAAGCCGTTGCCTACATCACCGAGCACCTGGTCATCGGACAGTTCAACGTTGTCGAAAAACACCGCGTAAGGCGCGTGTTCGCCCATGGTGTTGAACACCGAGGGAATCGACAGCCCTTTGCTGCCTTTATCGACCAGGAATGCGGTAATGCCGCCGCGCGAGCCTTTCGCCGGATCAGTGACCGCCATCACGATCATGAAGTCGGCATGGCGCGCATGGCTGATCCATATCTTCTGGCCGTTGAGCACCCATTTGCCGTTTTTGTATTCGGCACGTGTTTTCATGCCCGCCGGATCGGAACCCGCCCCCGGTTCGGAAATGGCGATTGCACTTTTTTTGTCGCCGCTGGCATAAGGCAGCAAATACTTGTTGATCTGCTCACCCTTGCAGGTTTCGCGCAACATCCACAAATTGGGGCTGTCCGGCGGCAGCACGAAAGGTACGATGCTGGTCTTCAATTCTTCGATGACAACAGCCTTGGCCAGCATGCCCATGTTCTGGCCGCCATATTCTTCGGGCACATCAATGCCGAAAAGACCGATCTCGCGTGCCTTGTCGGCGAGATGTTTTTCAACATCCGGATCAATCAGCGGCGCGTCGGTCAGGCCGCGCTCCGCCTCTCTCTTGATGACGTCCCGTTCCAGCGGCAGCAATTCTTCGCGCACAAATCGGGCGACGGTCTCGCGCAGCATGCGCAACTCTTCCGGCAATTCAAAATCCATGGGGATTCCCTTTACGATTAGTCAAACACCATCAGCCAGTCCACTGCGGTCACGCCCTGCGGTCCGGCAAGCACCGGATTCAAGTCAAGCTCGGCCAGACGCGGACCTGCAGCGACGCCGAACCGCGACACCGCGCTGAGCATGCGCGCCAGCCCCGCTTTGTCGACGGGCGGTTTGCCGCGGACACCGTCCAGCACGACCCTGCTTTTTAATTCATCCAGCATGCGCAAAGCCTCATGCTCCGTCACCGGCGCCGCGCGGAAAACGACATCCTTGAATACTTCGATCAGCACGCCGCCCAGCCCGACCATGACCACAGGGCCGAAAACCGGATCGCGCTTCAGGCCGATCACCAGTTCGACATCGCCTTGCGCCATCGCTTGCACCAGCACGCCTGCTACCCTTGCATCTGACTTGTACTGCCGGGCATTGGCGACCAGTTGTCCGTACGCCGTGCGCACCGCCAACTCATCCTTCAGGTCAAGCGCCACACCCCTGGCCTCGGTCTTGTGCAGGATGTCCGGGGATTCGATTTTCAATACCACCGGATACCCGAGCATCCGCGCAGCAGCTACCGCTTCATCAGCGGTCTTCGCCAGTTGTGCCGCAGCCGTTGGTATGCCGCAGGCTTGCAGCAGCGACTGCCCGTCCATACTCGATACCGGCCCGGGTTGTACCGGCAGATCCATCTCCGGCAACTGCAGCGCAATACGCGCAGGCGCATCAGCAAGCCAGTGCCGCCGTGCATCAGCGTAACGCACCAGCGCGGCAACCGCATCAACTGCCGGTTCGGCGCCGCGTAAAACGGGAATGCCCAACTGGCGCATTTTCGTCAGTGCCTCATCCGGCGCGGCGACCCAGCAGACGATCCACGGTTTGGCAATCAGCGCCTTGATTTTTTTGAATATCTCCGCAAGGCGGTCAACATGGGCATCCATCAACTGCAGCCAGACGATGCCGACGTGAACTTGCGCGTCATCCATCATGATGCGCATGCTGTCGAGCAGCAGATTGGGGTCGGAAACAAACTGGCCGGTGACATCGACCGGATTGCCGGTGGTGCCGAAAGCCGGAATGACTTCAGCCAATGCCGTTCGCGTCTGCGGCGACAGGTCGGCAACCCGCAATCCCATCTCTTCCGCGCGATCCGCCATCAGCACGCCAGCGCCACCGGACTGCGTCACGATGCCGAGTCCGCAGCCTTCAGGCAGTTTGCTGCTGCTGAGCACTTCGACAATGTCCAGCATGTGCTCTTCATTGCGGGCGCGGATAATACCCAGGCCGCGGATCACCCCGTCAAACACCGCATCGCTGCCAGCCAGCGCGCCGGTATGCGAGGCCGCGGCTTTTGCTCCTGCCGAGGTGCGGCCGACTTTGGTCAGCGTCAGCGGTTTGCCGATCTCCAGCGCGTATGCCGCCAGCGATTTAAGCCCGGCACCATCGCGAACGCCCTCAAGATAGCCGGCACCGACAATAATGCGTTCGTCGTTCAGCACGGCGCGCATCATCTGCACGAAATCGATATCGCACTCATTACCAGTGTTGATGAAGTAACCAAGTCCGAGTCTGCGTCGACGGGCCAGTGCGGCAATGGCGGTACCGAATGCACCGGACTGCGTGACAAAGGCGACGGGGCCCGGTGGCGTCGGGCCTTCAGCAAATTGACCGAAAGTGGCAATGACATGATCCCAGGCGTTGATCAGTCCCAGGCAATTCGGGCCGCAGAGCCGGATGCCGGACTCGTGCGCCGCCGCCGTGATTTCATGCTCAAGATTCCGCCCCGCCTCGCCCAACTCGGCAAAACCCGAACTGAAAATGATCGCCGAACGTACGCCCCGTTTACCGAGTTCACGCACCGAGGACAGCACATGGGCTGCCGGCACCGCAATTACTGCAAGATCAGGCGCTTCCGGCAGCGCCGCCACGTTGGGATAACAACGCAGTCCGGCGATGGTTTCGTATTTCGGGTTGACCGGAAAAATACGTCCCTGGTAACCCTTTTCGAGCAGAAAGCGCAAAGTGCGGCCGTTGACTTTGTTCAACTCGGCGGATGCTCCGAGGATGGCAATGGATGCCGGGCTCAGCAGGGATTTGAGACTGTTCATCGACGAATGGGGGTGACGGCGGTTTGGGGCGCTCTGGCGGCGTTTCTTGTTTTCGGTGGCTGGCCCCGATTACACCACATCGAACGCAAACGATGCACATCCGGCACGGGCTTCAAGGAAGATGATCGCACAGCGCTCAGCGCTGTTTGAGCCACCGTTGATCCTGCTCCAACCTGACCAGGCTGGCCAGCGTGTTGATCCCCTGAGCCTTGGCCCGCGCCAGAACAACTTGAAGCAACTGGGCGGTGGCCAGCGCATCGGCCAGCGCATTGTGGCGCGCCTGATTGACGATGCCGAGTTTGTCCATCCACTCATCGAACCCGCGCGGCAACCTGCGCCCTGGTTCAGGCATCACTGCGGGCGCCAGATAGGCGAGGTCCAGCCAGGAATTCGATGGCGCAAGCCCCACAGCCTTGTTAGTCGCACGATCAATCATCAAGCGATCAAAGTCGGCATGAAACCCCACCAGCGGTGCGTTCTGGATGAAATCAAGGAACTGAAGCGTGGCCGCTGCAGGATCAACGCCGCCGAGCTGCGTCGTACCGTCAATGCCATGCACAAGGATGTTGGCATTGGGGCTGGCCTGCGGCTGGCGGAACACCACTTCAAAACCGCTGTGCAGCCTGATGCCGCCTTTAATCATCTCGACCGCTCCAATCGAAATCAACTGATCGGCGAACGGATTGAGTCCGGTAGTTTCCACATCCGCGACCACGAAACGCAGCGTGTCCAGTGGCGCCGCTCCGGCGATCTGCGAGTGCGAGCGGTAAGCGGTCAGCGCCAGCGACTGCTCAAGGCTCAGCACGGGATTTCGCCGGAATAACCGGCGCAACCAGTTCAAGCGCTCCACCTCACAACTGGTAATCCAGTGCGAGTCGGCTTTGCAGCTTGCGCAACTGCCGCAGGCTTTCTTTGAGTATGCGGCGGTCGACTTCGTTGAGCGTCGAGGGATCGATCCGGTTGGGGTCGCGGATGGCCGGATCAGTCGACATTTGGCCGCGCAGGCGTAGTGCCTGGATAAAATAGAAGCCCTCCACAATCGCATCAATTTCGCCGGATGTTATCTTCAGCGCCGGTGCGGCCTGACGCAAGCGCTGCACAGTATTGGTATGGGCTACACCGGTGGCCAGCGCCATTACCCGCGCGGCGTCTGTAAACAGTCGCGCACCTGTTTTTTTCAGGTCAATGGTGCCGCGTGCCTCACCTTCGTTTTCAGTGATGAAATCGCTGATCATTCCCAGTGGCGGCTTGCTCTCCAGCGCATACTGGGCAAGCTGCCTCTGAAAGCGGCTGTTGCCCCTGGCACTTGAAATCAGATGCTCGCGCAGCTTGTCTGCAAGCGTTTCATCGCCATAAAGGTTGCGAAAATCAAAGAAAATCACTGCGCTCAGCAGGGCTTGCGGATCGGTATTCGCGACCCATTGATCGAAACGCTCCCGCCATTCTTCAAGGCTCAGGCACCAGTGCGGGTTGCCCGCCATGATATTGCCCCGGCAAAGCGGGAAACCGCAGACATCAAGGGCGCGATTCACGGTCTGCGCAAACGGCAGCAATCGGGCACGCACCGTATCAGACGTAGCAGTGCCGCAATCATAAATAAGACCATTGTCCTGATCGGTGCTGATGGTCTGTTCGTACCGCCCTTCACTGCCGAAGGCCAGCCAGCTCCAGCGTATGCCCTGCAAGTCATGCTGAGATGCCTCAATGTCCAACACCTGACGCACCAGGGCATCATTCAAGGTCGAGATGATCAGCGTCATGTGCTCGGCTGATACCCCCTGCCCCAGCATGCTGCGGGCAAGTCTGCGGATATCAGCCGCCGCACGCTGCAGATCCTCAATGGAATTTGCTTCCGCAATGATCCGGTTGATGCTGCGCACGCTGACTCTTTGCAGCGCAAAAAGGTCGCGCTCGGTGACCACGCCCACCAGGCGATGGCCATCACAGACGGGGATATGCCGGATGCCGCGATTGGCGATCAGCAATGTCGCTTCATAGACACTGGCTTCTGCCGGAAGCGTCAGCGGATTTGGCGTCATCACGTCGCTGATTGGGCGCATGAGGTCGCAATGCGCCAGCGCCACGCGGTCCAGCACATCGTGGCGGGTGAATATGCCAACCGGCCGTTCCTCGCCATCGGTGATCAGCATGGAACCGATTTTGCGGCTCTGCATGATGCGCAGCACATCGATCAAAGGCGTTTCTGCGCTACAAGTCACCGGCTGGCGGGTAATCAGCGATCGCAGCGTGCGACTCATCGTCTGCTGCTCGCCGGCTGTCGAGTTGTAATTCAGCTGAATGAGCCGCCTTGATTCCCGCAGCATGCTGGCAAGGAACTCGGTGGTGAACTCGCGGAATACCGGGCTGCGGTCGAGGAGTTCCGGGAAATGTTCGGCCGGCAACTCATAACAGAAAGTGTCTGTCACTGCCGTATACGGCGCAATCACCGGGCGGTTCTCAAGCATGGCGCTGACCGAAAAACATTCACCGGGCCCCATGGTGACCGGATGGAGGTCATCGCTATGCGCCGCATTGAAGGGCAGCAACTGTACGGTTCCGCGCTGGATGATATGAAAAGCCAGTGGCCGCGGCTGATCTGTATCGAGAATTACCGTGCCTTTGGGGTAATAACCGAGAACAACATGGGTGGCCAGAAACTGCAGCGCCGCATCTTCCATCTGACTGAAAGGCGGGTGCGAACGCAGGAAACGGACCACCCCTTCGCTGAGGGCCGCTGCCGCAGCGCTGGGGGTGGAATCAGTCACCTTTGCGGCTCGGCCGCGCTTCAGCGGACAACGAGAACCGGGATCTTGCTATGCGTGAGCACTTTGACCGTTTCACTGCCGAGCAACAGGCCGGTCAGTCCACGACGACCGTGAGACGCCATGACCACCACGTCGCATTTGCGCTTGCGGGCCACTTCAATGATCTGCTGGTACGGCAGATCGCTCGATACCACCACGGAAGTCGACTGCAAACCCGCCTTTGCGATATGCGCACTGACGGTCGCCAGTTTCTTTTCTGCAAGTACTTTGGCTTCTTTTTCGTAACGCTGTTTCGCCTGCATGCTCATCGGCATCGCAAAGCTTTCGTCAGCGATCATGCGGAATTCCGGAACTACGCTCAGCAATGTCAATTTTGCGCCCAGCGACTTAGCCAGATTGATGCCGTGAATGATGGCGCGATCAGCCAGCTTGGATCCGTCGGTGGGCAACAGGATGTGCTTGAACATTTGAATCCTCTCGAATATGAATTTTCATTTATGCGGCAAAAAATCATCTGCGCAAAAACAGAATATCACGCTACCTCGGGTTCACTTTGATACGGATCAAGCTGCCGGCCTGCACCGCTTCGGTTGCGGTTGAGGATCCGCAATGAACAATGCCGGACTGATCCGGCATTCAAGAAAGTTTAAAATAATCTTTTATAAACAATTACTTATAAATATCCCTCTGCCTCAGTGCGGCTTGCCGTCCAAGTGTGGCGGCACCGGCAGCGGAATCACATCGATGCCTTCATCACGCAGCGCATCCACTTCCTGCGGCGATGCCGTGCCGCGGATCTGCCGCTCCGGCGCTTCCTTGTAGTGGATCTTGCGCGCTTCTTCGGGAAAGGAACGTCCCACATCCTCGGTGCTTTCGACAATGTGGGAAATCAGCTTGAGCATGCGCGCCGCATCGAAATTGGCGTATTGCGCGGCATCCTGTTCATACGGTGACGGAACGGAGGGTTCCGTGCGTCCGGTATTGACGCGCGCAGCGGTCACCAGCCGGTTGATGGTCTGGCTGCCGCACATCGGGCAGGTCAGCAAATTTTCCTTCTGCTGACGCTCGAATTCCTCGCTTGAGCTGAACCAGCCTTCAAAGCGATGGTCGTTGTCACAGCCGAGGTCAAATACGATCATGTCACTGTCAAATTAGTGGTGGGCGAGGCCGGACTTGAACCGGCATGGCTTGCGCCGAGGGATTTTAAGCACTTACCGCGCAGCCCGCTCATAGGTAAATCAGAGGGAGAGAAGTGCATAAAAGCGCGATAAACGCGACAAAGTGGTTAGATTCTTGCACACAAAGTTTTCCATTCCGTAAAATAGCGCGAGTTGTTATTTTAACTTTAAACGCCCTTGAAGCTCAGATGGCAGAGCGCCCGCTTTGTAAGCGG
>CAIZLW010000046.1 GCA_903933915.1 uncultured beta proteobacterium | reverse complement strand
CGACCTGCGGTTTGCAGGGGCTGGAACTGGCCGGCTTGCACCCGATCCCCGATCTGATCCTGCTCGACGTGGATCTGCCGGACATTCAGGGCTATGAAGTCTGTCGCGCACTCAAGCGCAATCCGCTGACGGCGGCCGTGCCGGTCATTTTCCTGTCCAGCCATTCGGATGTCGCCGATGTCACGCATGGCCTCGAACTCGGTGCGGTGGATTATGTGACCAAGCCGGTCGCCCTGCCGATCCTGCTGGCGCGCGTGCAAACGCACCTGCGCCTGCGCGAAGCGCGCGATCTGCTGCAAAACCAGAATGTGCATCTGGAGCAGATGGTCGGCCTGCGCACCCGGGACCTCGAAACCAGAACCACGGAGCTGCAGGTCAGCCAGGATCTGACGATTGTTGCGCTGGGCTCGATTGCAGAAACCCGCGATAACGAAACCGGCAACCACATTCATCGCACGCGGGCTTATGTCGAGTTGCTGGCCGGCCGACTCGGCACGATGAAAAAATTTCGCGACAGCGCGCAGGCCCGGGATTGGGAAATGATCTGGAAGTTTGCCCCCTTGCACGATATTGGCAAGGTCGGGATTCCCGATTCCATTTTGCTCAAGCCGGGCGCACTGACCGCGGAAGAGTTCGGCATCATGAAGCGCCATACCACGCTTGGCCGCGATGCGCTGCGCTCGGCGGAAGACCGCGTGAAGACGGACGGCGCCTTTTTCCGGATTGCCATCGATATCGCCTACGCCCACCACGAACGCTGGAACGGCAGCGGCTACCCCGAGGGGCTGGCCGGCGAGGCGATTCCGCTGGCCGCGCGGCTGATGGCGGTGGCCGATGTCTATGACGCGCTGATCAGCCGGCGCGTGTACAAGAATGAGATGTCGCATGACGCTGCGCTTGCTATCATTCGCAACGAGCGTGGCCAGCACTTCGACCCCGATGTTGTCGATTGCTTCATTGAAGTGGCTGCTGAATTCGAGCAGATCGCCCGTAAATTCAGCGATTCCCCAGCCGAGAACCATTCGAAAACAATTTGACAACTATCTGACAAGTGCGAAATGACTAATTCCTTCAAGGTTTTTGTAGTAGACGACGACCCCCTGATTCTCGACATCCTGCGCTCCATTCTTGAAGCGGATTGTGTGGTCGAGACTTTTTCCAGTGCGGAAGATTGCCAGAATCGACTGGCTGCCGAAAAACCCGACATGTTCCTGCTCGACGTCAGCCTGCCCGGCATGGACGGCTACGCCTTCTGCCGCCAGCTGAAGGATGACGGCCTCCTGCACCGGATTCCGGTGACCTTCGTTTCAAGCCACGACACGATCGATGCGCGGATACTGGGTTATGACGCCGGCGGCGAGGACTTCATTGTCAAGCCCTTCGAGCCGGAAGAGGTGTTGCGCAAACTCAAGGTCGCGCAACAGATCGTGCGCAACCAGCTGTCGCTCGCCGAGCAGGTTGAAGCGGCCGAGTACCTGTCGTCGCTGGTCATGGCCAGCATGGATGAAACCGGCATCCTGCTGCAGTTCATGAGCAAGCTGATCGCCTGGGAGCACACCGACGAAATCGCCGAAGGCTTGCTCGAACTGCTGCAACGCTACAAGCTTGATGGCGTCGTGCAGACCCGGATGGCGCAGGGCGCACGCACCGTCAGTGCCGCCGGCATCAATCTGCCGCTGGAAATCTCGGTGATTGATCATGTGCGCAATCTCGGCCGCATCTTCGAGTTCCGCAAACGCAGCGTGCATAATTTTGAGCGCATCACGCTGATGGTCAATGACTTGCCGCTCCAGGACCCGGAATACTGCGGCCGCCTGCGCGACCACCTTTCAGTCGCCGCACAGAGCGTCGACTCCCGCCTCAAGGCCATTGAAACCGACGAGTCCAACCGTCGCAGCCAGGCCGGCATCCTGCTCGCGCTGGAAAGCGTGTCCGAAACCATCCTGTCCCTGCGCGGCGCACACCAGCAGAACAGCACCGAGAGCGCCGCGCTGGTGACTTCGCTCCAGGAAACCCTCGCCAATTCGTTCTTCCGGCTGGGGCTGACCGAAGGTCAGGAAAGCTTCCTGCAAAACATGGTCGGCGATTTCATGAAGCGCATGGCCGACCTGCTCAATCGCGGCGAAGAAACCCAGACCGCATTACAGGGACTGAACGACAAGCTCGGCCAGTTGCGCTCGCAGTAGCCGGGCACGCTGAAAACCAACAGTGCGTGGATTTCAGCCGCCGAGGAGGCTGGTCGGCAGTCAACTTCAAATGCGCTGCCGCCAGAGCACCAGGATCGGCAAGAAAAACCAGCCGCCTGAATCGCACCCCTCAAAAATTTTCCCGGATATAGATCGGACCTTTTTTCAAACTGCTGCCAAAAATGCCAAAGGTAGCGCGCGCGGTCGGATTAACATAGCTTGAACCACACCACAGGCCCGTCAAGTGGCTTAAACCTGCCGTCGCCCCCCCGCTCAGGCCGCCACAGTTAGTCGTTGTTCCGGCCGTACCCGCAACGGCAACCAGATCAACGCTGCCGGCGGTCGCCGTGCCAGGCTTGGGCAGGGTGATGGTGCCGGCCCCGCCACTGATGGCGCTGACCGAAACCGGGCCGGTGTAAGCGGTCAAGCCGCCCTGCTTGTTGCCCAGCGAAATATTGCCGGGCGCAAGCGCGGTGCAATTGTCCAGCGTATTTTTGACGAAAGCGCTGCCGTTCCAGTAGCGCGTGACAAAAGGCACGGCAAGATTCGCTTGATCGGTGCCATACGCATTGCCAAGCCACAACAGCCCATAACGCATTTTGGTGCTTGATCCAATCTGTTTGGCATCGCAATCGGTTGCCGCGAGGGTGCCTGGCGTGGTGCACACACCGGAGGTCGTTGCGCGCAAATCGCCGGAAGCGACCACCGCCCCGTCAGCATCCACCGATTTCACGCCAACCGCCAACAAATCGAAGGGATTCCAGGCTTCTGCAAAGGTTGCCGGCGTGCTGACAACCAGGTTTACCGGCGCTGTCGGCCGTGAAAAAACGGCGCTACTTGAACTCACCACATAGCTTCCGGCAGACCAGACCGGCGAACCCAGCCCGCTGATGCGGCTGCCAAGGTCTGCGCCCTGATTGGCAGCCAGGCCGTCCTCAGCCACCAGAACCGGCGTGGCCACGGTGTTATAGCCGCCGGATGCAGCATAAAAATAATTGCCGGTGATTGCGGCACCATTCTTGTTGCGCGCCTCAAGCGTGTAGGCGAGGCTGAATGGCTGCCCCATATAAGTAAAGGTGCTGCATGCCGGCGTCACCGCACCGCTGAGCAGCGTAAACCGGTCAGGATAAAAACGTCCCACATTCCCGGCGAAGGTGGTGCTGTCGCTGATCCCGGCAGCCGTCATATCGCCCGTTCCCAGATAATCCATGGTCGGCTTGATCGTGAACGTGCCCACGTTTGGCCAGACCATCGTTGCGGTCGATACATTGGGCGTACCGCTGAAGCTGCCAACCGAGGACGAGGTGAACGCACTGAGCGCGCCCCCAGCGGCGACCGTCGGCATCACCAACGCACTGGGCGAAAAGCTGACCGTCTGCGCACTGGCTTCACGCCCGAAACTCGGCGTGGCCGCGCCGAGGTTACTGGACTGGCTCGAATCGTAGATCACCGAGGTAACCGTACCGGTAAAAGTGCCGCCCGCCACACAGAACGCCCCGGCCACTGCGCTCTTGTTATCCGCCGTCGCACAACTCAAACCCGACAGTTTGAAACCATAAGGCTTGACGACAAATGAATTGGAGGACTGGTAAAGGGTGTAGCCCGAACTTGGCGGCGTGCCGCTGCCGGCAGAAACGATCTTGCGTGCATGCAGCGTGATTTTCCCGACATCGCTGTAAATGAAGTTGAACGGCGCATAACCGCTGGCATCGAAGGTCATGCTGACCGGCGAATAACTGCCGCCGCCGGAAGAAACCGTGCCGTCGTTATTGCGTTGAATGGTCGTTGCGCTACCGCCGTTGATACTCAGCATATTGCTGCCGTAGCAGGTCGCCGGATTGTCGCATTCGTAGGCGAAATCGACATTCTGAGCGCCATTCAGCGCGGCAGCACATTGGCTCGCTGGCGTACTGCGAACAGCACGCAGGCAAAGCAGTTGCTCGTTGGGGCTTGCGCTGGAGTCCTTGCCGGCAATCTGGTCGTTGATGGCAACCTCTGAACAGCTACCGGAGCAAGTGGCCCCCGCACAGGCGTAATACTTGAATGCTGTATCGGTGAACTGCGCCTTGGCGTCTTCAGAGGCACTGCCGTCAGTGTCGGTCTTGCTGCCATCAGTTACATCAATATCGATATGCGGCGCTGTGGTCGCCGTGGTCTGTGTCAGCCAGAATTCGGCGTATTTTTCAGTCCCGTCGAACGTATATTTGTTGCCGCCGGTAAAGTTGGCTGCCGTGCCGGTCTTCAGAGCCCAACCGCCCGTTGCCGGCGTGGTGGTCAATGTAATTTGCGTTCCCGCAGGCGCAACTTCGCCGTCCGCCGCGTCATGCCCGGTGATCCGTACGGCCAGCGCCTCACAGGTCACCCCCGGATTACCCAGCGGATAGCTGATCGCATAGTGGGCAAGCACAGATGAGCACGGCCCTTCGCCCAACACTTTGCCGGGCAGGCTGGTCGCCAGCGTAGCACTTGTAGCGCATGCCCCAGAGCTCCCGGCACCAGCACCATAGGCACCAAAGTCAACACCGCCATCGTAGGATTTTCCACTTGCACCGCCCGTAGTTACGCATGCAGCTGGCGCTGATGTGGTGATGGCATAACCGCCACCACCACCGCCGCCTGGGCCGTGTGGTGCAGAAGAGCAACTGGAGGGATTGAGATTGGTTCCACCTTCTCCTCCTTTGGCATTAATAGTGACCCCGCTGATACCCGACGCAGCGGAAATCATCGCCACACCGCCACCACCACCACCGCCACTGCCATCATTACAGACCGTATCATTGGCATCTGCACCATTAACGTTAAAGGTTGCTGCGCCGGTCAGTGTGCCTGCCCGGATCATGACAATCCCCCCCCCCGCTGCGCCACTGCTGGCGACACCCGCGCCCGGGGTACCGGTGCTGTTGTTCGAAGTAGCAGCCCCGCCACCGCCGCCCAAGGTTAATTGGGTCGCCGCCAGCGCACTGACTGCAGCACCACCGACACCACCGGAATCAGAGCATCCATAGGGTGACGGGTCGTTTTCATCAAACTCACCGCACCAGCCAATTCCCCCTTTGCCACCGCTGCCTTTGTTAGCGCCACCGCCGCCGCCAGTATTCTCGTCATTGCTGCCAGGATTGCCATCGGTACCCCCTCCCCCTGCGTTGGCCGGTGCGCCGCGTGCGGCGGAGCCGTTGACATAACCTTCCCAACTGCCCGTGATGGTAGTTGTACCGTTGAACATACGGTACGATGCTCCTGCAATACCCTCACCTTTAGCACCGTTGGCACCATTTGTGCGGGCCGGAGTGCGATAGTCTGTGCTGGAACCACTTCCGCTCGTGCTGCCATAACCACCACCGCCGCGAAAACCCTTGCCAGTCAAATCAACGGTCGCGCTGTTAAGCGCCAGTGCCCCGATGACGTCGAATACCAAAACGCCACCTGAACTGCCATCCCAGGCCTTCGCAGTCAGCCCTGATGCGGGCAACGTCCCGCTGGAGTAAACCGGCACCCGGATAACCTGAAAAGTTTTCTGTTGAGTAGCATCACTGGAGGGCGTTAGCGACGTATACCCGTTGCTCAGCGCAGTCGTCAAAGTCACCGTGCCGACCCCGACCGAGGCAACCTTGGCGTATTCGTATTTACCTGCATTAACAGCGCTGGCAACGCCATAGCCGGAATCATTGCCCGTAGTAATCACGGCGTCCTGCATCTGCTGGATCAGCACCAGATCATTGGCCGCCAATACCGTGCTGGCTCCGGAAGCCGCCCCGATTGAAATAATGGTCGCGCCAGCCGATACAGAGGCCGTTCCAGGATAATAGGTGTTAATAATGCCACTGGTGAGGGTACCGCTGGCGCATGTTGCCGAGGGGCAAGCACTGACTGTCATCGCACAGGTTTCGGTTGCGCCATTGAAGCAGCGCGTGGCATTACTTGCTGTTGGCGTGGTTGAAGCGGCACCGAGCGTAACGGTACCGGCACTGGTCACCGTCAGCGTAGCCGTCGCGCTACCGCCTGTAAATGTCAGCGGATTACTGCTCCAGCCCGATGGCGACAGCGTGGTCGTTACGGTGCCGGAATATAGCGCGCTACAAGCAGCATTGGTACAAGCCTTGACGGTCACTGTTTCTGGTGCGCAACCGGCACCGCTACCATCATGCTCGATACGAATGTGATCCAGCCCACCAGGGCGCAAGGTGATTGAGTGTGTCGCGCCATTATCGGCATCGCCAGCACCAATAGCGGTACGCGTCCCGGTGCTCCCTGTGGCGCTTAAAGACTGAGTGAACATTCCAAGAGTCGTGCCCGTGCTCTGATCTGCATCGTAGGAACGCTGATCAACGCGCTCGGTCATGCTGGTTGGTGTCGTACTCCATAATCGCGAGCTACCATAAGCATGGACGGTTGCCAACATGGTGTTAGCGACGCCAGGGCTGACTGCCGGTGCTGCATGGCTGGTGCTAGTTGTTGTTAGCGCCTTCGCCACATCGACAAAGGGATTGGAAACATCAACTCCGGTAAAACGCAGAATGCCTCCAGCACCAAAGCCAGTATCATTACAGGTCGAACTATAGGAAAACGTAGCGGTAGGTTCGCCAGCCACGGCCACCTTGTAATAGCTAAGCAAACGAATTCCCGCAGTAGTGCCGCTACTACAGGATGACGCCCCGCTGACCTGCTGACTATCAAGTGTGTCTGTGCCATCACTAATGAGCGCCCAGCCGGATGGTGGCGAGACCGTCGCAGCGTTATAACGTACCGCCACCGATGCAATCAATAGATCATTGGCGACGACGCCGGAAGGCATTGGTATCGAAATATTGCGCCCACCGCCGCTGGCAGGCTTGAGGGCAAAGAGCATGCTGTAATAGGTTTCATCCTTTTTCCCTCCAATATCCCAATTAGAGAAACTTTTTGACCCGGCGCTTGTTTGCAACTGATATTTCAGTGAAATTTGAAGATCTCTGGAAACATTTAAACTCGAATCGAAGGCTGAACTCCAGTCACTCGGTTGAGTAACACTCTGGTTGTCGCCGAGCGCCGTTGCGACGAGCAACATTGCGTCACTGGAGGTGGTTGTGATCGTTTCGGTAGCAAGTTTCTTGGCATTACCCGTCTTTGTAGCAATCGTCCCCTCAAAAGGGGATGACGTATCAACGCCTGAAAAGCGTGCCACCTGGGCTGCAAGGCTGCTACAGGTTCCGGCCTGGGTTACCGTCAAGCTGTCATTGACGCCATCGGCAATGCGGTAATAGATGGCAACACTTACTTCCTCATCACCATTATAGTTACCCGCATGATACTGCGTCCAGGCAGTACTCTTGGTCAGCGTAGCGCCCAATTCTCGTGCGTTGACCACGGCAATCAGTATATCGCCCGTGCTGCCTGTCGGGATTGACGGTGTAATAGCACCACAGTCGTCTCGCGTTGGTGCGTTGCCTGTTCCCACCAGAGCAATAAAGGTATTCAGGCCATAGGCTTGTGATGCGGATTGATAGGCAATCTGAGCATGCGCTGTGGCAGCCACTAGCATGATGAAGAACAAGGACAGAGCACGATTGATCATAACCATCTCAAAAATAAAAACGCCTCAGCAACCATCGCTTGATTTGGCAAAACCCGGTTCAGCCCGGCACCTCGTAAAAAAGCTGTTTTCGGGATCACGTTCGCAAAGTCTTTCGTTCTGTGCTGCGACCATTTTCACGCTAGGACAAAAAAACAATGCTGTCAATTTACTGATTGATGCAAAAAGATAATTCTCCTGAAAGTGCACGAAACAAGCACCGAAATGCCCATTGATTTCGTAGAACTAAAACTCGACAAAAGTACTTACTCTTCGCTCAACATAGCCCAGGCTGCCCACAGCCCCCCCCGCCGTGGCGGTGGATTCAACAAAGAAAACATAACGACTTGTTCCTCCTTCGTCATGCGCCGGGATAGAACAGCTGACCTGAATAGCAAAACCGTCGACGCTAAACGGTGCCGGCGGAGTGGGGCACGTCGTGCTTGCGACGGTAGGGCAAGACGTACTGGCAGGATAATCCGGGTTAGCCACACCGCTGCCGTAACAAATACTGGCCACCGCCCACTCCAGCCCCGCACGCGCAGCGCGGTAAGCGCGCGATCCCTGCACGTCCTGTGCCGAAGTGATGCTTTGTGTGGTCGACAGCGAAAGCATGAAGGCGCCGAGCAATGAAAGGATCACCAGCAGAAAGATGGCCGAGGGCAGGCTGAAGCCGCGAACCGGTTTCATGGCGTGTTATCCACATGTACCTGATGGTAGAGATTCACCGTTTCACCGGTTTGTGTGGCCGTCAGTGAAATCGAAATCATGCCGAAACGCCCGGTACCGGTCCCGCTGCCGGGTGGATCATATTTGATGCTGCAGTCACTGGCTCCGGTGCCGATCCGTGTTGCGAGAATGGCCGCCGTAGCACCGCTGGTCATTGCTGCACAGTCGGCGGGTTGGCTCCAGGCGGCAGTACGTGCCTTGATATCCCGCGCGTAGCGATAAAGCGTGCCGCCGCTACAGGCGTAAGAGACGACTTGCGCAGCCGATGGCAACACTTTGAAACGATAGGATGGTGAGGTGCTGGGAAACTGCTTGCGGACAAAAATGGTTCCGCCGCTGGCAGCGACAAAGGTGAGTTTTGTCGTGTTGCTCGTAGCGCCGGCAGTAACCCCGCCCGCCGCGACTTCAATGGCGTTGCTGCCGGTGTAGGCATTGCCACTGCTGCTGCCGTCGTTATAAATAACCACGACATCACCGGCAATAATCTGGGCAGAGGTCGCCAGGCTGCTATTGAGTCCTAGCATGTCGAAGCTGGCATCAGGTGTTACGGCGGTGAAATCCAGAATGTCGCCGGTCGAAGTGCCGGTTTGATCCACCCGGTAGCGCCCGCCGGTTTTGGTCGGCATGAACTCAATGCATTGATCTGAATCGTTAACGGGGTTGCGCACGCTGTTTGGCAAGGCCAGTCGAAAGTCGCGCGCCATCCGGCGCACGGCGGTATCGGCGATATCGGTCAACTCTGCACGTCGCGCCATGTCTACATAGCTGTCGATCGGGCTTTTGATGAATACCGCGACCATGCCGGCAATGATGCCGGTGAGGACAATCACCATGATCATTTCAACCAGTGTGAAGCCACGCAGGGATTGGGCAGGTGGGGTCATGGTCAGTAATTGGCCCGATAGCCTGACAGCGCGATGGTTTCGCCGCTGCCGGTCACCGTCACGGTAATTTTACTGGCCGCAATAGTGCCCAGCGTTGTCGGCACCACGGCAATGGTCGCCCGGTAGGCCGACAGCGCTGTAATCGCAGTCGCCCCCAGGGTGCTGTTACCGTGAATTTTCTTGCCATCCGTCGTGCCGTCAAAGCAGCTATAGTCGCCAACATCATCGTACAGCACTCGATTGGCGCACGTTGCAGCATCCGTTTCCGTGTAGCCGCCGACCGCAGGATTGGAATAATCCTTGGCCAGCACCTCATCGAGAATCGCCTCGGCCATCGACAGCGCCTGCTTGCGTACCATCGGATCGCTGCTCGATTTCACCGTCACGTTCATCACCGCCAAAATTCCCGCCACGCCAACGCTGACGATGACAATGAACATGATCAGTTCAATCAATGTCATGCCGCGCTGCCGACAGCGCCTCGGTTTGATGCTAGTAAACATAGCCGGTCGTAAAATCCACAGTAATGACTGTGCCATCAATCGTCGCGGTAATATTGGCCGCCTGATCGGTGTCGCCGAGCGGCTGAAAATTGAAACTGCCAATCGACGGGGCCAGCCCGGTACCGCCGTGCGGCGTGCTGGGCAGCGTGAGCGTGCCGTTACACGTTCCGCCATTGTCAATCATCAGGGTAACCCCTGTGGCGTTCAGCGTCACGCAGACATTACGCCGCTGCGCAACCGCCGCTTTTTGCGCATAGCGCAACAGCGACCGCGTTTCATCCTGAAAACCCCGCGTCTGGAAATCCGAGGTATTTGCAAAGCGCGGCAGAACCGCTACCGAAAGAATGCCAATCAAAACAATCACAATGACCAGCTCAATAATCGTAAACCCTCGGCTCTCAAGCGGCGACAGCACCCGGCTATCCATCGATAAAGATTGCTTTTGTGAAGACATTACGAGCATAAAAAATCCACCGACTCAGATCTAACCAGCCCATTGCATACGCTACCCCGGCTTTCAATGCTCGTTAAACACATCCGCCAAAATCTGCGCATCGAGAATCCGCTCCGCCCAGGCTTCAAGCTGCGCCGAAGTCGCCGTCCGGAGGCGGCCGCGCACCTCGTCGGTGAGCGCGCCGAATCGTTTGGTGAGCAGGCGTTCAAGGAGCGTGGATTCGCCTTCAAGCCTTCCTTCAAGCCTTCCTTCAATCTTGCCAAGCATCATCCCCTCTGCGAGGGTCTTGGCGTGGATTCGGTCCAGATTTTTTTCGAGCATTTCGATTCCTTTCAGAAAATCGTCCTCGTCCGGCAACGGAAGCTCCGGGAGTTTATGGCTCAGCCGGTAGCGCATCCATTGCATTACGGCTTTGTCGATCGTTTGCTTGAAGGGCGACTGGGCGACGGCGCGGCCCAGGTAGCGGATG
>CAIZLW010000045.1 GCA_903933915.1 uncultured beta proteobacterium | reverse complement strand
CATGCACGGTATCGAACAGTGCGGCATCTTCGCCGGCATGACCGGCAGCCGCCATCCAGTTCGCCGACAGCTTGACGTCGCCGATTTTGGCGATGGCCGCAGCGGCAATATTAGTCAATGCCTCGCCGACCGCCATGCGCCCGGAGGCCTGCGGATTGAGCACCGCCAGCGGCGTGCGCTCACCCATAGCCATCGCTTCACCACAGGTCGCGTGGTAGCCCATCAGCGTTACCGCGACATCAGCCACCGGCACCTGCCACGGCCCGACCATCTGGTCGCGTGCGGTCATGCCGCCCACCGTACGATCACCGATGCTGATCAGGAAAGTCTTGTCAGCGACGGTCGGCAGTCGCAGCACGCGATACAGCGCCTCGCGGATGTCGATACCCGCCGCGTCGAACACCTGCCCCTCGCGCACCATGCGTTTGACGTCGCGCAGCATCTTTGGCGGCTTGCCCAGCAGCACCGACATTTCCATATCGACGGGATTGTTATCAAAAACGCGGTCATGCACCTGCAACTGACCGTCTGCCGTCGCCGTGCCGACCACTGCAAACGGGCAGCGCTCGCGCTCGCAGATCGCGCGGAAACGTTCCAGCTCTTTCGGCGCGATCGCCAGCACATAGCGTTCCTGCGCCTCGTTGCACCAGATCTGCAGCGGCGACATGCCCGGCTCTTCGCTCGGCACTTCGCGCAGCTCGAAACGCGCGCCGCGATGCGCCGTGTGCGCCAGTTCCGGCAGCGCATTCGACAGTCCGCCGGCGCCGACGTCATGAATCGACAGGATCGGATTGTTCGCCATCAAGGCCCAGCAGCGGTCGATGACTTCCTGCGCGCGCCGTTCGATTTCCGGATTGCCGCGCTGCACGGAATCAAAATCCAGGTCTTCCTGATTGGCGCCGGTATCCATGCTCGACGCCGCACCGCCCCCGAGACCGATCAGCATGCCCGGGCCGCCCAGCTGGATCATCAGTGCGCCTTCCGGCAGCGCGTTCTTCGCAGTATGTTGCGCGGCGATGTTGCCCAGACCGCCGGCGATCATGATCGGCTTGTGATACCCGCGCACTTCCTTGCCGACGCGCATTTCGTAGCTGCGAAAATAACCGGTGAGATTGGGGCGCCCGAATTCATTGTTGAACGACGCGCCGCCGACCGGCCCGTCGAGCATGATCTGCAACGCCGAGGCGATGCGTCCCGGTTTGCCGACCGGGTTGGCTTCCCACGGCTGCTCACCGCCGGGTATGCGCAGATTGGATACCGAAAATCCGCTCAGGCCGGCTTTGGGTTTTGCACCGCGTCCGGTGGCACCCTCATCGCGGATTTCGCCACCGGCACCGGTCGATGCGCCGGGGAACGGCGATATCGCCGTCGGATGATTGTGCGTTTCGACCTTCATCAGGATGTGCGTGAGTTCGCGGCTATAACCGTAACCGCCGCCATCTGCCGGATAAAAGCGTTCGATCTCCGCACCTTCGATCACCGACGAATTATCGGAATACGCCACCACCGTGCCCTGCGGGTGCTTTTCGTGGGTGACGCGGATCATGCCGAACAGCGAACGGTCCTGCTTCTCGCCATCGACAATCCAGTCGGCATTGAAGATCTTGTGCCGGCAGTGTTCGGAGTTCGCCTGGGCGAACATCATCAGTTCGACATCGGTCGGGTTGCGCCCGATGCGCTTGAAATTGTCGAACAGATAATCGATTTCATCGTGCGACAGCGCCAGACCCATGCTTACATTGGCCTGCATCAGCGCATCACGCCCGTCGCCCAGCATATCCACGCTGGCCAGCGGCTTGGGATCAATACGGCGGAACAGCGCTTCGGCGGCATCCAGCGAGTCGAGCACCAACTCGGTCATCCGGTCATGCAGATGGGGCAACAGTTTCGCGCGCTGCGCCGGGGTCAGCGGCTGACCATTGGCACTGCACCACCACGCAATGCCGCGTTCGATCCGCGTCACTGCGGGCAAGCCGCAATGCCTGGCAATATCGGTCGCTTTCGACGACCACGGCGAGATCGTGCCCAGCCGCGGCGTCACCAGCAGCAGCGTGCCGCTTTGTGTAACCGGGGGGGTTGCCGGTCCGTAGGTCAGGATGCGTTCGAGCTGGTGCTGACCCGCAGTGTCCAGCGCTTGCTGCAAATGAATGAAATGCCAGAATTCGGCATTGATCTGCAGACTTGGAAGGTCTGCAACTGCGGCCTGCAGCAGTTTTTTTCGACGGAATGCCGAGAGGGCGTCGCGTCCTCTGAGCTTGAGGAATTGCGGCATGATGAACAGGTAATGGTAAAGCGTGATTTTACCCGAAAGCGGGCACAGGCCGCAGAGCGCCATGCGTTAAAATTGCCATCATGATGAATCTGCCCCATGCCGCACCGGTGTTGCTGACTGCCGAACTGCGTAAAGTCGAACAGGCCGCGCTCAAAGGCCGCCATCCTGCCCCGCTGATGGCCCGCGCCGGACTGGCCGCCGCCAAACTGGCCCGCACCCTCGCCGGCGACAGCGGCAAGCCCATTCTTGTGCTTGCCGGTCCCGGCAACAACGGCGGCGATGCGCTGGTGGTCGCGCAACACCTCAGGCAGTGGTGGCACCCGGTCACCGTGGTCTGCCCTGGCGGCACCGCAAAATACACCGGCGAAGCGGCTGCAGCCTTGCGCGACTGGAAATCTGCCGGCGGCGGGTGCGCGGCACATATTCCGGTAGCGCAGGACTGGGCGCTGGTCATCGACGGCCTGTTCGGCATCGGCCTGCAACGCGACCTCGCCGGCGATTACGCCACGCTGATCGAACAGATCAACGACATTGATGCGCCGGTACTGGCGCTCGACATTCCCAGCGGCCTCGACGCCGACACTGGCCGCGTGCTGGGCTGCGCGGTCGAAGCGGATCACACCATCACCTTCATTGCTCTGAAGCCCGGGTTGCTGACGCTCGACGGCCCCGACTGCTGCGGCACGCTGCACGTGGCTGATCTCGGGCTGGCCGATGCCGTCGCAAGCGCTGCTCACGGCGTATTGATCAGCGATGGGGTTTTGAGTCACCTGCTCCCGCCGCGACCGCGCAATTCACACAAGGGCAGTTATGGCAGTGCCGGCATCATCGGCGGCAGTCACGGCATGACCGGCGCCGCCGTGCTCGCCGGTCGCGCCGCGCTGAAATGCGGCGCTGGCCGCGTTTACGCCGGCTTGCTCGCCAGCGAGCTGCCCCTGTTCGATCCCCTGCAGCCGGAACTGATGCTGCGTCCGGCTGACGGCGTGCTGCGCCTCGATCACCTGACGGCACTGGCCATCGGCCCCGGTCTCGGCGACTTGCCGGACGCCGCCGAATATCTCGACTGGGCGCTGGAACTGGATCTGCCGCTGGTGCTGGATGCTGACGCATTAAATCTGCTCGCAGCATTCGGCGCATTAAAAGATAAATTAAAACAAAGAGTTACAGAAAAAATCCTGACGCCACACCCGGCCGAAGCCGCGCGCCTGCTCGGCTGCACGACTGCCGACGTGCAAAGTGATCGCGTCGCAGCCGCGCAGCAACTGGCGCGCGAATGTAATGCCGGCGTCGTATTGAAAGGTTGCGGCAGTGTCTGCGCCTGGCCCGATGGCCACTGGGCGATCAATACCTCCGGCAATCCCGGCATGGCCAGTGCCGGGATGGGCGATGTGCTGACGGGCCTCATCGTTGCGCTGCTCGCGCAAGGTGTCGATGAACGACATGCACTGACCGCGGGGGTTTACCTGCACGGTGCTGCGGCTGATCAGAAAATGGCGGAAGGCGCCGGTCCGATCGGACTGACGGCCGGTGAAGTGATCGACGCAGCACGAATGCTGCTGAACCGCGCCTGACTTACGCCGTCAGCGCGCGCACCACAAAAATACCCAATAGCGTCATCGCCAGCGAACCGATCAGGTGGCTGCCGATCAGCGCCATCGCCCAGCCGTACCGTGATTCCTGCAGCAGCATCACGGCTTCCAGCGAAAATGCCGAAAATGTGGTCAGGCTGCCGAGAAAACCGGTGACAAAAAACAGCCGCCATTCCGGCGGCAGCGCCGTGTGCTGGATAAAAAACTCCAGCGCGGCGCCAATCAGGAAACCACCGGCCAGATTAACCGTCAGCGTACCCAGCGGCAGCGCCGGCAGCAGATGATTCATCGCCACCGACAACCCCCAGCGCGACCACGCGCCAAGCGCAGCGCCGATGCCCACGGCAATAAACCCCGCTGCATTCATGCCGTTCGCCTTATCCGGTGACGCCGATGTTCCACGGCACGTACTCGTGATCGCCCAGGCCCAGCAACTCGCTTTTGGTTTTTTCGCCGGACGCAATCCGCAGCATCAGGTCAAAAATCTGCTGCCCCTTGCCCGACAGCGAGATCGTGCCGTCGAGAATCTCGCCGCAGTTGATGTCCATGTCTTCTTCAAGCCTGGTAAACATCGGTGTATTGGTCGCCAGCTTGATTGACGGCACCGGCTTGGCGCCGAACATCGAGCCGCGGCCGGTGGTGAACATGATCATGTTGGCGCCGCCGGCGATCTGCCCGGTGGCCGATGTCGGATCGAATCCGGGCGTGTCCATGAATACAAAACCCCGCTCCGTCACCGGTTCGGCGTAGCGATAAACCGCATTCAGCGGACCGGTGCCGCCCTTCATCGACGAACCCAGCGATTTTTCGAAAATGTTGGCGAGACCGCCATGCTGATTGCCGGGGCTGACCACGCCGTTGATCTGCGTGTCACGGCCGACGGTATAAACGTCCTTCCACCAGCGGATGCGCTCGATCAGCTTCTCGCCGACTTCGCGGGTTTTTGCGCGCCGCGTCAGCGTGTGCTCGACGCCATAGATCTCCGGCGTCTCCGACAGGATGTGCGTGCCGCCGTGGCGTGCCAGCAGATCCATCGCTGCGCCCAGCGCCGGATTGGCGGTGATCGAAGAGAAACCGTCCGATCCGCCGCACTGCAGGCCGATCATCAGATGGCTGGCCGACACCTGCTGCCGCACCACCTTGTTCGCGGCTGGCAGCATTTCCTTCAATGCGGCAATGCCCGCCTCGATGGTCTTGCGGGTGCCGCCGGATTCCTGCATCACGAAGGTCTTCAGGCGGTCGCTGACGTCAAGCCCCTCTTCCTTCATCAGTCCCTTGATCTGGTTGCGCTCGCAGCCGAGACCAATGATCAGCGCACCGGCCAGATTGGCATGACGCGCGTAGCCGGCCATGGTCCGCCGCAGCAGATCCATCGGCTCGCCGGTCATTTCCATGCCGCAGCCGGTGCCGTGGGCGAATGCGCAGACGCCGTCGATGTTCGGATATTCCGCCAGACGCTCCGGCGTGAAGTATTCAGCGATCTTGTGCGCCACTGTCGCCGAGCAGTTCACTGTCGCCAGCACACCGAGGTAATTGCGCGTGGCCACCTGGCCGTTGGCACGGACAATGCCCATGAAACTGGCACGATCCGCCTCGGGAAACATCTGCTCCGGTCGATAGTCACGCGCGTAGGCGTAATCGCGATCAAATTCGCGGAATTCAAGGTTGTGCGAATGCACGTAGGTGCCGGCCGGAATGTCCGCCGATGCAAAACCGATGGTCACCGCGTACTTGAGGATGGGTTCGCCCATCTTGATCGCCCGCGCGGCAATCTTGTGCCCCGCCGGCACCTGGCTTTTCGCGGTCAGTCCGCCGTCCAGTTTGGTGCCGATGGCGATGTCACCACGGGCAATCAGCACGTTGTCGACCTCGTGCAGCCGGATTACCGGGCCCGAGGCCGGTTTGTCCTTGTTGATGTGTATGACGCCGTCGTCCATGAACCTGTCTCCTGAAATTGCATTAGCGCCGGTGCTGCGGCACCGAAACGCTGCCTACTTTTTGCTGAATGCCGCCTTCAACTCCGATGACATCGGAATATCCAGCGACTTGTTCACCGAACCCAGCGGAATCGGCTTCGTAAACCATTTGTCGTACCACTCCTGCGCTTTACCGGATGCAGCTGCTTCACCGACAACGCCATCCACCGCCGCCTTCATCGCCGCATCATCACGGCGGTATGCAATGGCGATCGCTTCGTTGGACAGCTGATCGGGAAGAATGACGTAGTCATCGGGCGTCGACAACCCCGCGCGCTGCACGGCCAGCAGGACCCTGTCACGCGCGTAACCGGCCACCCAACCCAGCTGCAGCTGACTCAAGGCCGCGTCGCCGCCGACAGCCTCCTCCAGCTTCCAAGCGCCGCCGGATTTCTTCAGATAATCATTGATCGTCCCAGTCGCTGTTGTGCCCTTGAGCAGCACCACTTTTTTGCCTTTGAGCTGATCGAGACCGGCAACGCCGTCCTTTTTCCGGACCATCATGCCAAGACCACCGAAAAAGATCGGCCGGGAAAACGCCATCTGATTCCTGCGCTCCGCCGTATCGGAAGTGCCGGAACAAAACAGGTCAACCGAACCTTCACCGACATAGGTCGTCATGCGGTCTACCGGCACTTCCATATACGCAATCTTCAGCTTGGCCATGCCTGGTTGAGCCAGCACCTTGGCCGCAATCGCGTTACAGAATTCGAGGCTGTAGCCGATGGGCTGTTTTTTCGCATCCAGGTAAGAAAATGGCGCCGCATCAACACGATAACCGATCAGTATTTGTCCGCGTCCCTTGATCTTGTCGAACGTGACCTGAGCGTAGGTCAGCACAGGAACCAAACCCAGCACCAGCAGCAAGGCAAAGCGCAGCATGGCAATCCCCTTTGAAAAATCAGCTTCACATTCTATCCAACAACAAGGGAATGCGCGGGCCCGGCTTTTTTGGTCTTACCATGGCCAGAACAGCCTGTTCCGCGATGCCCATGCTTTGCAATTCGTAGCTGTACTGGTTATATCGTCGTTTTCCGGAAAACTTTCATCATGAACACACACCTCGTCCAAAACTGGAATGTCAGCAAGCCCGCAGCCCGCTCCCGCGGCGGCATCGTGGCGTCGCAGAACCGCATTGCCAGCGAGGCCGGCGCCGGTATCCTCGCCGCCGGCGGCAATGCCGTCGACGCCGCGGTCGCCACCGGCTTTGCACTGGCTGCCGTCGAGCCGTGGAACAGCGGTCTTGGCGGCGTCGGCTTCATGATGGTTTATCTGGCGAAGGAAAACCGCGTGCATGTGGTCGACTTCGGCCCCATATCGCCGGCCGGATTGAATCCCGCCGACTATCCGCTGACCGGCGGTTACACCAGCGACCTGTTCACCTGGCCCACGGTCAAGGACGATCGCAATGTGCACGGGCCTATGTCGATTGCCATACCGGGTCATGTCGACGGTCTGGCCACGGCGCTGCAGACCTTCGGCAGCCTGCCTTTCCGCGAGGTGATGCAGCCGGCGATTGCGCTTGCCGACCAGGGTATCGCCATTGACTGGTACCTGACGCT
>CAIZLW010000044.1 GCA_903933915.1 uncultured beta proteobacterium | reverse complement strand
GCGTATCTTCAGTGCATTGAATTGAACAGGCGACCCGGGTCGTCACGAGCCGCCGCTTGATCTACGTAGATGCCGCAGTTTGCCGCGTAATTTCCGGGGATGCAAGGATAGTGTCTCCTTTGGCGCAACGGAAAGCATAAATTAGGGATATTATGAAACCCTTCTTTTGCTGGATTTGAGAGGGCGTACGCTGCCATACCGCCAAGCGGAACGCCCCTGACTTTCATGGCTGCCAACGACAATCCCGACATCACCGACGCCGAGTTCGCCCAGTTCCAGAAACTGATCTACAAGATCGCCGGGATCAGCCTCGCCGACACGAAAAAAGTGCTGCTGGTCGGCCGCCTCGGACGGCGGGTGAAGCACTTGAATCTGTCGAGCTTCGCCGAGTATTTCCGTTTTGTTTCCAGCGGCAGTGCGGACGACGAACTGCAGACCATGGTCGATCTGCTCACCACCAACGAGACCTATTTTTTCCGCGAGGAAGCGCACTTCGAATTCCTGACCAAGACCATCCTCGCCAAGCATCCGCCCGGCAGTCCGTTCAATGTCTGGAGCGCCGCGTCATCCACTGGCGAAGAAATCTACACCATCTCATTCGTGCTGGCTGATACGCTGGGGCTGGATGCAGCATGGACGGTGCAAGGCTCGGATATTTCGACGGCGGTGCTGGCCACCGCCCAGCGCGGCCTGTACTGGCTCGACCGCACCCGCGGCCTGCCGCAGAACTATCTGCGCAAATACTGCCTGAAGGGTGTGCGCAGTCAGGAAGGCGGTTTCATGATCGCGCCCGAGATCAAGCGCCACACAAAATTCTTGCAGGTGAATCTGAACCAGACCTTGCCCGCCATGGGCAAGTTCCATGTCATTTTCCTGCGCAACGTGATGATCTACTTTGACGCCGAAACCAAGCGCCGCGTGGTCGCCCGCCTGGTCGAGCAACTGCTTCCCGGGGGCTACTTCATCGTCGGCCATTCGGAGAGCCTGAACGGCCTGACCGATACGCTGCGCGCCCTGAAACCAACCATCTACCAATTACCCGGATAATACCAATAGCATGGCAAACAAGATTAAAGTAATGATCGTCGACGACTCGGCGGTCGTACGTCAGGTGAATCGCGAAACCCTGGAGCGCGAGCCCGACATGGAAGTCATCGGTGCCGCGATCGATCCGATCTACGCGATGGAAAAGATGAAAGTGCAGTGGCCCGATGTGCTGGTGATCGACATCGAGATGCCGCGCATGGACGGTCTCACCTTCCTCAAGAAGATCATGACCGAGCACCCGACGCCGACCATCATCTGTTCCTCGCTGGCCGAAAAGGGCGCGGCGGCGACCATGGATGCCCTGGCCGCCGGCGCGCTGGCCATCATCACCAAACCCAAGGGCGGGGTGAAGCAGTTTTTGCAGGATTCCGGCGACGATCTGGTGTCGGCCGTGCGCGCCGCGGCGAAGGCCAACATGCGGCGCGTGCATCCCGGTGCGGCACGACCGCTGACGCCGCCGCCGAAGCTCACCGCCGACGTCATGATGGCAGCGCAGGTGGCCAGCACCCGCGCCATGGCCAACACCACCGACCGCGTGATCGCCATCGGCACCTCCACCGGCGGCACGCAGGCGCTCGAAGCGGTGCTGACCAAATTGCCCAACGTCGGCAGCGGCATCGTCATCGTCCAGCATATGCCGGAGAAATTTACCGCGATGTTTGCCGAACGCCTCAACAGCCTGTGCAAGCTGGAAGTGCGCGAGGCGCAAAACGGCGACCGCGTCATGCCGGGCCGCGCGCTGATCGCTCCCGGCGGCCGCCACATGATGCTGCGTCGCAGTGGCG
>CAIZLW010000043.1 GCA_903933915.1 uncultured beta proteobacterium | reverse complement strand
TGAATATGAATGGACGCTCGACAAGCTGGTCGATGACTACTGCCGGCTGATGGACAGCCTGGGCATCGAACGTTTTCATCTGGTTGCCGCAAAAATCGGCGGCACCATCGCCCGCGCATTCGCCGGCCGCCGCCCCGACCGAATGCTGTCATTGACGGTAGTCGGCACGCCGCAGGCATTGCGGCCCGGCGCCGAACAGATACCCGCGCTGATTGAAGAATTCGAAACCAAGGGCGCCGAACACTGGGCACGGCGCACCATGGACGGCCGGCTCGGTGAACATTTCCCCGATGAGGGTGTGGAGTGGTGGACAAAATTCATGGGCCGCGCACCGGTCTCGTCGCTGGTGGGTTTCAACCGCGGCGTCAACTACGCCGACATCCGCGCCGACCTGCCGAAGATCACCTGTCCGACGCTGGTGATCACCACCGAAGAAAGCGGTCTCGGCACCGTTGAGCGCACGCGCGAATGGCAGCAGAAGATTCCCGATTCAAAACTGCTGGTGCTGCCGGGCAAGTCTTACCACGTGGCAGCGAGTGATGCAGAAGCCTGCGCGACTGAAACCCTGAAGTTCATGCAGCAGGCTGCAAAGCGCTGAACCCGATAGATCACCAACGTCACGGAACACAGCAATGGATCGAATGAAAGGCAAAGTAGCTTTCCTGACCGGCGCCGGCGCCGGCATCGCCAAAGCCACGGCCAAAGCATTCGCGCGCGAAGGCGCCAAAGTCGCGCTGTTTGAGCTGGATCGCAAGGCCGGCGAAGCGGCGGAGAAGGAAATCCGCGCCGAAGGCGGCGAAGCGATTTTCATCGAGACCGATGTCACCCAGGATGCCGCGGTCAAACGTGCGGTCGATGCCACCATCGCCACCTTCGGTCGGCTCGATGTCATCATGAACTGCGCCGGCGGCTCACTGCAGGAAGACAAGCCGGTGCACCAGATGGATCTCGATACCTGGCACAAGACCATTGCGCTCAATCTGCTGCATCCTTTTTTATGTTGCCGCTATGCGATTCCGCACATGATCAAGGCCGGCGGCGGGTCAATCATCAATTTCGGTTCGCATCTCGGTACCAAGGGTTCGGAAAAGCCGGCGTATGCCGCGGCCAAGGGCGGCATCATGTCCTTCACGCAGACGCTGGCCGCGCAGTATGTCGATTACGGCATCCGTGCCAATGCCATCGCGCCGGCCATCGTGCGCACCGAACGGTCGATCAAGCGCTGGGAAAACAAGGAATGGTTGTTCGCCGACAATCCGTCGCCGGCCGCGCGCGCCCGCATCACCATGCAGAAGCTGTATCCGTTTTCGGTGGGCGAGCCCGAGCATATTGCAGCGATCGCGGTGTTCCTCGGTTCCGATGAATCGCGCATGCTCACCGGCATTACCATTCCCGCTGACGGCGGACGTTCGTCGTATCTGAAGGTGGCGGTTGATTGAACGCAGGGCAGGAAACGGCGTGGGCCCGGTCGCCCGCAGGATCTGCAGGAGCCTTTATGAAAAATTCAATAAAAACAAATACTTACATCAATACCTTGGCGGCTGCGCTGGTGCTGGCTGCCGTCGCGCAAACGGCTGATGCGCAGAACACGGCCTATCCCAACAAGACGATACGCATGGTGGTGCCGATCGGCGCCGGCGGCGGCACCGACACCATGGCGCGGCTGATTGCGCAACGCCTGAGCGAACAGATGGGCGTGACCATTTTCATCGACAACCGTCCCGGCGCCGGCACGGTGATCGGCACTGAACATTTTTCAAAGACGCCGCCTGACGGCTACACGCTGATGACGGTGGCGCCGGAGTTTTCGATCCAGCCCAGCCTGCGCAAAGTGCCGTATGACCCGATCAAGGATTTCAGTTTCATCACCCAGCTCACCTCAGGCCAGTATTTCCTGACCACGCACCCGACCGTGCCGGTCAAAACACCGCAGCAGTTTCTCGCGCTGGCGAAGTCACGACCCGGGCAGATCGCTTTCGGTTCTTCCGGCAACGGCAGCGCCAATCATCTCGCCGGCGTGTTGTTCCAGCACATGACCGGCACCAAGATGATTCATGTGCCGTACAAGAGCGCCGGTGCCGCCGGCGCGTCGCTGATCGGCGGCGAGATCGATTTCATGTTCAGCAACGTCGCGTCCGCGATTGCCCATGTGCGTTCGGGCCGCATCCGCGCGATTGCTGCCACCGGTGAAAAACGCTCCCCGGTAGCACCCGATGTACCGACGATCAATGAGGCGGCAGTGAAAGGGTTCGTGGTCACCGGCTTCTACATCATGATGGCGCCCGCCGGCACACCGCGCGACATCATCAGCAAGCTCAATGCTGAATCGGTAAAGGCATTGCAGTCGCCGCAATTCAAGGAGCGTCTCGCAACGCTTGGTCTTGAACCCATCGGCAATTCGCCAGAAGCGGCAACGGCCTTCATCCAGGCGGAAATCACCAAATGGGCGCCGGTGGTCAAGGCGGCCGGCGCTACAACGGATTGATTTCGCATGAGCGCAGCCACTCCCGCCACGCTGCGCCTCGCGCAGTTCGCGGCGGACACGCCTGCGGCGCGGATACCCGACGCGGTTCTGCATCAGGGCAAGCGCTGCGTCATCAACATGGTGGCGGTCGCGCTGCACGCGACGCAGGATCCGGCTTTGCAGATGGTGCTGGAGGTGTTCCGTGCGGAAGGTGCGGCGAAACGCGCTTCGGTGATTGGCGGCGGTTTGCGTACCAGTCTGCAGAACGCGGCGTTCGCTAACGGTCTTCTTGCTCACCTCGACGATTACGACGACACGTTTTTCCCGACGGTTCTGCATCCTTCCGCGCCGACGATTCCGGTCGCGCTGGCGCTGGCCGAACACGGACATCGCAGCGGGCGTGATTTTCTCGTCGCCAGCGTGCTCGGACTCGAAGCCACCTGTCGCGTTGCACTGGCCATCCAGAACATGCGTCACGGTGCCGTCTGGCATATGACCGGAACCGCGGGTGTATTCGGCGGAGCTGCTGCAGCGGGCCGTCTTCTCGGCATGAATGCGGCGCAGATGGCCGTAACGCTGGGTCTTGCCGGTACCCAGGCATCAGGCCTGCGCGAAACCTTCGGCACGATGACCAAGGCTTTTCATCCGGCCCGCGCCGCGCAATCCGGACTGTTCGCCGCGCTGCTGGTGCAGCAAGGCTTCACCAGCGCCGGCACCATCCTGGAAGGCCGCCACGGATTTGCCGCTGCCTTTGCGCCCAATGACACCGACTTCAACGCGATCACCGATGGTCTGGGTGAACAGTGGCAGGTGATGAACAACGCGCCCAAGCCTTATGCCTCGGCGATCCTCAGCCATCCGCTGGTCGATGCGATGCTGGCATTGCGCCGGCGTCCCGGGGTCAGGCCCGAATGCATCAAGCGCATTCATGCCCGCGTCAATCCGCTGGCGATCAAGCTGGAAAGCCGTCCTGAACCAGCGACTGGTCTTGAAGGCCGCTTGTCCTTCCAGCACGCGATGACAGTGGCACTGGTTGACGGCGTCTGCCTGCCGGGGCAGTTTACCGACGAAAGAGTGCATGATCCGGTCGTTGCCGGTCTACGCCACCGAATTGGAGTCGAGGGTGATCCCGCGATTGCGCAGGACCAGTGCGAAGTGACGCTGACGCTGGTCGACGGCAGCGTGCAGGTGGAGCGGGTCGTGCATGCAACCGGCAGCCCCGACAACCCGG
>CAIZLW010000042.1 GCA_903933915.1 uncultured beta proteobacterium | reverse complement strand
TGACCTGGACCGCCAGAAAATCGGTGATGGCGCGCTGGATCGGTTCCACGTCGGCCGCCCGCACAGGGCTCCCAATCAGCACGAGCAGAAGGAGGAGGCTGGCAAGGCGAAAGTTGGCTTGACGATGCATGGCTGCAGAATACAACACGATGGTCGGGTTACGGATGGCTTTAAAGCGGCTGGTGCGGCCACAGACCGCAGCGGCAAGTTTTGCCGCGCCACCGTCAGGAATTTGCCACAGGCGGTCCACCTCTTGCCGCGCGGGACCTATCCCGGTCGAATTTCTCCCGTGGCAGACGGGTTTACGGCCCATGGCATGGATGATGCATAGACCCACTCATGAAATCTATGGCATCCAGAGGCTGACATCATGAACGACCGGATCGACGACCATCTAAGGGTCCATCGCGCGGCACTTGGCGCCCTGATTTACCGTCAGGAGCTCTTGGCCTCGAATATCGCCAACGCCGATACCCCGCATTTCAAGGCGCGCGATCTCGACTTCAAGGGCGCGCTTGATTCTGCCGTGGCCGGACGTCGCAGTGGAACTCCCGGTCTCGCGGTCACTTCCTCCCGGCATCTCGGTGGCGGCGCGGATGCTTTCTTGGCTAGCGCGGTCAAATACCGCACCGAGTTTCAGCCCAGCGTTGACGGCAACACCGTGAATATGGACATCGAGCGCGGCGCGTTTGCCGAGAACGCTCTGCGGATGGAGGCGGCGCTGACCTTCATTAACGGCAATTTCAAGACCTTGCAACTGGCGATGAGCCAGTAATCGCCATGAGCCTGCTCAACGTATTCTCAATTGCCGGTTCAGCGCTTACCGCGCAATCAGCGCGTCTCAATGCCGTGGCCAGCAATCTGGCCAATGCCGACAGCGTGGCCGGTCCCGACGGCCAGCCCTACCGCGCCAAGCAGGTCGTATTCAAGGCGACTCCGGTTGAAGGTGGCGGTACCGGCGTGCGGGTAACGCGCGTGGTGGACAGCACGGCGCCGCTGCGCATGACCTATGACCCGGCGAGTCCCGCGGCGAACGAACAGGGCTATGTCGCCATGCCGAACGTGAATGTGGTCGATGAAATGGTCAACATGATTTCAGCGTCCCGTGCCTATCAAAACAACGCGGAAGTCATGAATACCGCCAAGTCGCTGATCCAGAAAACTCTGGCAATTGGCCAATAAATTACTGAAGGGAGCACGAGATGACGACCAACGCAATTTCCGGCTTGTCCAGCAGCACCCAGGCCTTGGTCGATTCGGCCAACGGTACTGCCGCCAAGGCGAAGAGCACCACCGGTGAAGCACAGGACCGCTTCCTCAAGCTGCTGACGACCCAGCTCAAAAATCAGGACCCGCTGAATCCGATGGACAATGCCCAGATGACATCGCAACTGGCACAGATCAGCACCGTCGATGGCATCGAAAAGTTGAATGCGACCATGCAGAAGCTGCTCGCCAGCTCGGTCGATGCGGAGGCTCTGCAGGCGGCCGCGCTGGTCGGGCATCAAGTGATGGTCGCGGGCAGCGGCATCAATTTGAGCGAAAGCGGCGCGGTGGGCGGCATCGAACTCAGTGCAGCGGCCGATAGCGTGGTGCTGAGCATCAAGGACCTCAATGGTCTGCTGATCCGAACCATCGATCTCGGCGCCCTCGATGCCGGCGCGCACAACTTCGCCTGGGACGGCAAGAGCGATGCCGGCGCGCAGGCGGTCAATGGCGGCTACAGCGTATCGGCGGTGGCCAAGCGCGGTTCCGAAAAGGTGGATGCATCACCGCTGGAACTGGCCGGAGTGGTCAGCATCAATCGCAGCAACCAGGGCGTGACGCTCGATCTCGGGCAG
>CAIZLW010000041.1 GCA_903933915.1 uncultured beta proteobacterium | reverse complement strand
GGTCAGGGGCACCCTGCGCTGGACATGTTGAAGATCGCGTTTGTCGGTGCACCGCAACCTGATGGCAACCATCTCGATCCGCGTTTTTCCTACCTAAGGGTCACCGCAGGAAAACAGGTGGCTTTTCTGGCGTTGGGGTATGTCGATCCTCATCCGCAGGGCGATATCGAGGTGTATTACAGCGCCAAGCGTGAAGTGCTGCGCCTGCAGCAGGGGCGTCTGGTTGGCGCAACCGGAACCTTCACTGAATGGCGGCAGGTGCGCATGGTTGATGTTCCGCCATGGAATGATGTGCTGACGCAGCAACGTGCGATGGTCTGGACGCGGGTGCGCGACGTGATGCCCGGGTATCGATTCAATATTGAGGATCGACTGGCGCTGCAGGCCATTGCGCCGCCCGGGCAGTCCTCGATGGTGGGGGCCGACCCTGCAAGCTTGCGCTGGTTTGAGGAGCGGCGGATTGCCGCTGACGGAGATGCCAGCGCGGATGGTGGGCGACCGGCACGTTATGCGCTTGAGGTGTCGTCGGGATCTGTCAACGTGGTCTATGGCGAGCAGTGCCTCAGCGCTGATTTGTGCATGGCCTGGCAGCGTTGGAAGGCAGCGCGTTGAACCGATTTGCTTCGCGATTTTCTTCGATGAACAACAACTGCGCTTCGCCGGCTTGGCCTTTGCGCGGTGGTGTATGGGCGGTATTGCTCGCACTTTCCGCTTGGCCTTTACACGGACAGGCCCAGTTGCAGGCGTCGTCTACCCCGGCGCCGCAACGGCTGAGCCAGTGGTTGATCGCTCAGGATCCGCAAGGTGCCGGTTATCAGGCTGGACTGAGTTGGCGCGTTCCGGAAGAAAAGCCGGCGCAACTCGCGCTCAAACTGGAACTGCTGCAGGCGCTGTCGCAGCCGACGGCGCTGGGCCTGGAGTCAGCGCGCGCGGAGGCTCTGGCCTCGCGGCTGAGCGCAATGCCGGTCACCGGGCGCGTGCCGGTGGCACTCGCAGATCCGCGCTGGCTGGAGAGTAATCCGCAACGCGATCCGTTATTACTGCCGGGGCATCAGGTCGATTTGCCGGTGAGGCCGCGTTCGGTGACGGTATTATCCCCCGACGGCCTGCCGTGCCGTGTGGCGCATGTGGCGGGGCAGGAGGTGGTGGCTTATGTGCGGGCCTGCACCGCATCCGTTGCTGCAGCCGCTGATTGGGCCTGGGTAGCCCAGCCCGATGGGCGTATCGAACGCTACGGTATCGCTTCCTGGAATGGCAGTGCCCAGGACCTGCCAGCGCCGGGTGCCTGGATCTGGGCGCCGCCGCGCAGCCTGCGCATCCCGGAACGTTTTTCACAACAGCTGATCCGTTTTCTGGCGACGCAGGGCCCTGCACCGGATCACACGGTGTCGACGGCATCGGCCGCGGATTCCGCCCCGTCGATTCCCGCCAGCGTCGCGGCAAGCGGACTGCGCTGGTCATCGATCACCGAAATGATGATGGCGCCGGTGCCGGTGCCGGTGCCGGAGCCGGTTGCTGCACCCGACGCCGTTCCCGTGGTGTTGAACATGACGGAATCGGTGAGGCAGCATGAACGTTCCCGTGATGGCATGCTCACCGCCAATGACTGGGGTCTTGTGGGCTTGATGCAAACGCCCGGCGCGCGCATGCGCAGCGCGGGGAGCTTCACCTTCAATGTCAGTCATGTGGAGCCTTACACGCGCTTTAATGTGATTGCGCAACCGTTCAGCTGGATGGAGGCGGGATTCCGCTATACCGATATTGCAAATCGGCTCTATGGGGCCTCGACGTTCAGTGGCGATCAGTCTTACAAGGACAAGGCTTTCGATGCCAAATTCAGTCTGTGGTCCGAGAGCGCGCTGTTGCCGGAAATCGCGATGGGATTCACCGATATGGCCGGGACAGGACTTTTCTCGTCGGAATATCTTGTTGCCAGCAAGCGTTGGCGCGATTTCGATTTCAGTCTGGGTCTGGGCTGGGGCTATCTGGCAGCCTCTCCCAGGACAGCTGCGCCGGGAAGCCCGGGCGGGCAATTCCGGTTTAGTAATTTCTTTTCGGGCACCCCGCAGCCGTTTGCCGGTGTGCAGTGGCAGGTGCCATCGGCGCCGCTGGTGTTGAAAGTGGAACTGGATCCGAACAGTTACAAGAATGAGCCGCTTGGCAACCCGCTGGAGCAGAAATCGAAATTGAATGTCGGGCTGGCTTATCGGCAGTCCTCCTGGCTGGATTGGACCGTGGGTTTCGAGCGCGGTAATCAACTGATGTTGGGCGTCACGGTTCATACTGATTTCAGCAAATTATCCACGCCGAAGTTGAGTGATGCGCCGCGGGTTGCGGTGTCTGCAGACCGACCCACGGCGATGCCGGACTGGAGTAAAACCGCGGCGGATGTCGGTGTGCAGACCGGATGGAAAGTCGGGCAGATTCGTGCCGAGGGCCGCCAGGTAGGGGTCACATTGACTGAACCGCGCGGTGTCTATTGGCAGGATCGTGTGGATCGAGCTGCGAGCGTGCTGCACCGGGATGCGCCACCGGATGTCGATCGTTTTGTGCTGCGCTATCAAACGCATGGCATGCCGTTGGCAGAGCAGGTGGTGGAGCGTGAGTCCTGGGTGACGGCGCAGACCCAGCCCTTGCCGCTCTCGCAGCAACGGGAAACGAGCCTGGCACGTGAAGGGTTGCGCAAAGCTGCCGATGGCAAGGTTGTTCATGAGGGCAAGTACGATCCCTGGACTTCCAATTTCCGTATCGGCTACTCGCAGGGTGTGGGCGGTCCGGACAACTTTGTTCTGTATCAGCTGTACGCCGAGCAGTCCGCCCAATTGCAACTGGGCAGTCCCAACACCTGGCTGGGCGGCTCGGTGCAACTGCGCCTGCTCGACAACTATGACAGTTACAAATTCACGGGTTCCAGTAATCTGCCGCGGGTACGGACTTACGTGCGCGAGTATCTGACGACGTCGGATTTCACGATGACTAATCTGCAGGTCACACATGCCCGGCCTGTTGCGCAAAATCAGTTCGTTAGCGTGTATGGCGGCTATCTGGAAGAGATGTTTGCGGGGTTTGGTGGTGAGTGGCTGTATCGGCCTTTTGCTTCGCGTATGGCCTTTGGTGTGGATGCTAATTATGTGGGGCAGCGCGATTTCAGTCAGGATTTCTCAATGCTGAAGCCTGCGTATACCGTGACGACGGGGCATGCCACGGCATACTGGGATACCGGCTGGAACGGCGTTGAATTCCGCGGTAGTGTTGGGCGTTATCTGGCGGGGGATATCGGCGGCACGCTGGAGGCTTCGCGGCGTTTCAACAATGGTGTGGTCTTCGGCGCCTTTGCCACCAAGACCAATGTGTCGGCTGAGCAGTTTGGCGAGGGCAGTTTCGATAAGGGTATTTTTATCAGTATTCCTTTCGACGCCATATTCACCAAGTCGAGTGGTACTGCCGCCAGCTTTGACTGGAAACCGCTGACGCGGGATGGCGGCGCCAAGTTGTGGCGGCGAGAGCGTCTCTACGACATCACCCGTACTCGCGATCTGCGTACCTTCGAAACCAAAGCTGCACCCGCCGCAAACGAAAACCTGCCGCCGGCCGATCACCAGCCGCGCTGGCAGCCGTCGCCTGAATTGCCAGCGGCTTTTACTGCTGCCGTGGCGCCGGCAGCCGATAGCGCATGGCGAATCGACGCTGGTCCCACACTGACGTTGATCGAAGCGCTGGATCGTCAGGGTTTCCGCAATGTTGTGGTCGATTACGACGGTTCACACCGCCTGAACCTGAAGCTGGCGCATGAGCGTATCAAGCCGCTGAGCAAGGCGGTGGGCCGTGCCGCGCGCACGGCGCTGAATCTGGCGCCTTCCGATGTGCGGGAAATCCGCATTCAGCTGGCCGAAGTGAATGACCCGCTGGTGGAATATGACTTTTTTGATCTGCGGCGTTTGCGTGCGCATATGGCCGGTGAGTTACCGGCTTCGGAACTGAAGGATTTTGTGGCCGTGCGTTATCTGCATCAGGGGGCGCGTGAGATTGATCCGCTGGCGCAGTTGGCGGATATCGCCAGTGTGCCGGCCAATCCGCCGATCAAGGATGTGCTGCCGGGCGCTTTGTTCTACGAGCCGCGTCGCGTGGTGGATGATTTCAGTCTGGCGGCGAAGGAACTGGGGCGTGTCGATTGGGGCAAGGCTGCCGGTGTCGGGCTGCTGGCCGTGGGTGCGAGTTCGCTGCTCGACAGCCGTGGCCTGCAGTTCGCCAAGGATCACGCCAATGCCAGCTGGCTGAAGGGCATCAACAGTGTGGGTAACGCCTTGCCATGGATCGGTCTCGCCGGGGCCGGGGTGCTGGCGCTCGATGGCAGCGATCCGCGCCGTGCGCGTACCGGTTTGTCGGCCGCCGAAGCGGGGGTGACCGCGGCGGTGGCGGCGACCGGGTTGAAGTATGTGTTTGGCCGTGCGCGGCCGGATTCGGGATTGGCGAAGAATGATTTCGAACCTTTCACCTCAGGTTCGAATCGCGGTTCGATGCCTTCGCGCCACACTGCCGTGGCGTGGGCGGTGGCGACACCCTTTGCCGAGGAATACAAGGCGCCGTGGTTGTATGGCGTGGCGGCGATCACCAATCTGGCGCGGATCGGCAAGCAGGAACACTGGGTGTCGGATACGGTTGCCGGCAGTCTGTTGGGTTACGGCATCGGCCGGCTGTTCTGGGAATCGGGTCGGACGAATTCGACGTTGCCGCAGGTGATGGTCGATCCGTCCGGGGTGACGATGTCATGGACGTATTACTGATGACGATTGCATCTCACTGCTGGCCTGTGTTGGCCCGCTGCAGCGGCGTGCTGCTGTTATGCGTGCTGCCGCTGGGGAGCGCTGCGCTTGCTGCTGAAGCCTGCCGGGTGATGGATCCGGAACTGCAGGGGCAATACACCGGGCCATGTGTGGAGGGTCTGGCGCAGGGCAATGGCGTGGCGGCGGGTGGGGCGCGTTACTCGGGAGATTTTGTCGCTGGCCGCAAACACGGCATGGGCCTCAAGGTCTGGCCCAATGGCGACCGTTACGAGGGCGCTTTTGTTGCGGATAGGAAGCAGGGCCAGGGGGCGTATCGCTGGGGCGCGGGTTCGGAGTGGGCGGGGCAGCGTTATGTCGGGGCGTATGTGGCGGATCGGCGTGAAGGCCTGGGCAGTTATGAATGGCCTGATGGCCGCAAGTTGAGCGGGCAATGGCAGGCCGATTTGCCGTCACCGATGCTCGCCGCGCAAATGCAGACCACGATCCGGGTCTATGCCGAGCAGATGGTGCGGGTGAGCATCCCCGGTGCAAAAGTCTGTCGCAGCGTGCCGGTGGGTATCAGTGAGATGGATACGATTACCGCGGTTGTTCTCGCAGCCGAGAGCAACCGCATCCGCGTGCGTATCGAACGCCCGGGCCGGCTCGGTGCGGAACTCGATGGCCGTGTGGTGAAGGCGGGGATGGAGCTGTCGGATTACGTGGATCGGTGGATGGTGTGTCGGTAGTTTTCGTAGCCCGGATGGAGCAACGCGAAATCCGGGGTGGCGGTGGTTATGCGAAAACGTTTGTGTGATTGGATGTGAATGGCATTTCCCGGATTCCGGCCTTCGGCCTTCATCCGGGCTACGGGGTGCTGTTGTAGCCCGGATGCGCCCCGAAGGAAGTCCCCTTGGGGGGAAATCCGGGGTGGGCGGTGGTTGTGCGAAAACGCAGGCGTGATTGGATGTGAATGGCCTTTCCCGGATTCCGGCCTGCGGCCTGCATCCGGGCTACGGGGTGCTGTTGTAGCCCGGATGCGCCCCGAAGGAAGTCCCCTTGGGGGAAATCCGGGGTGGGCGGTGGTTGC
>CAIZLW010000040.1 GCA_903933915.1 uncultured beta proteobacterium | reverse complement strand
TGATGTTGAAGCCCACCGACACTTCCCCGGCCAGCAAGGCCGTATGCAAGGGTGCAGCCCCTTTGAACGGCACGTGGACCAGGTTCACGCCGGTCAACTGCTTTAACTGTTCAAGGCCGAAATGCTGGCCGCTGGCGTTGCTCGGGGAACCAAAGGTCAACTCCCCCGGCCGCGACTTGGCCAGCGCGATCAGTTCCTTGACGTTCTTGACCGGCACGGACGGATGCACCACCAGCAGGTTCGGCTGTGAGGCCACCATTGAAATCGGCTCGAAATCCTTCAATGCGTCATAAGGCATCTTGGCGTATAGCGCGACGCTCAGCGCCTGCGGGCCGATGCCGCCCATCAACAAGGTGTAACCGTCAGGTGCCGCCCTGGCCACCGTCTCCGAACCGATATTTCCATTAGCGCCGGAACGGTTTTCAACCAGAAACTGCTGACCCAATGCGTCATGAAGACGGGTACCGATGTTTCTCGCCATGAAGTCATAACCGCCACCCGCAGGGAATGGCGCAATGATGCGTACGGCGCGTGTCGGGTAATTCGCCTGCGCCAGTAGATCAGCCGCAGGCCAGGCTGCAGCGATCGCAGCCGCCAGAGTCAGGGTGAGTTGCAGCAGCAGACGTCGGCCCATGATCGTATCCTTATGATTTTATTGGTTTATTTTTGCAGGTGGCGCTTGAAGAACGCCACACTCAGCGCCAGCGCACGATCCGCCTCCGGCTGGCTGTAAGTGCGTCCGCCATGGCGCGCGAACGCGTGGTCCGCGCCCGGGTACTGATGAATCTCCACCAGCGGGTTCGGCGACAGCCGCCGCTCGAGCAACTCATTCACCTCCGCCTGCACCCAGCGGTCTTTCATCGCCATGTGCAGCATGAACGGCCGGTGCAGATTGCCGACTTCGCGGATGTTGTGTTCGATGTAAGTGCCGTAATAAGCCACTGCACAATCGATGTCGGTGCGGCAGCACAGCAGGTAGCAGAGTTTGCCGCCCAGGCAATAACCGACCGCACCGACCTTGCCATTGCATTCCGGCAGCGTCGCGATGTGTTTGACGGTGTCTTCCATGTCACGCACGCCGAGGTCGTAATCAAAGTCGTAATACAGATCGAAGGCTTTTTTGACGTCCTCGGGATTGCGATCCGACAGTTCAACGCCCGGCTCCTGCCGCCAGAACAGATCCGGCACAAAACACACAAAGCCCGCTTCAGCGAATTCATGCGCGTGGGCACGCATGGTGTCGTTCACCCCCCAGATTTCCATGATGGCGACGATCGCGCCCTTGGGCGGACCGTCCGGCACCGCGAGATAACCGCCCATGACGCCATCGCGCAGCGGCACCTTGATGTTGCGTGTCTGCATGTTGCTTCTGCTCCTTATTGAACGGTGATGCCGGCGGCCTTGACCACCGGGCCCCACTTCGCCACTTCTTCGCGCAGCATCGAGACAAACACTTCAGGCGTCGAGCCGATCGCTTCCACTGCGAGTGCGTTGAAGCGTTCCTTGGTTTCCGGCGTGTCCATCGCGCGCAGCATGTCCTTGTGCAAACGCGACGAGATCGGCTTCGGCAACCCTTTCGGGCCCGACAGACTGTACCAGCCGGCGATGCTGAACTTGAGCCCGCTCTCCGCCACCGTCGGCAGATCCGGCATCAGTTTCGAACGGTTGTCACCGCCGACCGCGAGCGCACGCAGCCGGTTGGATTTGATATGCGGCAGCGCCGACGACAGGCCGTTGAACATGGTGTTGACCTCGCCCGCCAGCAAGGCCGCCATGCCGGGGCCGGCGCCTTTGTACGGCACGTGGGTGATGCGGATGCCTGCAGCGACATTCAGCAGTTCGCTCGCCATGTGAATGCCGGTGCCATTGCCGCCCGATGCAAAATTCAATTTACCCGGTTGCGCTTTCGCCAGCGTGACCAGTTCCTTGACCGACTTCACCGGCAGCGACGGATGCGCCAGCAGCACATACGGTGACGCGGCGACCAGTGAAATATGCGCAAAATCGCGCACCGGGTCATAAGGCACCGACTTCACCAGATTGGGCACGATGGACAGCGGGCCGGAGAAACCGAACAGCAGCGTATAGCCATCGGGAATCGCCTTGGCGACAATTTCGGTACCGATCAGCCCCGCCGCACCGGCGCGGTTGTCGATGACGATCTGCTTGCCCAGCAACTCCGCCATCGGCGTGCACACCGCACGCGCGATCACATCATTGGGCCCGCCCGGTGAAGACGGCGCGATCATGCGAATCGGTCGCTCGGGGTAATTGCCGGCCGCTTGCGCCGTCGCCGTAGTAAAACATGCGGTCACGCCCAGCAATGCGGCGGCAACGCGGATTGAAATATTCATCAAACGTCTCCTCTTGTGTAGCGGCAATCAGCCGTCTTTTTTAATGTCATCACTGCCCGCTTTTGTAGCCCGGATGCGCCCCGAAGGAAGTCCCCTTGGGGGGAAGGCCGCAGGCCGCAATCCGGGAAGAAGCACCGCCATCGTTTTTTTCAACGCCCGCTCCGGATTCCATCCGGGCTACGAACCCCGCGTCATACCCGTGACCCTGCCCGGATTCCACGTGCACCACTTTACGCAGCCATGAGGCTGGATTCTGCATCGACTGGCGTCTGGTAGTCGATCGAAGAATGCATGCGTCTGCGATTATAGAACCCTTCTATCCAGTCGAC
>CAIZLW010000039.1 GCA_903933915.1 uncultured beta proteobacterium | reverse complement strand
CAGGAAAAGACTAAACTGGAAAACCCCTCATCAGGTATTTATGCAATCATTTAACCGCGTTGCACTTCGTGGTTGAATCCGCCAGTACCATTTAAGTATTTGATTTATAAGAATAAATTATTCTCACTGCAAAGCCCCCCACATTGTGCTTGACGGTTCACCGGGCATTACGTATAACGGCCACGCGTGTTTGGTTTCCAGGTACTTGAAAGTCAGCTGTTCCGCGTAAAGCAAGTTGTGGTGCGTGCTTTTGGGGCTGTGAGATTTAAATACGTTATTCGGCGCAAGCCGGCTTTAATCATCCTCAAAAGGAATGCACAAAATGGCAACTGGTACAGTTAAGTGGTTCAACGACGCCAAAGGTTTTGGTTTTATTACTCCTGACGGCGGCGGCGAAGATCTTTTCGCACACTTCTCCGGCATCGCGATGAGCGGTTTCAAGACCCTGAAGGAAGGCCAGAAGGTCACCTTCGACATTACCGCCGGCAACAAAGGCAAACAGCAAGCCAGCAACATCCAAGCAGCCTAATCTCTGCTCTTGCTGTATAAGAAACCGGGCGTAAGCCCGGTTTTTTTTCGTCCGTTTTTTGTCCATCGATCCCGCAGCCGCACTGATCATTGCGGTTTGAATCACCTCACGGAATCTTCACGTCAACAGCGTTATTGTTTCAGCCATCCCAACAGGAGTCCGGTGTTGTTGCCGGCTGGAACGAGACGGACTTGAAACAGGAACTCGCCGAAGATCTGGGCAGCAACGCGGCTTTGCCCCGGGCGCTTGCGGTGCCGCGGTATCTGCAGGAGGTCTACTGGTGGGCCTATGTCCATCCCAATGCGATACGCATGTTTGAGCGGCAGTGGCTGGTCAACGCGATCCTGTGGGGGAATTTTTCAAAACTGCGCGACGCTGCGCTGCAGGCCCTGGCGCCGGTGCAGGGGCGGGTGCTGCAGATTGCCTGTGTCTACGGCGACCTGACCGGGCGTCTGTCTGATTGCCTCGACAAAACTTCCAGTCTTGATGTCGTCGACATCGTCCCCGGCCAACTCAGCAACCTGCAGCGCAAGCTGGCGGGGCGCGCCGGCATTGCGCTGTTCCAGCGTAATTCGGCGGCACTCGGTTTTCCCGACAACAGCTACGAGCGCACCCTGCTGTTTTTTCTGTTGCATGAGCAACCGCAGGCGGTGCGCCGCCAGACGCTGGCCGAGGCGCTGCGCGTGACGGCGCCGGGCGGGCGTATCGTAATTGCCGATTACCATTGTCCGAGCCGCTGGCATCCACTGTATTACCTGTTCCGCCCGGTGCTGGCGCTGCTGGAGCCTTATGCGCTGGATCTGTGGCGTAACGATATCGCCTGCTGGCTGCCGCAGGACATCAAGGTGCGCATTGAATCCAGGCGCACGTTTTTCGGCGGACTTTACCAACTGGTTGTGCTGGTCCGGGGGTGACCGGGATGAGAGCGATGCGCGCGATCCGCTTCTGCATGACATTGATGGCGCCCGTCCTGCTGCTCGCGCAGGGCGACGTCGCCGCGGCGGAAGGTCTGGTGGTGGCTGCGGAAGCCCGCGGCTATGCGGTGTTGGTCGACATCCGCGCCACGATCACCGCGCCGCATGCGGTGATCTGGAGCACACTGACCGATTACGGTCATTTGTCCGAGTTCATCCCGGGCATGCAGAGCAGCAAGATTACCGAGCGTCGCGGCTCCACCGTCATCGTCGAGCAGCGCGGCGAAGCCGCGTTTCTGGTTTTTTCCTACGGGATTGATGTTGTGGTGGCCGCCACCGAATATCACCCGGACACCATCGAAGTCCGCCTGCTCAAGGGCAATCTCAAGCGTCTGGACGGACGCTACCAGGTGGAGCGCGGCGAGAAAGAGGGCGCCTGGACGGTGCGCTGGGTCGGCCTGATTGAGCCATCGTTGTCGCTGCCGCAGTTTCTCAGCGTGCGGCTGATTCGCGGCAGCCTGGTGGATCAGTTTCGCGGCATGATTGATGAGATTGAACGTCGGGACGTGGTGCGGCGCACCGCATCGTCAAAAGGAAATTGAAGACATGAAGTTCGAGAGCATAAAGTCGGGAGCATGAAGTTCGTGCAGGATCAAAAACCATGATGCGATGGATTGCAGTTGTAGCGGTGATGACGCTGGGCGCTTGCGCGACCGTGCAGCCGCCGCAGAGCCAGCATTTGCAGGCCGCTGATGCCGGTGTGCGTGACTGCGCGCAGTGGTTTCAAGTGCTGGACGCAGCAGTGGATGCAGCGGGCGTTCGCGATCGTGAGGCCGCGCCGGTGGCGGGCTTCGCTTATCTGCGCAGCACGCGGTTTCTGGCGGCGCTGATGCCGGCAGCGCAAACGGATGCGCTGCGCCGCACCTGGCTGGAGCAGTTGCGGGTGACCGACCTGCAGGCGCGCGCCGCTGAATTGCGCAATCTGCCCGCGGCGCAGGCGATCGCGAACGCACCGGCGATGGCGCAACGCTGCGGGGCCATGCTGATGGCGCAGGATCTGGCTCATCCGGCATTGCCGGCGCTGCTGGCCGAGCGGGTGAACGTTGCCGATGCCTACAGTGATGGCATGCGTATTGCCGGTCTTTACGGTTTGACGCGGATTCCTTTTGCCAATGGTGTTGCGCAATGGCATGCCGAAGCCAAGGCGATGTTTGAACGCTCGCGCAGCGGCGCGGAATCTGCGCACCCCGTGGAGCGTTATGCGCCGGCGAACACCACCCGTTATAACCGTGCCGAAGTGGCGGGCCTGCTGGCACGTGCCGATCCGGCTTTGGGTGTGCTGCAGTTGAGCGCGTCGGAAGCGGCGAAACTGTTTGCGACCTATGCGCCGGTTTTTGAAGTCGAGACGACGGGTGACTTTGACCGTCCCGGCGCGCTGCGCTGGGGCGAGGCCAGACATCCGGTGCTGGATACCAGGGCGCCGACGGTTTACCAGCGTCTGGCCTACACGCGTTACGGCGGGCGGACGCTGGTGCAACTGGTTTACACGATGTGGTTCAGCGAACGCCCGGTTGATAAATCATTCGATATTCTTGCAGGCGGTCTCGATGGCCTGGTGTGGCGCGTGACACTGGCGCCGAATGGCGAAGCGCTGGTGTTCGACACCATGCATCCCTGCGGCTGTTACCACATGTTTTTCCCGACTTCGCTGGCGGCGCTGCAGCCGGCGCCGGATCCGGATGACGAATGGGCGTTTATCCCTGCGACGTTGCCGCAACTGAAGGAAACCGAGCGCGTGCGCTTGCGCATGGCCACGCGCAGCCATTACCTGATCGATGTCGGCGTGCAGTCAGCGGCCGGCGGCGCTGTGCGCAGCTACGACGTGCTGTCCGAAAACGAACTGCGGTCACTGCCGCTGCCGGGCGGCGGATACCGCAGCATCTATGGCAGCGATGCGTTGGTGCCGGGCACCGAGCGCGGCGAGCGCTTCCTGTTCTGGCCGATGGGCATACCCAGCGCCGGCGCGATGCGGCAATGGGGTCATCACGCCACCGCATTCCTGGGGCGCCGCCATTTTGATGATGCCGACCTCATTGAACGGCGTTTCCGCCTGACGTTTCCGGAGTGAATACCTTGTAATGGTTTGGCAGCCATTTACAAGGAAGTCCCCTTGGTTGACGCCCTTGTAGCCCGGATGGAGGCCGCAGGCCGGAGTCCGGGAAGAAGCACCGCGATCCTTTTTTTAACTCCCGTCCCGGATTACATCCGGGCTACCACAGCGCTGGAATGGCACGGCCTTTGTAACCCGGATGGAGGCCGCAGGCCGTAATCCGGGAAGAAGCACCGCCATCATTTTTTTCAACTCCCGTCCCGGATTTCCCCCCAAGGGGACTTCTTTCGGGGCGCATCCGGGCGACCACAGTGCTGGAATGGCAGGAAAAAGTGTTAACCCCTTTAGAAAACTTTCAATAGGGCGGGGCCGCGCTGCATAATCCGGCCCTTCATGGTCGCCACTTCATCTGCACCCGTCTGGGACATTTTCTGCAAGGTCGTCGATAACTACGGCGATGCCGGCGTGTGCTGGCGTGTCGCCCGTCAGCTGCATGCTGAGCACGGCATTCACGTCCGATTGTGGATCGACCGGCTTGCGACCTTGCAGGTCCTGCGCCCCGGTATCGATGTCACAGCGCCCGAGCAGTCGATGGACGGCGTTGAGGTATATGACTGGTCAACCATTGTCCCGGATCCGTCCGGGGTCGATGTGGTAATCGAGGCTTTTGGCTGCGGGCTGCCGGAGGACTACGTTGCGGCGATGGCGGGTTTGGCGCGGCCACCGGGGTGGATCGTGCTGGATTACCTTAGCGCAGAGGCTTGGGTGGACAGCCATCACGGGCTCGCCTCACCGCATCCCACGCTGGGACTGCCCCGCTGGTATTTTTATCCGGGCTTTACGACGTCGACAGGCGGGTTGCCGCGCGAACAGGATCTGCTCAGGCGTCGGGATGCATTTGACGCGGCGGCGCGCGCCGGGTTCTGGCGTCATTTCGGCATGACGGTGCCAGCGCCGAGCGTGCTGACGGTGTCGCTGTTTGCTTATGCCGATGCGCCGGTCACCGATTTGCTGACAGCCATGGCAGAGGATCCGCGGCCCACGCTGCTGGTGGTGCCGGCTGGTGCCGTGGTGCCGGCGGTGCAGGCTTTTTTCGGCACGACGGCGTCGACTGTTCGCCGGGGGGCGCTGGAATTGCGGCTGTTGCCGTTTTTGCCGCAGACCCAATATGACGAATTGCTGTGGGCCTGCGATCTCAATATGGTGCGCGGCGAGGATTCCTTTGTGCGGGCGCAGTGGGCGGGCAAGCCCTTGATCTGGCAACCCTATCGGCAAGATGACGGGGCGCACCAACGCAAGCTGCAGGCGTTTTTGCAGCGCTACACGGCGGGCATCGAGCCGGGAGCAGGCGCCGCTTTGCGCGCTTTCAACGAGGTCTGGAGTGCGGGGTCTTCTGTGCGGGCGCTATGGCCCGCCTTGCGCGCGGCCCGGGACGAATTGGCGCGCCATGCCCTGCATTGGTCCGGGGAACTGGCCGATTTGGGTGAAATGTCTGCCAAACTGGTGGAGTTTGTGTGCAACAAGGTAAAATAGTGTGTTTTTTAGCCGCTTAATTTATTACGCTTAATCAAGGATGTAGGTTATGAAAATCGCTCAGGAAATCCGCGCAGGCAACGTCATCATGGTCGGCAAGGACCCGATGGTGGTGTTGAGGGCCGACTTCAGTAAGTCCGGCCGCAATGCGTCGGTGGTCAAGATGAAACTGAAGAACCTGCTGTCGAACGGCGGCACAGAAACGGTCTATCGCGCCGACGAAAAATTTGATGTCGTGCAACTCGAACGCAAGGATGTGACCTATTCCTACTTTGCCGAGCCGTCCTATGTGTTCATGGATACCGAGTTCAACCAGTTTGAAGTCGACAAGGAAAACCTCGGCGATGCGCTGAACTATCTCGAGGACGGCATGGAATGCGAAGTCACTTTATATGAGGGACGCGCCATTTCCGTGGAAATCCCGCAGACCATCGTCCGCGAAATCATCTACACCGAACCGGCAGTGCGCGGAGATACCTCGGGCAAGGTGCTGAAACCGGCAAAGCTGAGCACCGGGTATGAAATTCCGGTGCCGCTGTTTTGCGCCACCGGTGACAAGATCGAGATCGACACCCGTACGGGCGAATACCGCAGCCGCACCAAAGGCTGAGAACCTGCTGCGCGCGGCGATGGCTTCGCCGCGCTCGCTACGCTTGTTCGGTGAATTGCGCTGACTGCATGAATAAAAAACGCCGCAGGCTTCAGTTCTGCGGCGTTTTTTTATTCCGTTACCAGCCAGTCGCAGCGTGTGCCGCCTTCTTTTTGCGGTGACAGCGCCTGCCACAGCCAGTCGATCAGGGGGCGCGCTTCCTTATCCAGCCCGAAGGGCGGATTAACGATCACCATGCCGCTGCCGCGGATGTGTTCGGTCCAGTCGTCCGGGTGAACCGTCAGTTCGAGCTGCAGCGTTTTGGGCAGTCCGGCGCCCTGCAGGCTGCGGGCGAAGGCCTGCATCGCCGACGGGGCCATCAGCGGATACCAGACGGCGATCATGCCGGTGGCAAACCGCGCATGCGCTTCCTTGACGCTGCGCATGATGCGGCCGAACTCATCGGCCTGGTCGAACGAGGCATCGATAAACGTCAGCCCGCGCCGCTCCTGCGGCGGCAGGAAGGCGCGGATGGCGCTGAAGCCGTCCTGGTTGTGAATGGCGGTATGGCGAGTGTCGGCAAAGACGGCTTTTAAGGTGGCGCAGTCGTCCTTGTTGAGTTCGCATAGCGCCAGACGATCATCCGCACGCATCAGCTTGCGGGCGATCCGCGGTGAGCCGGGATAATGGCGCAGGTGCCCGTCCGGGTTGTCGGCGCGAACGATTTCCAGATAAGGCTGCAGGGCCGCTGGCGCATCAGCGCGTGCCCAGATCCGGCCGATGCCCATCCGCCATTCGGCGGTCTTTTGCGACCAGGGATGCTCCAGATCGTAAAGGCCGAGGCCGGCATGGGTGTCGAGCATGAAATACGGCTTGTCTTTGCGCGAGAGGGCGATCAGCAGCCGCGACAGCAGCGCATGTTTGAAAACGTCGGACACGTTGCCGGCGTGGAACTGGTGGCGGTAGGAAAGCATGGGGCGGATTACAGCACAGTCGGCGCAGCTGCGCCTGCTGTGCAATCATTCAATTTTTTTGGGGAATCACGATGGGCCTGCAAAGACTGCATGTTGCCGCGCGCTACAGCGAAGCGGCTATTTTCAACGGCGTCGTTTATCTGGCGGGCATGGTGCCGGAGTGCGAGGCGACGGATATCCGCAGCCAGACTGCCGATGTGCTGGCGCAGATTGACCAGCGGCTGGCGGAGGCGGGCAGCAGCAAGGCGCATCTGCTGCGGGTGCAGATTTTTCTGAACGATATCAAGGATATCGGTGCGATGAACGAAGTCTGGGATGCATGGGTGCTACCCGGAAGCGCGCCGCCACGGGCTACAGTGCAGGCGGCGCTATCCGACCCGAGCTATCGAATTGAGATTGTTGCAACAGCAGTTCAGGCAAAGGTCGCTTAAAGCAGGTTGCACT
>CAIZLW010000038.1 GCA_903933915.1 uncultured beta proteobacterium | reverse complement strand
CAATATCGCCACGTTGATCACTCCTGCAACCCCTGCTCATGTTTTGAGCAGAGTAGTGTCCATGCGTGGCTCAAATTTCAGTGGAAACTAACCCCGAAAGTGGCTCAGTTTTGGGTGGAAATCAACACTGAAGGAACTGATTGCGATGGCGAAGGCGAAACCGGGCGCGATCCCTTATGTTTCGGGTGGCATCGGTTCCTCCACCCATCTGGCCGGCGAACTGCTGAAGTCCCTCGCCGGCATCGACCTGCTGCACGTGCCGACCAAGGGCACTGGCCCCGCCGTCACGGAAATCCTCTCCGGGCGCGTACCCATCACCATTGCAACCGTGCCTTCAGTGCTGCATCACGTCAAAGCCGGAAAACTGCGTGCGCTGGGACTGACCTCGACCCGCCGCTCGGCCAGCGCGCCGGAATATCTGCCGATTGCCGATCAGGGCATCGCCGGCTATGAAGCGGCGAGCTGGCATGGCGCCCTGGCGCCGCGCGGTTTGCCGGACGCATTACTCAAGCAGTTGAATCGCGACATCAACGCCGCCCTGCTCCAGGATGCCAACAAGGAGCGCTTGCTGCGCGAAGGCCTGGAAGTGGTCGGCAGCACGCCGGAACAATTCGGCACGCAGATCCGCACGGAAATCCAGCGCTGGAAAAAGGTCGTGGCAACGGCAGGCATACCGGTCGAATAAAACCAAGAACGATGACTGGCACCAATATTGCTCTTGATACATCCGAGTCAACGCGTTTTCCAACCCTTCACCTGGTGTACAAGACATGAATCTGCCATCCCGCTTCCCCCGCCTGTTGCTCGCCACTGCTTTGACGGCGATATCGCCCGGGCTTGTATCGGCACAGAACTATCCGGCCAAACCCGTACGCATGCTGGTGCCGTTTCCGCCTGGCGGCATCTCCGACACGCTGGCCCGCATCACGGCGCAGCAACTGACGGAGTCGCTGTCTCAGCAAGTCATCGTCGACAACCGCCCGGGTGCCGGCACCACCATTGCGGCGGACCTGATCGCCAAAGCACCGCCGGACGGCCACACCATTTATTTCACCGATGTCACCACCCACGCCATCAATGCCTCGCTGTATACCAAGCTGCCGTTTGATTCCATCAGGGACTTTTCAGCGATCTCGCTGGTTGCACAAACGCCGCTGGTTTTAGTGGTGCACCCGTCAATGCCGGTCAAATCCGTCGCGGACCTGATTAACCTCGCCAAGTCCAAACCGGACGCCATCGTCTACGCGTCCTCCGGCAACGGCACCATCATTCACCTGGCGATGGAAGCCATCCGGGCCAAAGCCGGCATCAAGATGGTGCATGTGCCGTACAAAGGCAGTGCACCGGCCGCGGCCGCGGTGCTGGGCGGCGAAGTCGCCGCATCCTTCACCACCACACCGGCGGCCCTGCCCTATACCAAATCGGGACGTTTGCGCGCCATCGGCGTCAGCGGGGCGAAACGCTCGCCCATCCTGCCCGAGGTACCGGCGATCGGTGAAACGCTGAAGGGATACGACATCATTCTCTACAGCGGCGTATTGGGACCCGCGGGCATACCGGCCGAGATCGTGAACCGACTCCATGCCGACCTGACCACCATGTTGAAGCAGCCCAAGGTGCAGGAACAATGGGCGCGTTACGGCGCCACGCCGGTATTCATGTCATCGGCGCAGGTCACTGAACACATCAAATCGGAAATCACCAAACTGGGCGTCATCGTCAAAGCTTCGGGCGCGAAGATTGATTAGCACCCGTCATCGTTGACGCAATAGCGGTTCCGGAAACCGTCAGACGGTTTCCGGGATCATGTCGATCGCGCCGCAGGGACATTCAGCCACGCAAACGCCACAGCCTTTGCAATAGTCATAATTGAACTGGAAGCGTTTGCCGGCACCCAGTTTGATCACCGCATTGTCAGGACACACCCCGTAGCAGTTGTCGCATTCAAAACAGTTGCCGCAACTGAGGCAGCGACGGGCTTCGAACAAGGCATTGCCTTCGGTCAGCCCGCCCTGCACTTCATCAAAACTGCTGGTGCGTCGGGCCATCTCCAGCTGGGGGCGCACGGTCTTCGGCGCATCGCTGTAATACCAGGGATTGAGTCGCTCGAACGTGGCCGGCGCGTGTTTGACGGGTTGCGCGATCTGCGTTCCCTGCAGCCAGGCATCAATGTGGCGCGCGGCTTTTTTGCCATGGCCGACCGCCACCGTCACATTGCGCTCCGCCGGCACCATGTCGCCACCGGCGAAAAGTCCTTGATGACCGGTCATCATCGTCGCTGCATCAACCTGAACGACGCCGTCCCTGATCTCCAGACCGGGCACGCCTTCCAGCAGCGACAGGTCGACATCCTGCCCCAGCGCCAGAATCAGCGAGTCCGCTTCCAGGGTTTCCAGTTCCCCCGTGGGCTGCGGGTTGCCTTTTTCATCGAGGGTCATTTTTTCGATGGTCAGCGCCCCTTCGCCGGCCTGACGGATGGTCGACAGCCATTTGACCATCACGCCTTCTTCCAGCGCCTCCTCGACTTCGAAATCATGCGCCGGCATGCGTTCGCGGGTGCGCCGGTAAACAATGATGGCTTCGGTGGCGCCCAGACGCTTGGCGGTACGGGCGACATCGATCGCCGTATTGCCGCCGCCATACACCACGACCCGCCGGCCGAGCATCGGCTGGTCTTCGCCTTCCATCGAACGCAATACGGATATGGCATCGAGAATGCGCGAAGAATCCTTGGCCGGAATGAAGGCGCGTTTGGCAATATGCGCCCCCACCGCCAGGAACGCCGCATCAAAATGCCCCTCCTGCATGGCTGTCGCAATATTGGCGACACGGGTGTTCAGTTCAACCTTCACCCCCATGTCCACCACGCGCTGCATTTCGGCTTCAAGCACTTCGCGGGGCAAGCGGTATTTGGGTATGCCAAAACGCATCATCCCGCCGAGCAACGGCCCCGCCTCCTTGACGGTGACGCGATGCCCCATCCGGCGCAAGTGATAGGCCGCCGACATGCCTGAAGGTCCTGCGCCAACCACGAGAACCTGTTTGCCGGATTCCGTTGCGGGCGCCTTGAACCGCCAGCCGCGCTTCAGCGCCTCATCACCGAGAAAACGCTCCACCGAATTGATGCCGACCGCAGCATCGATCTTGGCGCGATTACAGACGCCTTCGCAACTGTGATAACACACCCGCCCCATGATCGCCGGGAACGGATTGTCCCGCGTCAGATGCCGCCATGCCGATTTATAGTCTCCGCTTTCGGCATGGAACAGCCAGCCCTGGATGTCTTCACCGGCTGGACATTGGGCATTGCAAGGCGGCAGACGGTCCACATACACCGGACGCTCGGTACGCCAGGTACCGGTCTTGTTCGCCAGCGAAGAACCCGGGTCAAGGGTGATCGCAAAAGGTTTTTGCATGGTCACGACGCCGCCTCCACATCCAGCAGGCCAAAGCGTTTGATATTGCGGTCGGCCTGCGCCTGTATCCGTTCCAGCATCTGCGGCTGCCTCTTGGCGCCGAACAGATGGGCAAACCGTTTTTGCGGCCGCAGGTATTCCTCCACTGGCACCCGGTGGCGGATTTTGGTGACCGCGCTCACTTCACCACCTTCGGCTTCGAATACCGGAAACAGCCCGGTCTCGCGCGCCAGTCGCGCCAGCTTGATGGTGTCCTGGCTGGCCGCGCCCCAGCCCAGCGGACAGGGCACCAGAATATGCAGGTAGCGCGCGCCATGCATACTCATCGCGCGTTCGACTTTGGCCTCGAGATCGCGCAGGTCGGCGACGGTCGCTGTCGCCACGTACGGAATCTCGTGCGCCATTGCGATCAACGGCAGGTTTTTGCCCTGGCCGAACTGCGCACCGGGTTCAGCACCCACAGCCATGGTGGTGGCGGTGCGCGCTCCCGCCGGGGTCGCCGAACTGCGCTGCACCCCCGTATTCATATAAGCCTCGTTGTCATAGCAGATATAGAGCACGTCATCGTTGCGCTCGAACATGCCCGACAGACAGCCGAAACCGATGTCGGTGGTGCCGCCGTCGCCGCCCTGCGCAATCACCCGCACCTTGCTGCGACCTTTGACTTTCATCGCTGCAGCGATGCCGGTACCGACGGCCGCGGCGTTACCGAACAGCGAGTGGATCCACGGCAGTTGCCAGGACGTTTCGGGATACGGCGTCGAAAACACCTCCAGACAACCGGTCGCGTTGGCAGCGATCAGCTGACCCTGGGTGGCTCGCATCGCGGCATCGACGGCATAGCGCGCACCCAGCGCTTCGCCACAGCCCTGGCAGGCGCGATGACCGGAATTCAGCGAGTTGCTGCGCTCCAGCGAAGACTGCACGCTGCGCTGCTCCGGCGACAGCAGTCGATTGCCGACGGTAAAGGTGCCGGTCTGGTAAAACTTGATCGGGGTGGTCATCTCAGTGCACCTTCGAAGCGACAGTGCCGACATCGCGCAGCAGATTCTCGGCAATGGGTCCGCTGCGCCGGGTCGCGGCTTCACGCGCCAACTGACGGTTGACGATGCCCCAGTCCAGATCCATGAAGGTCAGCGGCTGTAGTTT
>CAIZLW010000037.1 GCA_903933915.1 uncultured beta proteobacterium | reverse complement strand
CTTTGCTACAAGGAAGGCTTGCGACCCGACGGCAACTGCCGCGCCTGCGTAGTCGAGGTCAAGGGCGAGCGTGTGCTGGCGGCATCATGCTGCCGCAATCCGTCGCCGGGCATGGAAGTCACCACCGACAGCACGCGCGCGGTAGCGTCGCAGAAAATGGTGATGGAGCTGCTGCTGTCGGATATGCCGGAGCAGCGCCATACACAAAATTCGGAACTGGATCTCTGGGCCGGCAAGCTGAAGGTCGGCAAGCCGCGTTTTGCAAAACGGCACCAGCCGCAGGCTGATCTGTCGCATCACGGTATCGCCGTCAATCTCGATTCCTGCATCCAGTGCACGCGCTGTGTGCGCGCCTGCCGCGAAGAGCAGGTCAACGATGTCATCGGCTATGCCTTCCGCGGCGACCACGCGAAAATCGTCTTCGATCTCGATGACCCGATGGGCGAGTCGACCTGCGTGGCCTGCGGTGAATGCGTGCAGGCCTGCCCGACCGGCGCACTGATGCCGGCGCGCGAAGCGGGGCTGGTCAAGCCGGACAAGCAGGTGCACTCGGTCTGTCCGTATTGCGGCGTCGGCTGCCAGCTGACTTACAACGTCAAGGACAACAAGATTCTGTCGGTGGATGGCCGTGATGGCCCGTCGAATCATGGCCGGTTGTGCGTCAAGGGCCGTTACGGTTTTGATTATGCCCACCACCCGCAACGGCTGACCAAACCGCTGATTCGCAAACCCGGTGTGCCCAAGCATGCCGACTTCACCATGGATCCGGCGAAACCGCTGGAATATTTCCGTGAAGCGACCTGGGAAGAAGCGCTGGATCTGGCTGCCGGCAAGCTGAAAGGCATCCGCGACCAGTACGGCAACAAGGCATTGGCCGGATTCGGTTCGGCCAAGGGCAGCAACGAAGAGGCTTACCTGTTCCAGAAACTGGTGCGCACCGGCTTCGGTTCCAACAACGTCGACCACTGCACGCGGCTGTGTCATGCGTCGAGCGTGGCGGCGCTGATGGAGGCGGTGAGCTCTGGCGCCGTGTCGAACCAGGTCAACGATGTAGCGCATGCGGAAGTGATTTTCCTGATCGGCGCGAACCCGCTGTCCAATCATCCGGTGGCGGCGACCTGGATCAAGAACGCGGTGAAAAACGGCGCGAAGCTGATTTATGCCGACCCGCGCCGCAACGAGCTGGCGCGGCATGCCACGTACACGCTGCAGTTCAAGCCCGACACCGACGTCGCACTGCTCAATGCGATGATGCATGTCATCGTCCATGAAGGACTGGTCGACGAGGATTTCATCCAGTCGCGCACCATCGGTTACGAAGACCTGCGCAAGAACGTCGAGGGTTACAGCCCGGAAGCGATGGCGCCGCTGTGCGGCATTCCGGCGGAAACCATCAAGGCCGTGGCGCGGCTTTATGCCACCTCGAAAGGCTCGATGATCCTGTGGGGCATGGGCATTTCGCAGCATGTGCACGGCACCGACAACGCGCGCTGCCTGATCGCGCTGTGCCTGATGACCGGCCAGATCGGCAAGCCGGGCTCGGGCCTGCATCCGCTGCGCGGCCAGAACAATGTGCAGGGCGCTTCGGATTCGGGCCTGATCCCGATGCTGTTCCCGGACTATCAGCGTGTCGATAATCCGCAAGCGCTGGCACGTTTCGAAAAACTGTGGGGCACCAAGCTGGATTCGAAGCCGGGCCTGACCGTGGTCGAAATCGTGCATGCGATTCTCGACGGCGACATTCGCGGCATGTACGTAATGGGCGAAAACCCGGCGATGTCGGATCCGGATGCCAATCACGCGCGCGAAGCGCTGGCCAAACTCGACTGGCTGGTGGTGCAGGAAATTTTCCTGACCGAAACCTGTTATCACGCCGACGTCATCTTTCCGGCCACCGTGTGGCCGGAAAAAGACGGCACCGTCACCAACACCGACCGCATGGTGCAACTCGGTCGCAAGGCCATCGACGCGCCGGGTGAGGCCAAGCCGGATCTGTGGATCATCCAGGAACTGGCGCGCCGGCTGGATCTCAACTGGAACTACAGCGGGCCGAAGGACGTGTTCAACGAAATGCGTCTGGCGATGAATTCGATCGCCGGCATTACCTGGGAGCGGCTGGAAGCGGAGAGCAGCGTCACCTATCCCTGCCTCAAAGAGGGGGATCCAGGGCAACCTACTGTTTTTATTGATAAATTTCCAACCCCGACGGGGCGCGCCAAATTTGTGCCGGCGGACATCATCCCCGCGAACGAACGCCCCAACGGTGAATTCCCGTTTGTATTGATCACCGGGCGGCAGCTTGAACACTGGCATACCGGGTCGATGACGCGGCGTGCCGGCGTGCTGGATGCGATCGAGCCGGAACCGACGGTATCGATGCATCCGCTGGACCTCGACGCGCTGGGCGCGAAGGGCGGTGATGTCATCACTGTCGAATCGCGGCGCGGCATCATTTCGCTGTACGCGCGTGCCGACGACGGCACGCCGCGCGGCTCGGTGTTCATTCCCTTTGCGTTCTACGAGGCGGCGGCCAATCTGCTGACCAACGCGGCGCTGGATCCCTTCGGCAAGATTCCGGAGTTCAAGTATTGCGCGGTCAAGGTGATGAAAGGCGGCGAGCTGACGCCGCGCTCCAGTTACGGCGGCGGGCAGGTGCTGGCGAAGCTGGCCAAGGTTTAACACTGCAGTAGGACAACACCCGCGAGAGCGGGGATTAAAAATTATTTATCGTTCAGGAGAGGAATCAACATGGCACTGTCGGACATCGAAATTGCCCAGGCGGCAAAAATGGAGCGCATCAACAAGATTGCGCAAAAACTGGGCATACCCGAAGAGCATCTGGTGCCTTACGGCCACTACAAGACCAAAGTGTCGCTGGAGTATGTCGACAGCCTGAAGGGCAAGAAGGACGGCAAGCTGATCCTCGTCACTGCGATCAATCCGACCCCCGCAGGCGAAGGCAAAACCACGACGACCGTAGGCCTCGGCGACGCACTGAACTACATCGGCAAGAAGGCGATGATCTGCCTGCGCGAGCCTTCGCTGGGCCCGGTGTTCGGTGTCAAGGGTGGTGCGGCGGGCGGCGGTTACGCCCAGGTGGTGCCGATGGAAGACATCAATCTGCATTTCACCGGCGACTTCGGCGCCATCGCACTGGCGAACAACCTGCTCGCTGCGATGATCGACAACCATATCTCGCACGGCAATGAACTCGGCATCGATCCGCGCCGCATCACCTGGAAGCGCGTGATGGACATGAACGACCGCGCGCTGCGCGACATCGTCATTTCCCTCGGCGGCACCGCCAACGGTTATCCGCGTGAAGACGGTTTCGACATTGTTGTGGCTTCAGAAGTAATGGCGATTTTCTGCCTGGCGACGTCGCTGAAGGATCTGAGAGAGCGCCTCGGTAACATCGTTTTCGGTTACACCCGCGACGGCAAACCGCTGCGCGCGAGTGACCTGAAGGCGCACGGTGCGATGACGGTGCTGCTGAAAGACCAGCTGGCGCCGAACCTGGTGCAGACGCTGGAAAACAATGCCGCGTTCATTCACGGCGGTCCGTTCGCCAATATCGCCCACGGCTGCAACTCGGTGAT
>CAIZLW010000036.1 GCA_903933915.1 uncultured beta proteobacterium | reverse complement strand
CGGGTTCATGCATATTCCGGCCGGCGAGTATAAATCGGTGCTGAAATACGAAGATGTGACCGGACTGGTGAAAGTGCCTGCATTCGAACTGATGCAGACGCCGGTGAGCAATGCTGACTTCCTGGACTTCGTCCGCCGCCATCCGCTCTGGCAACGCGGCCGGGCAGTACCGGTTTTCGTCGAGGCCGATCATTACCTGTCACATTGGCAGTCGCCGCTAATGCTAGGGCCGAATGCGGCACCGCAGCAACCGGTCACCCGCGTCAGCTGGTTCGCCGCCTCTGCCTACTGCGAATCACTCGACGCCCGCCTGCCGACCTGGAACGAGTGGGAATATGTGGCAGCCGCAGACGGGACGCGGCGCGATGCACGCGCCGATCCGGTCTGGCGCGAAAACCTGCTGCGCTGGTATGCAGAGCCTTCCAGCGGTCCGTTGCCGCCGGTCGGGCGGCAGCCCGCCAACGCCTATGGCATCCAGGACATGCACGGTCTGGTCTGGGAATGGACACAGGATTACGCCGCCATGCTGGTCTCCGGCGACAATCGCACCCAGTCGGATCCGGACAAGGCCAAATTCTGCGGTGCCGGTGCTTTGGCGATCGAAGACAAGGAAGACTTCGCCGTGATGATGCGGGTTGCCATGCTGTCCTCGCTGGACGCGGTCAACAGCACCTCCAATCTCGGCTTCCGCTGCGCACGCCCACTACCCTGAGGCCGCCATGAAAAAGCTACTGATCGCCGCACTGTTCGCACTGTCCCTGCAAGCCCGAGCCGGCACACTGCCGCCTGAATCCATACTGCAGATCACCGACAGCTTCACCGACCAGAATGGTAAAGCATTCCAGTTGTCTTCACGGCAGGGCAGTCCCCAGATCGTGGCAATGTTCTATACCTCCTGTCAGTACATCTGCCCGCTGATCATCGATAGTGCCAAGGGCGTTGAACATGCCCTATCGGATTCCGAGCGTGCGCACCTGCAGGTTCTCTTGGTCAGTCTGGATGCGCAACGCGACATGCCGCCGGTACTTCTGGCGGTCAGCAAGGAACGTCATCTCGATATCGCGCGTTGGACGCTGGCGCATACCGATGAAAGCGGAGTACGGACTACCGCCGCCCTGCTCGGCATCCGTTACCGGAAACTGGAAGGCGGCGACTTCAACCACACCCGCGCCATGATTCTGCTGGATGGCGACGGACGGATCGTGACGCGTACCGAGAAACTTGGGCCGGTGCCCGATCCGGATTTCCTGGCCGCCGTGAAACGGACGCTGGCGCAGCCCTGAGATCCGTCCGGGACTGCATGAAAAAGCCGCCTTCTGGCGGTTTTTTCAGTGAACCGGAATAGGCGCTCAGTACGCGTACTCGACGCTGACCCATAGCTTGCGGGTATCACGCGCGAAGGTGTCCGCCTGATAGTCGGCGAGTTTTAGCATGCCGTTCCAGTGTTTATCGAAGGCATAGGCCAGCGATGCATTCCATTCGCTGCCGTAGTGACGGTTGCCGGCATCGGAACGATAGTCGTGCCAAGCCATGGCGGCGCTGGCCTTGCCGAATTTCCGATTCCAACCCAGATAGACGTCATCGAGGCCATCAACCGGCGTATTCAGGAATTTATCCGCCCAACCATTGAAGGCATGCAACGTGGCGAACGGCGTGGCAAAGCCGTAGCGGCCATTACCGCCCAACTGCTCCCAACCGGCTCTGAAGGCATTGGCTTTCCAGACCACACCGCCCTCCAACAGCAGGTAATGGGCATCGATGGGCGCCGCTCCGTCGGCGTAGGCCTCCTGTTTGGCGTACTCGGCCGTGGCCATCCAGCCGATGCCGTCCGGCACCTCTTTTTTGGCGGCGTAACGTACCCCGAGATTGCGATGCGAGGTCAGGGGCAGCGTCTGGTTGTCGATGAAATGGGCATAGCCGGTCAATATGCCCGGTCCGGCCTTGCCGCTCAGGGCCAGTAGATGGGCATCCAGCCGGTAACGGGCCAGGTTTTCATTCGGATGATCGGCACCGGTGACCCGTTGCACCCGATCCAGATAGTCGTAACGGAGTTTGAGGCCATGACTGAAGGTGTGCTGCACATCAAGGGCATCGAAGGTCTGTTCGTTCTGGCGCCAGCCGACGTTGCCGAAGAAGCGCTGATTGTCCCATTGCACACGCTGGCGGCCTAGCGTGATCTGGGTTCCGGCATCCGGTGCGTACCGGACAAAGGCCTGGTTCAGCTCGCTGTTGTCCGGATCCAGAATGACCGGGTAAGCGGTTTGGCCATTGGCGGTGCTGTTGAAATCTTCGCCGAACAGATGCTGGGTGGCTTCCAGTTCGATTACGCCGCTCCAGCCCGCATGCAATGCCGTCTGGTAACCCATGCGCGCACGCAGGGTATTGGCCGAGGCCGAAT
>CAIZLW010000035.1 GCA_903933915.1 uncultured beta proteobacterium | reverse complement strand
GCACCGGGCTCGGTGCGCACCGAACGCCAGATCGCACGTTACGAGAACAAGGATTTTGTCGAAAAGCCGAGTGCCGCGTCGCGCGAGCGCGAGGTGTTCCAGAAGCTGTATCCGTTTTCGAAGGGCGAGCCCGAAGACATCGCGGCCATCGCGGTATTCCTCGCGTCCGATGAATCACGCATGCTGACCGGCACCACCATCGCTGCCGATGGCGGCCGTTCGAGTTATCTGAAGGTATACGCCGGCGAAGATTGATAGAAGTGTTGCGGGGAATGTTGAAAAAGCAGTTGAAAAAGCGTTGAGCAGATCGCCGATGAGCCCCGCACTTGAGTTTGAACAGTTGTTACAGGAGGAGTTGACCATGACTGCTGCTGCATCTTTTACCGTTGTTCCCAGCGGTGCCGCGCTCGGCGCCGAGATCTGCGGTGTTGATCTGACCCGCATCGATGACGCCACCTTCCAGGCCCTGCACAAGGTCTGGCTCGAACATATGCTGCTGCTGTTCCGCGGGCAGAAGTTCGTTCCTGAAGATCTGGTCACACTGGTCAAACGCTTCGGCACACCGGTAACGTCATCGACGCTGCACAAGCGCGACCTGTCCGAGCGCACCGCCAATCAGGTGTTCCAGCTGCCACCGGAAGTCACCGTGGTCACCAATATCCGTGAAAACGGCAAGCCCGTCGGTATCCTCGGCGATGGCGAGGTCGTCTGGCATTCGGATTTTTCCTTCAAGGACAAACCGACCGCTGCGCGCATGCTGCTCGCCGTCGAAATCCCGCCCGCCGGCGGCCACACCTATTTCACCAACTGCTATGCCGCTTACGACACCATGTCCGATGACATGAAGCGGCGCATCGCCGGCAAGACCATCAAGCAGGCCGACATTATCGACACCGCGATGAAACTGCGCCCCGGCGCCTCACTGGATATGGATATCCGCAATGTACCCGGCCCAAGCCACCCGATCATCTCCACGCATCCGGAAACCGGCCGCAACATGATTTTCCTCGGACGCCGCCACGGCGCCTATGTCAACGGCATGTCGCTGGAGGATTCCGAGGCGCTGCTCAATGAACTGTGGGCGCACACCACCCAGCAGCGTTTTGTCTATGAACACGAATGGCAGCAGGGCGACGTTGTGGTCTGGGACAATCGCGCGACGCTGCACAAGCGCGACGCGTTCAACTCCGACAGTCGGCGTATCCTTTATGCGGCGCAGGTCGAAGGCCACAAGCCGTACGAAGCGCCGGACGCGCTCAAGCTGCCGCCGCATACGCGTTACGCGGTTGCTGCCTGACCGGCGGGGCCCGGTGCCCCGCCAATAACAATTCGAGGAGAGTTTTGATGACCCGTGGCCAGCTAGGCGCCTGCATCGCCGCCACCATTACCTGCAGCACCATTGCGCCGATCGCCGTAGCCCAGGACAGCACAAGCAAATTTCCGTCTAAATCCGTGCGTATCGTCGTCGGCTTCGGCGCGGGCGGCGGCACCGATCTCGCCGCACGCGCCATCGGCCAGAAACTCACCGACACCTTCGGCACCTCGTTCATCGTTGACAACCGCCCCGGCGCCTCGGGCAATCTCGCCGGCGACATCGTTGCCAAGGCCAATCCCGACGGCTACACCATGCTGATGGCGAACTCGACCATTGCCATTCCCAGCCTGTCGATCAAGCTGCCCTTCGACATCCGCAAGGATTTCATCCCGCTGAGCCTCGTTGCCCTCGGGCCTTCGGTGCTGGTGGTGCATCCGAGCATTGCGGTGAATGACGTCAAAGGACTGATCGCACTCGCCAAAGCCAAACCGAAGTCGTTGTCTTTCGGTTCCGGCGGCGTTGGCAACGTCACCCACCTCGCGATGGAACTGCTGATGTCCTCGGCGGGTATCGAGATGGTGCATATCCCCTACAAAGGCGGTGCGCCTTCGGTTGTCGGCCTGATCAGCGGTGAAGTGCAGACGCTGTTCACATCAATTCCGACCGCGCTGCCGCAGATCAACGCCGGCAAGATGCGTGCGATCGGTGTATCGATTTCGAAGCGCAATGTCGCGCTGCCCAATGTGCCGACCATCGCCGAAGCCGGCGTGCCCGGTTATTACGCCGCTTCCTGGTACGGCTTGCTGCTGCCGGCCGGTGTGCCGAAGCCGGTGGTGGAATCGCTGTCGAAAGAAATCGTTACGGCGATGAAAGTGCCGGCGATCCGCGACGGCATGCTCAAGCAGGGCTTCGAACCGGTGGGTGACACGCCGGCAGAGTTCAAGAAATTCATCGGCGAGGAAATCCCGCGCTGGGAAAAAGTCGTCAAGAACGCGGGCATCAAGCCTGAATAACGCAGCAAACCGTCCGTACCGGGGAATCACATGATCGATCGCATTGATATTCACGTCACCGCACTGTCGACGCGCCTGAAGCGCATTTTTTCCAGCGGCACCTACGACACCGGTCCGGAAACCAGCATCACCAGCAAACCGGTGCTGGTGAAGATCTACGCCGACGGTGTGGTCGGCACCGGGCAGATCCGTCCGATCAGCCCCGGCCACTTTGTCGCCGATACCACGCAGAGCATCGTTGCCGCGATCAAGGAAATCTACGGCCCGGCGATGATCGGCCGTTCGATTTTTGACATTGAAGGCATCAACGAGATGTTCGACAACCGCCTTGCCAACAATCCGGCGGCGCGTGCGGTTCTCGACATCGCTATTCGTGATGCTCAGGGCAAGGCGCTGAACAAGCCGGTGCATGAACTGATCGGCGGCTGCTGCCAGCCGCGCATTCCGCTGGAATGGTCGGTGAGCATGGCCGAAGACGTGCAGACCATGATCGAAGAGGCGCGTCGTGCTGTCGAGGAATACGGCATCAAGGTGCTGTGCCTGAAAATGGCCGACCGTCGAGGCTGGAAACAGGACGTTTCCAATTTCGCCGCCGTGCGCAAGGCACTGGGCAATGACGTGATGATCGGCATCGACCCCAACTGCGGCTGGACGCTGGGTGATTCACTGCTCGCGATCGAAGCCATCAAGCCGATGGGCCTCGGTTACATCGAACAGCCCATCGCGCGCCGCGACCTGCACGGCATGGCGGAAATCCGCCGCGCCGCCGGCGGCATCCCGGTGATGGCGGACGAAGGCATCTTCACCATCCAGGATGCGATGGCCCACGCCGAAGCGCACGCGGTCGATGTGTTCTGCATCAAGCTCTACAAGGTCGGTGGTCTGACACCCGCGAAAAAAATCGCGGCCATCGCTGAGGCCTCCAATATTCAGCTCAACTGCGGCGGGCTGTCGGTGCAATCGCAGCTCGAAGCTGCTGCCGGTGCGCACTTCTACGCCAGCACCCCGGCCTCGCGCATGATGGGCGCCGCCGAGTTTGTGTTCGGCCTCAATACCAACGCCAAAGACCCGCTGTGCCCGGAAAGCGATTTCAAGGTGGAGAACGGGTTCGTCAACGTACCCAAAGGCCCCGGGCTTGGCATCACTATCGACGAAAAACTGCTCAAGGCCAACACGCTGCTGCAGGAAAAGGTCGGTTAAGGATCGAGCGGTGGGTTTGGTTTCACCCGAAGCCTGCTGCATCCGCTTTAAGATAAGGGCTCCTGATCAACGGAGTCCGCCATGACCGCCGCAAAATCCCCTGTCGCCATCCGTGCCGCAGAAGCGCCGCCGAAAGCGAAGCAGAGCAATTACCCGCAACCGTTCGCAGCCATGGTCGCCGGACGCTTCAAGCGCCCGCTGGGCGATGTCTTCGGCCTGAAAAACTTCGGCGTCAATCTGACCAAGCTGGCACCCGGCGCGATCTCGGCGCTGCGCCACGCGCATACGGTGCAGGATGAATTCATCTACATCCTGCAAGGCACGCCGGTGCTGATCACCGATACCGGTGAAACGTCGCTGTCACCGGGAATGTGCGCTGGGTTCAAATCCGGCAGTGGCGACGGCCACCATCTGGTGAATCGCAGTCAGGAAGAAGTGGTCTATCTCGAAATCGGAGACCGCAATCCCGGTGATGCGGCGAGTTATCCCGATGATGATCTGCAGGCGCTGTTTGAGGCGGGGCAGTGGGTGTTCAAACACAAGAATGGCTGCAATTACTAGATTCAGGCCTTTGATTCCAGTGCCTGCCGGATGCTGTTGCGTGTTAGCGTCGGGCTAAGCGTGCTCAGAAAAGCGTAAACGTATTTGCGCATGAAGCGGTTACGCTTCAGACCGACATGGGTGATTTCAGTGCCGAATAAATGGCGGGCATCCCTGGCGCGCAGATCCTTGTCACGGGCTTTGTCATAAGTGATGTGCGGCAGTATGGCGACTCCGACACCGAGTTCAACGTAAGCCTTGCTGACATCGGCGTCAGCCGCACTGAACACAATGTTCGGTTTGAGGTTAAGTGATTCAAAGACGTGACGGAATTTCCAGTGTTCGTTGCTGCGGAATCCGTAGGCGATCAGCGGGTATTTCGCGATCTGCTCCAGGGTCAGGTTTTTTGCCTTCAGCAGGGGATGTGATGGCTGCGTGACCACGACCCTGTGAAATGCACCGTATGGCAGCAGGCACACATTCTCCAGTATGACATCGCAGTCCGTGCCGATTGCGACATCCGCGTCACCATTTTCGACCCATTGGAAAATTTCGTCCCGATTGCCCTGTAAAAATTCCAGGCGCACCAGGGGGAACGCATTTTTGAAGCGATCAATGATGCGGGGAAGTGTGTAGCGGGCGTGGGTGTGAGTTGCGGCAATCACCAGCGTTCCGGTTGCGGCATCACGAGTATCGTCGCCCAGTCCGCGGATGTTCTGCACTTCCTGCAAGGCATTTTCCGCGAAACGGACGATGTCCCTGCCTGCATCGGTTAGTCCGAGTATCCGGTTTCTGCGCCGCTTGAGGATGACGACGCCAATCTCTTTTTCCAGCAATTTGATCTGTTTGCTGACACCCGGCTGGGAAGTGTGCAGGACGGTCGCTGCCTGCGATAGCCGGAGGCCTTGGCGCACGATCTCGCAGAGAAAGCGTAATTGTTGAAGCGTCATTTCGGGTTCAGGATAACAATAAGAAATACTGGAGGCAATACAAGTTCTTTTATCTCGGCGGGTGCAGTTGGTAACTTATAAAAAAAGCGCCCATGAGCGCGCCGGTCAGAAAAGACCCTTTTTAGGAGGAGTTCTGTTGAAACAGGAAGATTGGGATGTAGTCGTTGTCGGCGCAGGAAACGCTGCAATGTGCGCCGCGTTTGCCGCTCACGAAACCGGAGCAAGGGTTCTTGTCCTGGAACGAGCGCCGGAAGCCGAATGCGGCGGAAACAGCGCATTTACCGGTGGTGCGACCCGGTTTGCCTTTAAAAACATCGACGAAGTGAGGGAAGTGCTAACTCTGACAGAAGAAGAAGTCGCCAATACCGACTTCGGTACCTATACCGAAGAAGAGTTTCTCGAAGACATGGGTCGCATGACCCAGTACCGCTGTGATCCCGATCTCACCGAACTTTTTGTACGCAACAGCCGGCAAACGCTGGCATGGATGAAATCCAAGGGTGTGCGGTTTGATGCGATGTGGGCGCGTCAGTCGCAAAAAGTGAATGGCCGTGTGAAGTTTTACGCCGGACTTATTTGCGCCACCTGGGGTGCGGGACAAGGGCTTGTCGAGAGCCTGCATAAGATCGCCAAAACGCTCGGCATCGCCGTGCGTTACGAAACGGCGGCTACCGAACTGATCCGTGAAAACGGCAGAATTTCCGGCGTGATCGCCGAAGCAAATGGAGAGACTTTTGAACTGCGCGCCGGAGCTGTCGTGCTGGCCTGCGGCGGTTTTGAATCCAATGCCGAGATGCGTGCCCGTTATCTGGGCCCCAACTGGGATCTGGCAAAAGTCCGCGGCACCCGTTTCAACATGGGAGACGGCATCAGGATGGCGCTGGATGTCGGCGCAATGCCTTTTGGCCACTGGTCCGGTGCGCACGCAGTGGGCTGGGATATGAACGCGCCGCCTTTTGGCGAACGCGAAATCGGCGACCTGTTCCAGAAACACAGCTACCTGTTCGGCATCATGGTGAATGCCAATGGCGAACGCTTTGTCGACGAAGGCGCCGACTTCCGGAATTTCACCTACGCAAAATACGGTCACGAAATTCTCAAGCAGCCCGGCATGTTTGCATGGCAGATTTTTGACGCCAAGGTCAATCATCTGCTGCGCGACGAATACCGCATCCGCAAGATCACCAAGGCCGAAGCGCCGACCCTTGAGGAACTGGTGCCGAAGCTGGAAGGTGTCAATGTTGAGCGCTGCATGAAAACGATCAGGGATTACAACGCTGCCGTTCGTCAGGACGTGGAGTTCAATCCGGTCATACTCGACGGACGCGGCACCAAAGGCCTGGCGGTCCCGAAATCCAACTGGGCCAACGTGCTGGATACGCCGCCGTTCCATGCCTATGCAGTGAGCTGCGGCATTACATTTACTTTCGGCGGTATTCGCGTGTCGACTAAGGCTGCCGTTCAGAGCGTGGCGGAGCGGGACATACCCGGGTTGTATGCGGCGGGCGAGATGGTCGGCGGGTTGTTCTATTTCAATTACCCCAGCGGCACCGGTCTCGTATCGGGCGCCGTGTTCGGACGCATTGCCGGATCGCAGGCGGCCAGCCATGCACTGACGGGTCGGAATTGAGCCACTGCCAAGGCGGGGAAGCGAGCATGAGGTCGTTGACAGATGGTTGCCTGCCGATATGCCGTTTGAAGAACATCGGGATGGCGCTGGCATTGCTGCTGGTTACGGCGCAATCGTTTGCCCAAGTTTATCCGTCCAGGCCCGTGCGCATCATTGTTGCGCAGGCTCCCGGCGGCGCCAGCGACCAGTTGATCCGTGCGCTTGCGCAAAAGCTGACCGACAGCCTCGGTCAGCAGTTCCTGATTGAAAACCGCCCCGGCGCCGGCGGCAATATTGGCGCTGAAATTGCCGCGAAAGCGTCTACGGACGGTTACAGCCTGTTTATGGTTTCTGCGCCGCATGCGGTTGCGCCCAGTCTTTATCGCAAGCTGGGCTATGACCTGGCCGCGGATTTCACCCCGATTACGCTGATTGCATCCGAAGCGCTGTGCGCCACGGTCCATCCGTCGCTACCGGCGAAATCAGTTAGTGAGTTCGTCGCATTCCTGAAGAAACGTCCGGGGCAGGTGAGTTACGGTTCGACTGGCAACGGCGCCGTGAACCATCTGGCGACGGAACTGTTCAAGACCCGAGCCGGTGTGGACATGGTGCATGTGCCCTACAAGGGCAGTGCTTTTGCGATCCCTGACGCCATCAGCGGCCTGGTGCCCGTCCTGTTTGCCAACGTGACGCCCCTGCGGCCGCATATCCAAAGCGGAAGATTGCGCGCGCTGGCCGTCACGTCGCGGGACCGGGTGCGCTCGCTGCCCGAGGTGCCGACCATCGCCGAATCGGGATATCCGGGATACGAAGCCATCAACTGGTTCGGTCTGGTGACGCCGACGCGCACACCCGATGACGTGATCCGCAAGCTAAATGCAAGCATCAAGCAGGCTGCAGCGTTGCCGGATATCCGCACCCAATACGAAAGCAGCGGCGCCAACCAGATGATAGGCACGCCCGAGGACATGCGGGTGTTCCTGCAAAGCGAAACCAGCAAATGGGCTGCCGTTGTAAAGACGTCAGGTGCTCGCATCGACTGATGCGCGCCAACAGTTAGTAAGGCGGGGAGGTTAGATGGGCCAGACCATGGCAGAAAAGCTGCTGTCGCGTCACAACCTCGGGCAGGAGGCCGTCAAGGCCGGCGACCTTATCGACGCGAGCATTGATGGCGCGATGTGCCATTACCATTTCATGGATGTGCACAAGCTGGCTGTACAGGCGGGGTTTGCTGAAGGCATTCCGCGCCTGTGGGATAAGGACAAGGTGTATTTCCTGGTCGATCATCATCAGCCTGCTCTCAGCCAGAGCATTGCCGACGACAATGCTCTGATTCGCAAGGAAGTGGCCCGGCTCGGCGCGAGCATATTCCACGACGCAGAGCCCGGCATTGCTCACCAGATGATCATCGATTACGGACTTGTCCGGCCCGGCGAACTGGTGGTCGGCATGGATTCCCACACCATCGGTTATGGTGCGCTAAATGTTGGTGCAACCGGCATCAGTCGGTCCGACTTGATGTACGCCATGATTTTCGGGCAATTGTGGTTCCAGGTGCCGCATTCAGTGAAGGTTGTGCTTAACGGCAAGCAGCCGGCATACCCGATTGCCAAAGACATCATGCTTTATCTGGCCGGGAAATATGGCGACGACTTTGCGCAAAACATGTCGATCGAGTTTTCCGGATCTCTGGTACCGCAGCTGAGCATCGACAGCCGCGGCTGCTTGTCCACGCACGGGGTCGAAGTCGCCGCCAAGTTCGCCATGTTTGGGGCAGACGAACAGACCCATGACTTTGTGAAGTCGCGCACCAACAAACCCTACGAAACGCTGGCGCCGGATGCAGACGCCGTGTACGAGAAGGAAATTGTCCTCAACGTCGATGAAATGCCTTTTGTCGTCGCCAAGCCCCACCAGTTCGGCAATGTGGCGCCGGTCGACGACGTCAAGGGCGTTCGCATACATCAGGCGCAGATCGGTTCATGCGCCAACGGCCGTTACGAAGACATCGAAATTGCCGCCCGCATGCTGAAAGGCCGCAAAGTTGCGAAAGGCGTTCGTTTCATCCTGTCGGCGGCATCACAGCAGGTCTATCTGCGCTGCCTGAAAGACGGTCTCATCGAACAACTGATCGAATCCGGCGCTCAGGTGGTGACGCCGGGCTGTGGCGTGTGCCAGCCCAAGGTCGGTTTCATGTCGGCGGGCGAGGTTTGTATTACTGCCACCACGCGCAACTTCAAGGGTCGCAAAGGCAGCCTTGACGCCAGCATCTATCTGGGAGGGCCGCTGACCGTAGTGGCCGCCGCGGTCGCTGGAGAAATCGTCAATCCGAAGGACGTATTCCATGAGCTTTGACTTGAACCGCGTCATCAAGGGACGAGTCTGGAAGTTCGGGGACTCCGTCGACACCGACTCGATCAATCCCTACTACCTCTATCCCGCGATGGAGGATCTAAAAAAACACACGCTGGAATCGTTCCGCCCTGAATTCCCGAAGGAGGTGAAGCCGGGCGACATCATTGTCGCCGGCCGCAACTTCGGCTGCGGTTCCCACCGGCCCGGTCTTGTGCTCAAGGAAATCGGCATCGCCGCAATCATCGTGGAATCGGCATCCCGGCTGTTCCTGCGTAACAGCATCGCGTTGCCGATGCCGATTTTCATCGCGCCCGACATCGGAAAGATCGTCAAGGACGCGGAGATTCTCGAGGTTGATTACCGCAACACCCAGGTGCGCAACGTCACCACCGGCGCCAAGGCGGTCCTGCGTAAATATCCGCCGACGATTGAAGCAATTTTCGAGAGTGGCGGCATGCCTGCTTTTGCCCGCAAGCGGTATCTAGCGGAAATCGCAGGATAAGTCCCGGAAAGCGAGGAGCGCATGAACACAACAGTCAAAGCGATTGCAGCAGCAGCCGGACTGGCAATGTCACTGACATCAGCCGCACAGGCGCCCGCGAAACCCGCAGCTGTTCCCGTCGGTTACCCGAACAAACCCCTGCGATTTGTGGTCGGACTTGCCGCTGGTGGCGCCACCGACATCATTGCCCGGGTGATCGGTCAGAAACTCACACAACCGCTGGGCCAGTCCGTGATCATCGACAACCGCGCCGGTGCCGCGGGTTCGATCGCCGGTGCGATCACCGCCCGTGCAGCCCCCGACGGATACACTTTCCTGGCGGTGTCGAGCAGCTTCGCCATCAACCCTAGTCTTTACGATTTGCAGTTTGATTCGGCGAAGGATTTCATCGGGGTAGCGCAGTTTGCCCAGTCACCGTTCCTGCTGGTGGCACATCCCGGACTGGGTGTGTCGACCGTCAAGGATCTGGTGGCAATGGCGAAATCCAAACCGGGTGCACTGAATTTTTCATCGGGCGGTCACGGTGGTTCAGGTCACCTGGCCGGCGAAATGTTTAAGCACATGACACAGATTGATGTGTCGCATGTGCCGTTCCGCGGCGGCGCACCTGCGCTGACCGGCGTAGTCGCAGGGCAGGTGCAATTCACTTTTTCGGCGATTGTTGCCGGACTGCAGCAGTGGCGGAACAACCGTGTCCGTGCATTGGGCGTGACCAGTATCAAGCGCTCTGTGGCGGCACCCGATGTGCCGACCATTGCCGAGGCCGGCGTGATCGGCTACGAAGTGATGACCTGGTATGGTTTACTGGCGCCGGCCGGGACGCCGCGCGGCATCGTCAACCAGCTCAATGGCGCCATCAACGACATCGTGCGTCAGCCCGATGTCACCGAAAAATTCCTTGCCGACGGTGCGGAACCGGTCGGCAAGACGCCGGATGAATTCAGCAAGTATCTGGCTTACGAAGTCAGCCGTTTCCAGAAGCTCGTCAAGGACATCGGCCTCAAGACCGAAAAAGCACCCCGGTAATTCCCTCATTCGTGAACCTAGGAGATTTGCGTTGGACCCGATTCTGAACAGCTTTGCCGATTTTGCCAGCAGCCTGAACTATCGCGATTTGCCGGCTAACGCCGTTGCCGCCAGCAAGGAACGCCTTCTCGACACCATCGGCTGCGCGCTGGGCGCCTACAACTGCGATACGGCAAAGGTCGGCCTCGCGCTGGCGCCCCCGCCGGCCAGCCCCGCACTCGCAGGCCGCGTTCTGGGCTCGAATGAACTGCGTGCTGCAGACGCGGCCGCATTCGTCAATTCCTGCATGATCCGCGATCTTGATTTCAACGACACCTATCCGGGCGGCCATCCCAGCGATAGCATGGGCGGATTATTCGCCGTAGCGCCCCAGATTGATGTCACGGGCGAGCGGCTGATCACCGCCGTCGTCGTGTCCTACGAAATCTTCATCCGCCTGCAAATGAAGGCGCAGTTGCGCGAGAAAGGCTGGGACCAGGGTTTCGGCATCAGCGTGGGCGCTGCAGCCGGGCTGGCCAACATGATGGGGCTCAGCCGTGACGTGGCGATGCATGCAATCGCGATTACTGCCGTGGCCAACATGCCGATGCGCGCCAGCCGTGCGGGGCAGCTGTCGATGTGGAAGGGCGCGGCTACGGCCTATGCCGTGCGTAACGCAGTATTCGGCGTGCAGCTCGCCGCAGCGGGCATGACCGGACCGGAAGCGCCGTTCAGCGGACGCCACGGCCTGACCGATCTGATTTCAGGGCCGATCGAATTGCCGCCGTTCGGCAAACAACCCGAACAATTTTTCATCCCGCGCGCCAAGATCAAATTCTGGCCGGTGGTGTACAACATGCAGGCGCTGGTCTGGTGCGCCATTGAATTGCGCAAGAAAGTGCCGGTCGACCAGATCGCCGAGATTGATGTTGAAACCTACTGGTCAGCCTGGCATGAAAGCGGCAGCGAACCGGCCAAGTGGGATCCCACAACGCGTGAAACCGCCGATCACAGCCTTCCTTACATTCTCGCGTGGACGCTGCGCCACGGACTTATCGATCATCACGCCTTTATGCCGGAGTCTTTTATGGATCCGACAATCCGGCCGCTGATGAACAAGGTCAAGGTGCGCATTGATGACGAGTTCGAAAAGGATTTTCCGCGAAAGGTGCACATGCGCATGACGGCCACCGATCTCACCGGAAAAAAACACCAAGTCTATGTCGTCAATCCGCTGGGCCATGAGGACAACCCGGTGTCCGCCGATGATCTCGCCACAAAATTCCTGCGCTTGTGTGAGCCGAGACTGGGAAAAACCGGCGCGGCTGCTGCGTTGAAGCAATGGCAGAACATCGAGCAGACCAAAAACGTCGGGCCGGCGTTTGATGCGGTCAAAGTGCAGACGGAGCGCTGAAAAGTGCTGTTTTTCGCAGCCTGTCTAGTGATGACCAGCCCCCGTCTCAGTCGGCCTGTGCGCCCGAGGCCTTGATGACCTTCGCGTATTTTTCGATTTCCCGTTGCAGGTAGCGGGACATCTCCTCGGGCGTGTTGCCCAGCGGTACCGCGCCCTGGTTTTCCATCAGCTTTTTCACGTCGTTATCGTTTAACAGCTTCGTCATCTCGGCATGAAAGCGCGAGACGATGTTGGTCGGCGTCTTGGCCGGGAAAAACATGCCATACCAGTTGTCGCTTTCGAAACCTTTCAGCGTTTCGTCCATCGTCGGCACGTTCGGCATTGATGGTGCGCGTTTGAGTGTGGTCACGGCCAGCGCCCGCATGCGACCCGAGTCGATGTGCGGTACCGCGGCGATGATGGTGGTGAACAGCATGTCGATCTCTCCGCCAACGAGCGCAATTACCGACTGTCCGGAGCCCTTGTACGGGATGTGGGTCATTTTGGTGCCGGTCATGGTTTTCAGCAGTTCAGCGGACAGGTGACTGGTGCTGCCGGTGCTGTTGGAGCCGAAGTTGAAGATGCCGGGTTTCGATTTGGCGAGGGCAACGAGTTCCTTGACGTTTTTTGCTGGTACCGAGGGATGCGTCACCAGGATCAGCGGCGTCGACGACACCAGCATCACCGGAGAGAAATCGCGCATCGCGTTGTAATTGAGATTGCGGTACAGCGTGGCATTCACCGCGATGGATGCGGACTGAAACAGTACCGTGTAGCCGTCGGGCGGCGCCTTCGCCACGATCTCTGCACCGATGTTGCCGCCGGCGCCGGTGCGGTTGTCGACGATGATCTGCTGGCCCAGTGCCGGTTGCAGCTTGGCCGAGAACAGCCGCGCCTGGATGTCGGTGCCGCCACCCACGGCAAACGGCACGATCATCCGCACCGGTTTCACCGGCCATTGCTGTGCCATCGCGGCAGTTGTGGCAAACACCAGCCCGCCGGCGAGCAATCTTGCGGCGTGGCGCAATGAAGAGGGGCGGGCTTGGGTCGGAACGGCTGCAGAGCGGTTGCGGGCGAACATGGTGTGTTTCTCCTCCGGTTGCTGTAGCGCGGCGTCAGGCCGTGCGAATGATCTTGTTATTGGTTTTGAAGGGGTTTTGAAGGGGTTTTGTCAGGCGTCGCTCGTGTGAAGTGCTTTGCGGGTCGGCAACCGAGCCTATGCCCGGCACCGGGATGCGTCAAGTCAACAAGGTCACGCAAGAAGCCCGGTCATTTCCGCACGGCAAGCAGCCCGTCGCCGTTCAGCTTCACGCTGAACCCCGCCCGTTCCAGCCGTTTGCTGACTTCCTGCGGGACATCCCGTCCGGAAGTCAGCTTGTTCGGTGTGCCGGTGTAATGAAACAGCCGGCCCTTGCGCTTCAGTACTCGCGCGAGCTGGTCGTAAAACACCTGTGAATACAGTTCGCCGGCGATGCCGAAACGCGGAGGGTCGTGCAGCACTGCGTCGAAGGATGCGTCGGACAGTTTCGCAATCTCCAGCGCAATGTCGCCGTTGGTGAGCGTCAGGCTTTCGCCGCTTGGTGGTGACCACGGATTCAGGCTGCGCAGCCAGATCACGTCGGGATTTTTCTCGTAAGACTGCACGTGCTTTGCTTTGCCTTTGATGCAGTGTGCGGCGAAGTAGCCGAGACCGCCGCAACAGTCGAGTATGTTTTTGCCGCGCGGCTCGATCAGGCCGACTTTGCGTTCAGCGTCGGCATAGGGTGAGACCTGTGCCGTGGGCAGCATCTTGATGCCGTCGATCTCGAAAGTCGGTGCGCCCCATTCGGTGGGTACCAGCTTGATCAGTGACTGGCTGAAGCGTTGCAGCGGTTCAAAAGCGTCGCTGGTCCAGTAATAGATTGTGCGGTCCTTGCAAGCGTCGAAGTAGGGGTAGCCCTGACCCTGCCAGGACCAGTGTCTTTCATTCAGCGCGACCGTACTGCGCGAACGTTCCAGATCCAGCGAACACTCAACTGTGGTCGCACCGCTGCGCTGGGCGGCGCGCAGCGTGTCGTGGACGTTCAGGGTGAGCAGGGGACCGGGCATGAGGGTGCGCGAGGGATGAGGGGCCGTGGCGCACCCGAGGGGCTGATTCTCGCCGATTGCGAAGCTGCTGTCCGCAGCCGGTGCCGATGAAATTCGCGGTTTGCATTGTATTGCGATCGCCGCGGCAGTGTTACGATCAAAAAAACGGTTTTCACATTAACATTAACCCTGCACGGATCGACGGCGGCCCTCGCGCCACGCGTCGCGACTGACATGACCCCAGCCCCCAATACGGCTCCGGCCCGCGATTCCCGTTTGCGCAGTCTGTTCCTCCTGTTTGCACTGGCGCTTGCCGGTTGCGCGACGCTCGTTCAGGACACGTCACTCAATGAACGCTTCGGCCCCGCGAACCCGGCGCGTTTTGATGTGCCTACCGCACCTGCGCCGGAGCAACTGCGCTGGGCCGACGTCAAACCCGTCCTCGACAACCGCTGCGTGGTCTGCCACGCCTGTTACGACGGTCCCTGCCAGCTCAAATTCACCGCCTGGGAGGGTGTGGCCCGCGGCGCGAGTCGCCAGTCGGTGTATGACGCCGCCCGGCTGAACGAAGCACCGATGACGCGGTTGTTCACTGATGCGCTGCTGCCGTCGGAGTGGCGCAAAAAAGGTTTCCATCCCGTAATCAACGAACGCGCGGCCGAGGGCAACCTCGAAGGCAGCCTGATCTACCGCAGCCTCGCACTCAAGCAGGCGAACCCGCTGACCGATGCGCCGTTGTTGCCGTCGGCGGTCACGCTGGGTCTGGATCGCGATCAGCAATGTACGCCGATCGAGGGCTATGCCAAGTTCGAGAAGGATCACCCGACCTGGGGTATGCCCTATGGCTTGCCCGGTCTGCAACCGCAGGAGATGGAAAAGATCACGCGCTGGCTCGCCGCGGGCGCCCCTTACGAAGGGGCCGCGCCGCTGCCGGCTGCGGTGACGCGCCAGGTCCGCGATTGGGAGTCTTTCCTCAACGGCGATTCGCTGAAAGAGCGGCTGATGAGCCGCTATCTCTACGAGCATCTCTATCTCGGCCATCTGCAGTTCGAAGGCGATGCAACGCGGACGAACTTCCGGTTGCTGCGTTCAACCACGCCGCCAGGCCAGCCGGTCCGGTTGGTGGTGTCACGCCGGCCTTATGACGACCCCGGCGTGGCGCGGGTTTATTACCGGCTGCTGCCGGAACCCGAAACTCTGGTGGGCAAGACCTATATGCCCTATGCGCTGAGCCCCGCGCGCATGGACAAATACCGCGGCTGGTTTCTCAGGCCGGCTTTCACCGTCGCTGAACTGCCCTCGTACGACATCAAGCAGGCCTCCAACCCCTTCATCACCTTCCGCGCACTGCCGCAGGAGTCGCGCTACCGCTTCCTGCTCGATGAAGCGCAGTTCTTCATCATGAACTTCATCAAGGGTCCGGTCTGTCGCGGCCAGATCGCGGTGAACGTGATCGAGGACCGCTTCTGGGTGGTGTTCGCCGATCCGGATGCCGATGGTGGAGGCGCCAGCGCCGAGATCCTTGTGCGGGAAGCAGGCGAGCTGACCATGCCCGGCGCCTACGGCAGCGATTCCGGCATCATCAGGCCCTGGCTCAACTTCGCCGACGAAGAGAAAAAATACCTTCGTGAAAAAAGCCGCATCCTCGAAAAAATAATCGATAAAAACGGCCCGCTCACGCTGTCGGCGATCTGGGACGGCGACGGGCGTAACCCCAACGCCGCACTGACCATCTTCCGCAACTTCGACAACGCCACCGTAGTCAAGGGCCTCGTCGGCACCCGCCCGAAAACTGGCTGGGTGATGGGTTATCCGTTGTTCGAGCGCCTCTATTACCTGCTGGTCACCGGCTACGATTTTTACGGCAATACCGGGCACCAGCTGAACTCGCGTCTCTACATGGACTTCATGCGCATGGAAGGCGAATTCAATTTCCTGCTGTTCCTGCCCGAGGGCGCGCGCCAGCTGGTGGCTGATTACTGGTATCGCAATGCGCACGAACAGGTGCAGGACTATGTCTACGGCCGTAATGCCGCAGTCAAACGCGAAACCGGCATCCACTACCGCAGCAGCGACGCCCAGGGCGAATTTTATGAAATGCTCAAAACGCGACTCGCCCCGGTGCTCGACCGTCGTTACGACCTCGCCAGCGTGCCCGACGCCGCACTGCGCCGTGAACTCGAAGCGCTCGCGGTGATGCGCGGGCGCCATCTGTCGCTGCTGCCGGAGATGAGCATTCTGCGCATTGATGAATCTTCAGGCGCCGCACGCTGGTTCACGCTGCTGCGCGACACCGCGCACACCAACGTCAGCCACGTGCTGCGCGAGGAATCCGCGCTGCGCCCGGAAGAAGACGGGCTGACCGTGGTGCCGGGATTCCTCGGCGATTATCCGAACGCGTTTTACCGCGTGCAGCGGGGTGATTTGCCGGCTTTCATCGCGGCCGTGCGCAACTTGCAGTCCGAAACGGATTACCGCGCTTTTGCCGCGCGCTTTGCGGTGCGACGCACCAGCCCAGCGTTCTGGGCGAACAGTGATGCCGCGCACGCCGCCTACCGGCAGCTGGCGCCCGGCGAAGCGGCGCTGTTTGATTACAACCGGCTGGAGAACCGCTGAAGCACTAATACTTCAGTGCAGCGCGATCAGGGCTCGGCCACCAGCAGCGTACCGCGCTGCAGGCCGCGCACCGTCCACAGACACAGCGCTGCGATCACCAGCGTGGCCAGCGCCAGCACCGGCATCGCGAGGAAGGTAAAGGGCTGGCCCGTCGGCGCCAGTCGCAGCGTCAGCGCCGCAAAGGCCGCCAGCGGAAAACTCAGCGCCCACCACGCCATCGAG
>CAIZLW010000034.1 GCA_903933915.1 uncultured beta proteobacterium | reverse complement strand
TGCGCCATTGGTTTGCCGCGCAGCAGCTGCAGGCCCTTGTCGACGCCGCCCATGCGTCGGCCTTGGCCACCGGCCAACAAAATGCCGGTGATCTTGTCTTTGGGGTCGGCCATTTCAGGCGACCAGCGTGCGGCTGATCGGCTTCACGAAACGCTCGCGGCCGGTGAACAGCAGATAGTGTTTGTTGACCGCGCGGCCGAGCATGGTGATACCGGTGCGTTGCGCGACGTCGGATTAATTAAAGGGGCCTGGCCCCTATAATTTCTCGCCCTAATTTATTGACGCATTTATTGTCGCATGGCGCAGCGATTCGCAATGCGATGGAGGCCGCGCTGCGCTGTTCAACCCCCCGCAGGGTTGCTATAGTCATCCCCGCAACTGAGCCGGTCTGACGTAAAACACGGCGCGAATACAAGGCTCGAACACAACATGGCACTCATGCCCGCCTGAGGAGTATCCCTATGAAACGCACACTTTCTCCACTTTCTCTGTTGATCGCGGCCGCGCTCGCAGTACCCGCGGCATCCACGATCGCTGCCCAGACCTATCCCGAACGCCCGGTGCGGCTCGTCGTGCCGTTCGGCGCGGGCGGATCGTACGACCCTGTCGCCCGTGTCATTGCAGTCTACGTTGGCGAATCGATGAAGCAGCAGATTATCGTTGACAACCGCGGCGGCGCGAGCGGCATCATCGGCGCCGATATCATCGCTCGGGCAACGCCGGACGGTTACACCGTGGGGCTGCTCGGCAACAATCACACCATCACCCAGGCGCTGCGCAGTGATGCCCCGTACGACGTGCTGAAGGATTTCAACGTGATCAGCCGTCTCGGCGTGGTCGACAACGCGGTGGTCGTGCATCCGAGCCTGCCGGCGAAGACGCTTAAGGACTTCATCGCGCTCGCTCGCGCAAATCCCGGCAAGTACAACTTCGGCTCGGGCGGCGCCACGGGCACCACGCACTTCGGCGGCGAGCTGTTCAATTCGCTGGCTGAAACCAAGATCGTCCACGTGCCGTACAAGGGCGGCGGGCTCGCGGTGGTGGGACTCGTTGGCGGCGAGGTGCAGATGATGGTGCTCAACATGATCAACGCCGATCCGCACATGAAGGCGGGCCGCCTGCGCGGGCTCGCGATGGCCGCGAAGACGCGGCATCCCCTGCAGCCCGATCTGCCGACCACCGCGGAAGCGGGACTGCCCGGCATGGAGATGTCGCAGTGGTACGGGTTCGTCGTGCCCAACGGCGTGCCGAAGACCGTGTTCGCTCGCTGGCAGTCGGAGTTGAAGCGCATGGTGGAACTGCCGGAAGCGAAGCAGCGGCTCGCCTCGCAGGGCGTTACCGCGATGTACGAGACCCCGCAGCAGTTTCACGCCTATCTGAAGCAGGACATCGAGACCATGCGCAAGCTCGCCAAGCAGGCGAACATCCGCGCAGAGTAGCCGCCACGGGCGGCGCGGCTCAAGTCGCGCCGCCTCAGCCCCGTATGTCTTAGTCCCATATTTCAGTCACGCATGTAATCGTGCTGTCCGCAAACGCATGGCCCGATGGTCGCCAGCCGGCCTGATGCAGAATTCCACCACAGGAGAGATCGATGCCCACACCAGGGAGTCACACCACGCACACGACCGCACCGGGCGTGATATTCACTGACTGCGGTTCACTCAAGGCTGCGGCTGCGCGCGCGCCGGCGCGCAAGCGGACGAAGTCCGCTACCGGCCGGCTGCCGGTTCTGATCAAAGGCAAACGCGTCAGGACAATCGATGTGCACGCGCATTGTCTGATTCCCAAGGCGCTGACACTCCTGCCCGCCGCCGAGGCGAAATCCCTCTATCCACCGACCAAAGGTTCGAAAGAATTCGACGTCGCGCTCGACGAGAGGCTCGCCGGGATGGATGCGCAGGGCATCGATCTGGAAGTGCTCAGCATCAATCCGTGGTGGTACGACAAAGATCGCGAACTCGTCACCAAAGTCATTCAGCTGCAAAACGAGGGGCTCGCCGAACTGTGCGCGCGTCAGCCGGACCGGCTCGCCGCCTTCGCCTCGCTCGCCTTACAGTTTCCTGACCTCGCCGTTCGTCAACTCGAGGACGCGGTACGCAAATATGGCTTGAAGGGCGCGGCAATCGGCGGCAGCGTGGCGGGCTACGAGTTCGCTGATCCGAAGTTCCATCCGGTATGGGCAAAAGCGCAGGAGCTCGACGTGACGCTCTTCATTCATCCGCAAAGCACGCCTGAGCTCAGCAAACGTTTCAAGGGCAATGGCTGGCTCTCCAACGTGATCGGCAATCCACTCGACACCACGATCGCGCTGGAGCACCTGATCTTCGAAGGCACGTTCGACAAGTTTCCGCGTCTGAAGGTGTGCGCCGCTCACGGCGGTGGCTTCTTGGGCTCTTACGCACCGCGTATGGATTACGGTTGCTTCATCAACCCGGACGGCTGCAATCCTGACATCAAACTCAAGAAAAAACCGACCGAGTACATGAGACAGATCTTTTTTGACTCGCTCGTTTTTACGCCGGAGGCACTGCGCCATCTCGTCGCAGAGGTCGGCGCATCCCAGGTCGTCATCGGCACCGACCACCCGATCCCATGGAACCAGCATCCGGTCGATCACGTCATGGCAACGAAAAGCCTCTCGGACAAAGAAAAAGCTGCAATCCTCGGCGGCAATGCGGCGAAACTGCTCGGGATCAAGTTTTAAAAAATAGGGTCAGTGCAAGTTTTCAGAAAACTTACATTGATCCTATTTGTTATTTAGCGAGCCACTTTATAGCTGCTCGTTCTGCGAAAGTTCTTCCCGCGTATTGATATTCCGAAACGCCGCCTCTTCCGCGAACTGCACTTCGACCACTTTCAGCTGCGAATACCACAAATCAATCTTGCGTCCGCCCGATTCAAGAAACGCAGTAAGACTCGGTATTACTGATGTACGACACAGACTGAACACCGGATGCGGCTGATCGCCGGTCTTGGCGACAGCGAGTTCGGCATTGTTGGCATCCAGCGCAGCCTTGAGTTGCGCCACCAGATCCAGCGGCAGGAAGGGGGAGTCGCAGGGCGAGGTGACCACCAGCGGGTGCGTGGCTTCGCTTAACCCGCGATGCAGGCCGGCGAGCGGGCCGACAAAACCGCCAATCGCATCGGGGATGACGCGATATCCAAGTTCTTGATATTGAACAATATTCTGGTTGGCGTTGATCAGCAGTTCTTCGACCTGCGGGGCGAAGCGTTCGATGACGTGCT
>CAIZLW010000033.1 GCA_903933915.1 uncultured beta proteobacterium | reverse complement strand
GGTTCAGCCAGCGCCGTGGTGGCACTGGCGCGCCACTTGTCCAGCTCGGCCGGATAGATGCCATGCTCGCGGCACCATGCGCTCTTGCTGGCTTCATCCAGTGTCGCCGTGACGATCACGGCCTCCAACCGCGACGCCGCAGTCCATGCCCGCCCTCGGGCGGGCATGGACTGCACGTCATCACGCCAACGCTCGAGCGTCCCCGCACCAACTCCAACTTCACGGGCAACAACATCCACTGCTGCGCTTTCCGGCGGCAGCAGTCGTGCTACCGCTCTGCCTTTGAATTTCTCTGAGTACCTTGCCATTTCCATCCCTTATCGCCGCCCCAGGTTCTTGTTTATAGAGGCGACAACTATTCTGACGCAGGGGGCCGTTGACGAAGCCGAGCAACGACTCGGAGAATTCGAGGACACGTAGCCGGCCTTTAACACCCCATTAGCATTTCCCAGGTTTTTTGACGCCAACAGGTTGCGCAACGCACTGATTCAAAACACCATCCCGATTTGCATATCGCGAAAGTGTTTTTGTTGTGCCATAATAGTTTAGATAATCCAGTTTTTTTATGGTTTTTCATGTAGCGATCGCCAGATCGCTCCGAGAAGCGATTGCGCACATGTTTATCCGTCAAACCACAACCAACAACAAAGCCACCGGCGAGGGCTACTTTACCTATCGCCTGGTGCGTGGCGAGCGCATTGGCGGGAAGGTCCGTCAGATCACCGTTCTCAATCTCGGGCGGCACTTCCCCATCAAGCAGGAAGACTGGCCGCTCCTCTGTCGCCGCATTGAACAGCTCCTGCAACCGCAGGAAATCCTGCTTCCCCTCGCGTGCTCGGAAGTGATCGAGCGCACCGCGCAGCGTTACGTTGGACAGTTGATTGCGCGCTCCTCCTTGCCGGATCAAACGGCACACGCCGACCCCACGCCAGCCGACGCCGCGCCGCCCGCTCATCCTGCACCCGACTATCAGGAGGTCGACATCGACTCCCTGCAACAGACGCAGCCCCGCTCGGTGGGTGTTGAGCAGGTAGCACTGCATGCGCTATCGCAACAGGGCTTCATCAAGATGCTGACGGAGTTGGGGATCAACGGCGTCATGCGGGCCGCGATACTCGGCAATCTGGTGGGCCGCATGGCCCAGCCGGCCTCCGAACGGGCCACCTGGCACTGGCTGCAAACGCAGAGCGCCCTGGGCGAGTTGATTGATGTCGATTTTGCCGGCCTGTCGCACATGCGACTCTACCGGGCTTCGGATATCCTGCTTCATCATCGTGCGGCGATTGAAGAATCCCTGTTCCGTTCCCTGCAAACCCTCTTCAACCTGGAAGAAACCGTCACGCTGTACGATCTGACCAACACCTACTTTGAAGGCGAAGCGGCAGCCAACCCCAATGCGCTGCATGGCCGTTCCAAAGAGAAACGGACCGACTGTCCGCTGCTCACCCTCGGGCTGGTGCTCGATGGCAGTGGCTTTGTGCGCCGTTCAAAAACATTCGCCGGCAACGTCTCCGAAGGCACGACGCTCGAAACGATGCTGAGCGGACTGGATGCACCGCCCAGTGCGATGGTGATCATGGATGCCGGGATTGCGACTGAAGCCAATCTGGCCTGGCTGAGTGATCACGGGTACCGCTATCTGGCGGTACGGCGTGGGGGCGCACGGCAATTCGATGAAACTCGGGCGGTGCGCATTGAAACGGCCGGCGGCGAGCCCCTGCGACTCCAGAAGATGGTCAGCGAAGAGAACAAGGACGTTTTGCTGTATTGCCATTCTGCCGGACGGGAGGCCAAAGAGACGGCGATGATGGTGCGCTTCACCGAGGGATTCGAGGCGGGATTGCAAAAAATCGCTGAGGGCTTGCAAAAGCCGCGCAGTGAGAAACGCTACGCCAAGTTGCTGGAGCGCATCGGCCGCCTGAAGGAGAAGAGCCGGGGGGCGAGCCAGCATTACACGGTGAATCTGACGACGGATGATGCAGGCAAATTCGTGACCGCGCTGTCTTGGGACAAGACCCCCATTGACGGCACCATGCTCACGCACCCCGGCGTCTATTGCTTGCGCAGCAATGAAACGACCTGGAGTGAAGAACGTCTCTGGCGTACCTATACGATGCTGACGGATCTGGAAAGCGTGTTTCGCAGCCTGAAGAGTGAGTTGGGTTTGCGTCCGGTCTTTCATCAGAAGGAAGATCGCTCGGATGGGCATCTGTTCATTACGGTGCTGGCCTATCAGTGCGTGCAGGTGCTGCGTACGCAATTGAAGAAGGCAGGGATTAATGACTCCTGGTCGAGTCTGAGGAAAACGCTGTCGGTTCAGTGTCGCGTGACCACCAGTATGCGGCGACGGGATGGGCGGACGGTTCATCTGCGCAAAAGTACCGTGGCCGAACCTGCGCTGGCGGCAATCTATCAGGCGCTGGCCGTCAACTCGGCGCCCGGAGGGACTAAAAAACTGATCTGCTGATGAGGTGATTACGAGAAAATTGGCGATGAAAATACCAGTACGCGCTAATTTATTGATTTGTATGCTGTTTTTATGGCTGTTG
>CAIZLW010000032.1 GCA_903933915.1 uncultured beta proteobacterium | reverse complement strand
GCCTTATCGAACTCAATATCGCCACGTTGATCACTCCTGCAACCCCTGCTCATGTTTTGAGCAGAGTAGTGTCCATGCGTGGCTCAAATTTCAGTGGAAACTAACCCCGAAAGTGGCTCAGTTTTGGGTGGAAATCAACACCTCCCATTTCGAGACGCGCCAAAGCTGATCTTGAGGTGCTCCAAAAGCGGTTCAAGAACTTTCGATTTCGCTTCGTTGGCAATACACACCGCAAATTTCTGGTCTGCGATAACAAGTTCGCTGTCAGTACCAGCTTCAATTGGCTCTCATTCTTAGGAGATCCGAAAGCTCGCGCACGCGATGAATCAGGATTGCTGATTGCCAAACCAGAATACGTCGAAGAAATGTTCCGCGACGCGCTCGACCTCCTTGAACATGGGTATGACCATCCGACCGACGATGCACCAGCAGCCAATGCCAGTGGAACGGGATTGGCCGCCGGCCAAGCTAGGCACTAGCCGGAACAGTGGGCCAGTACGAGAATCGCCACGCCCGCCAGAAACACAAGTAGACCGCTTGGCCTGAGTTGTTGCACTTCGCGCAGCATGCGCTGAATCCGTTTGTTGTTCATGTTTTATCTCCTGATAAGTTCGAATTAAAGAAGGCCGCGTTCGGCGAACGAAAGCGTCTTGGTGCCGGCCACAATGAAGTGATCCAGCACCTTCACGTCCACCAGCGAGAGGGCTTGTTTCAGTGTTTGCGTGAGAAGTTCATCGGCTCTGCTCGGTTCCGGTGTCCCGGATGGATGGTTGTGGGCGAAGATCAGCGCGCTCGCGTTCAAGCGCAGAGCAGCTTTCAGAACCTCTCGCGGGTACACGCTGGTTTGGGTCAAAGTGCCTCGGAACATTTCCTCAATCGCGATGACGCGGTTCGAGGCATCAACGGCAAGCATCATGAAAACTTCGTGACCATAGCCAGCAAGCCGATGCGTGAGGTATTCGCGAACCAGTGCGGGACTGGTCAGGGCATCGCCCCGCATTAGCTGCTCGGAGACAGAACGGGTGGTCAGTTCCTTTGCCGCTTGAAGCCTTACGAGTGCTCTGCTGGTGTAGGAATGTCCTTCCTGGGCACAAAGAGCGCCGTGTTGATGGCCGGGTTCCTGATGAAGAAGATGGAAGAGCGACCCGCCAGAGTTGCGAAGCAGCGTCGCAGCGGTGCGTTTGCTGCCGACAAGGACGGCGAGCAGGTCTAGGGTTGTAGCGGTCTTTACTTCGGTACTGAGCAGCATTTGAGCCTCCTGGGCTGGTTGAAAAACTGCTGCCCATGAGGAGTTCTCTTCGCCTTCCCCTCGGGGAACGGGAAGGGGGATGCCTTGGTTCCTGAAATGAGTTTGCCGCCCTTAGCTGGCGGCGCGCTTGCTGCCCACGATTTCGTCCCCTTCACGCGAGCTGAGGGGCGAAATCCAGTGGGATGCACGCAGCCGCTATGGGCGGCGCATTTCGATGCTTAGGTTTGAAGCTATTGAGTGGTGGAGCGGACGCGGCAAGCGGATGCGCGAGCGGCCGTCAAGCAACCGCGTGACAGGGGAAAGCGCTAGCGGCCTGGCGCGTGTGTTGCGCCTGATGCTTCAGCTTCAACCGGGCCGAGAATCGGCCGGCCGTCAAATGTCTAGCTCGACGGACGTTTCTGCCGGACAGGAACGGCTTGCGTTGCCTGCCAAATCTGGAACTTCTCCCACTGATCCGCCGGGACAGTGTGGGCCGAGTTCTTGGCCTTCTTAACGCCGGCTTCGGTGAGGATGATTTCTTCGAGTTGCGTGTAGACCCGCATCAGCCCCTTCAGGCGCTGATGGAGATAGTGTTTCGCTGCGGTGTCTGCCGGAGAATGATTCAGGGCTCGCTCGATCACGTATTTCGACACGTCCTGCTCGTTCAGCAGTACACCAAACGTGCGTCGAAGGTCGTGAGGGGAGAACTTGATCCCGGAAGCCTTTGCCACCGCGCCAAGAGTGACCTTCGGCTCTTGGAGATGTCCGCGCACGCGGGTCTTCTTGCCAGTCCGGGACGCGGGAAAGACGTACTCAGATGGGGGCACCCGCTTGTCGTTCTCCGCTTTCCGCCGAGCGATGATCGAACGCGCAAATGGCGCAAGCGGAATGTCGTGGATTTTGCCGTTCTTGGTCTTTATGAACGAAACCACGTTGCTTTGAAGATCGACCTCGCTCCACTTCAATGAAAGGGTTTCGGTCTTCCGTCCACCCCACATGAGCGAAAGCACAAGGTAGTCCGCAATCGTGGTGGCGTCTCGCGAACGATGATCGGACTTGGCGCGCAGTGCTTCCACCGCTTCCCACCAGCGAGCGAGGTCCCCTTCGCTATTCGCAACAATTCGGTTGCGCGCAGCGACCTGGTACCACCCTTTCAGAAGATCATTGAGTTCTTCGAACGCGTGCTGACTTGGAGTCAGCTTTCGGGCCTTGATTCCCCAGTTGTACGCTGCCCGTAAGCTGCGCATGATGCCGGCGGCTTGGGTCTTGCCTTTATTCGAGCTGGTCGAGCGCTTCGCTCCATGCTCCAACTGATGGAACGTCTTCTTCAAGTCGTTGCCCGTCACCGAGAGGAATGGCATGGTCCAGATGCTGGTGTGGGAGAGCTTCTGGCCCGCCTTTTTCCAGCCGGAAACTGTCGAGGACGAGAGCTTCTCGGCCTCTACCGCCCTGTCGAGCATCTCATCTATCAACTTGTCCAGCTCGGCACCGCTGGTCTTCTTGTCTTCGTCGTCGTGGTTCTTGATCTTTTCCCCGACTGCTTCAAGCCGGTCGAGGAGATAACCGCGCCATATGACAGAAATCCTGAGCGCTTCAACGCTCAATGCTTCCGCCGTCTTCCTGAGTTGTTCCCGTTTTTCAAGATTTGGGTCGAGGCCCTTTAGTATTTTGGCTGCCGCTTCCGCCGCCAAAGTCCTTGCGCCGCTGATCGTGATATTGCCGTTGTACCGATCTTCTAGGGTGAGCGTCGGGAATTCGCCCAAGACGACTCGAATGGGCTTCCCGTTCTGCTTTCGCTGGTAGATCCAGACCTTGTGGCCGTTCTCGTAGATTCGCAATCCGAGACCGGGGATGTTGCGTGCGCGTAGTATGTAGTCCCCACGACCTTCTTCTCCCGCTTCCCTTTTTCGGGGAGCTGCTTTGGCGGCAGCGGCCATCGTCATGTTGACGTAAATGGAAGGGCGACGGGGCTTCACCTTTTTTCGCTCGGTCTTGGGTGATGCGAGGTCTGTGGATCCGGGTGCCATGGGGCGATTATATACCCGGCTCCCTACCGGCTCCCCAAGCCTGCGGGAACTTGCGGGAATCCGCCTTTGTGGCGGTAGGAGAATTACCAGAGTGAAAATGCTTGTATCAGAGGAAAAATAGCCGATTTCGAAGGGTATGGTAAAGTTACACCCAATAACTCATAATCCCTTGGTCGTTGGTTCGAGTCCAACACGACCCACCAGTAAATGACGCGGTGTCTGCCGGAACCATCCGTTGGAGGAGAACAACATGGCAACAGTCGGTGCGGAAAATCCAGTCAAGACGATGATGCGTGCCGGCAAGGTCGCGCTGGGAATGAACGTGCGTCTGGCGCGTTCCGGCGACATTGCCCGGATCGCAAAAACCAGCGGACACGATTTCATTTTCATCGATATCCAGCACTCGTTGTTCAACCTGGAAACCATCGGGCATATCGCGCAGGCCGCGCTCGGTTGCGGCATTGCACCGCTGGTGCGGGTGCGCAGTTGTGATGATCCGGATACTTCGGTACTACTCGACAACGGCGTAACCGGGATTGTGTTTCCCGACATCAGTACTGCGGAAGAAGCGAAGCGGGCGGTGAACCGCGCGAAGTTTCCGCCGGTCGGACGGCGTTCGGTGTCCGGCGGTTACGCCCTTTTTGACTACCGGCCGATGTCCACTGCCGAAGCCGTGCCGGCACTGCAGGAAAATACGCTGGTGGTGTGCATGATCGAAACGCGTGAAGGTGTCGAGAACATTGACGCCATTGCCGCGGTCGAAGGTATTGATGTGATCCATGTCGGCGCCAATGATCTGCTGACGGCGCTCGGCAAACCGGGGCAGTTCGGCGATCCTGAAGGTGCTGCGGCAATCGACAAGGTCATCACCACGGCGGTGCGGCATGGGAAAATTGCCGGCGTCGGTGGGGATCGCAACCTGCCGCGACAGATGGAATACATCCGTCGCGGGGCGCGCTTCATCACAACCAACAGCGAGATTGCGTTCATTCTGGCCGAGGCCTCGCGGGTGACCGGTGAATTGCGCCGGGCTTTGCAGTCTTCGGGCAGCTAATCCAAGTAACTGTTTTTATTGATTAATTAATTACGGGAGATTGTTATGGTCATCAAATTTCTGAAGCCGGTTGCAGTGGGTCTCGTTGCAGCGATCCTGGCTTTCCCGCTGGTGTCAGCGGCGCAGCAGGGCGCGGCCTGGAAGCCGACCAAACCGGTGCGGGTCATCGTGCCCTTTCCCCCGGGCGGCAGCAACGACATCGTCGGTCGCATCGTGGCCAATGACATCAGCCCGCTGCTCGGCCAGCAGGTGGTGATCGACAACCGCGGCGGCGCCGGCGGCATCATCGGCACGGAAATCGCCGCGAACTCGCTGCCCGACGGCCACACGCTGCTGATTGCTTCGGTGGCGTTTGCCTATAACCCGTCGATCTACAAGGCGCAGGTGCGTTTCGATCCGGAAAAATCGTTTACCCCGATTGCACTGATCGGCACCGGACCGAGCGCGCTGACGGTGAGCCCGAAAATGCCGGCCAAGTCGACCAAGGAGCTGATCGACATGGCCAAAGCCAAGCCGGGCTCGATGACCTATGCCACCGCCGGCATCGGTAGTTTCCAGCATCTCAGCACCGAACTGTTCCGGCTGCAGGCCGGCATCAGCCTGATCCACGTGCCGTTCAAGGGCGGCGGCCCGGCGATGGTTGATGTGATCGCCGGCAATACGCTGATCACTATGGGTTCGCTGCTGCAGCTGGTGCCGCATGTGCAGGGCAATCGCCTGCGTCTGCTGGCCGTCGGCAGCGCCAAGCGCAACATTGCCTTCCCCAACACGCCGACCGTGGCCGAGACCGTACCCGGCTACGAGGCCAACAACTGGTGGGGCATACTGGCACCTGCAGGCTTGTCCCCTGCCATCGTGCGCACGCTGGAAGCCGCGGTGAAAAAAGTGGTCGAAGTACCCGAGATGCAGAAAAAATTCGAGTCTCAGGGTGCAGAAGTCGCTTACATGAATGCCGCGACCTATGGCAAATTCATTAAGGCTGAAACCACCAAGTGGTCGAAAGTCGTGAGTGACGCCGGAATCAAGGCTGAATAAACCTGTCCGGGGGCATTCCCCCGCGTTTGGAGGAGATTGCAAACATGCCGCATGTCATTCGCATTCATCAGAACGGTGGTCCCGAGCAGATGCGCTGGGAAGAAGTTACCGTCGGCGAACCCGGACCCGGTGAAGTCCGCGTTCGCAACACCGCGGTCGGGCTGAATTTCATCGACACCTACCATCGTTCCGGGCTGTATCCGATGCCGCTGCCGATGGTGCTCGGCTCTGAAGGCGCCGGCGTGGTGGAAGCGGTAGGGCCCAAGGTCAAGGAATTCAAGGTTGGTGATCGCGTGGCCTACGCGCAGCCGATCGGCGCTTATGCCGAAGTGCTGATCCGCCCGGTGGCGCGGCTGGTGAAGATTCCCGCCGGCATCAAGGATGAAACGGCGGCGGCGATGATGCTGAAGGGAATGACGGCGTGGTATCTGTGCCGCCGCACCTATCGCGTCAAAAAGGGTGACACCATCGTCGTGCACGCTGCCGCCGGCGGCGTCGGCCAGATCCTCTGCCAATGGGCGAAACATCTCGGTGCCACGGTGATCGGCACGGTCGGCAGTGATGAAAAGGTGGCGCTGGCGAAGAAGGTCGGCTGCAAGCACGTGGTGGTGATGTCGCGCGAGAAACTCTCCGAGCGCGTCAAGGCCATCACCAAGGGCAAGGGCGTGCCGGTGGTTTATGACGGCGTCGGCAAGGACACGTTCATTGAATCACTGGACTGCCTGCAGCCGCGCGGCGTGATGGCGAGCTTCGGCAACGCGTCCGGCGCGGTGCCGCCGGTGAACATCGGCATCCTGGCGCAGAAGGGCTCGTTGTTCCTGACGCGTCCGACACTGGTGAACTACACGTCTTCGCGCGAGGATCTGCTGGCGGCAGCGCGCGAACTTTTTGCGGTGGTGAAAAAGGGTGCGGTAAAAATCGCCATCAATCAGCGTTATCCGCTGCGCGAGGCGGCACAGGCACACCGTGATCTCGAGTCGCGCAAGACGACCGGTTCGACGGTGTTGCTGCCGTAACCGAAGCCGTGACCGCGTCCGTGAATGTCTTCAACGCTGCAGGCTGGTTATGCGCACTGGCGCTGCTGGCCTGCGGTGTGGCGCAGGCGCAAACGCCGGCTCCGGTTGAGGATCGCGGTCGTGCGTTGCAGCAGGGGCAGTATCGCGCGGGTATTGCGCATCGTGATCTGGAGCAGGCGCGTTTCGATGCGAAACTGGCCGAGCAGGATGTGTTGAACGCGCGCGACGCCAACGCCGTTGCGCAAAAGGAGGCCGCTTTGCGTAAGAGCAATTTGGAGAAGGCGGAGAAATCACTGGCTGCGGCGCGCACGCGTCTGCAGGCTGCGCAGCGCGCCTACGACGACGCCGTCAATGCGGTTGACGCGGTGCCGCGCAGCGCGCCCGCCGAGAAGAAACAATAACCGGTTAAAAAATAACCGGTTATTGTTGTTGCATCCTCAGGCGCGCCGGCTGCTGGCGCCGCCGTCCACGGTGATGATCGTGCCGGTGGTGTAGCCGGACAGCGGCGAACACAGGAAGGTCACCATCGCACCGAGTTCTTCGATCGTTGCCATGCGGCCGAACGGCGATTTGCTGACCAATTCCTGCCAGCGGTCCGCATTGCCGAGTTCCTTTTCCGCGCGTTCGCGCAAGCGCTTGACCGCGCGATCGGTGGCGGTGCCGCCGGGATTCACACCAACAACGCGCACGCCGAATTCAGGGCTCTCGGCGCCGAGCGCGCGCGTGAACGCCATCAATGCGGCATTACCCATGCTGCCCGCAATGTAGCTGGCCACTGGTCGTTCGCCGGCCGCGCCGATGACATTGACGATGACGCCGCTCTTGCGCTTGCGCATTTGCGCGTAGATTTCACGCGTGATGTCGATGAAGCCGAACACTTTCAGGTCCCAGGCGCGTTTCCAGGTCACGTCATCGAGTGCATCAATGGTGCCCTGCGGGATCGCGCCGGCATTGTTGATCAGGAAGTCGACGTCGCCGCATTCCCTGGCGAGTTTTACCGCGCTGGTGCTGTCGGATAGATCGGCGGCGTGACACGTCACTTCGACGTTGCTGGCGGCGATGATTTTGTCGCGAGCTGCTGTGAGATCGGCCGCGCTGCGCGCCGCCAGATGCAGATGGCAGCCTTCTTTGGCGAGCATTTGTGCGACGCCCAACCCAATGCCGCGCGAACCGCCGGTGATCAACGCGCGTTTGCCTTTGAGACCCAGTTCCATGAGTGTTCCTCCGCTGTTCCGCCAGTCGGCGGGTGCGAAATGTTAACACCGCGTTTGCTGAGCGCCGTCAACCGCAATCCCTGAACGGCGTTAATGACTTACGGCCCGAAAGTTCGGGGCGAATCGCGTTTTTACGCGAGCCTGAAACAGAATTGGAGAAGACATGAACAAAGTGCTGAATACCCTGGTTGCTGCCGGCTTTGCCGCCCTGACTTTCAATGTTGCCGCCCAGACCGCGCCTGCTCCCGCAGCGCCGGTTGCAGCGCCTGCTCCGGCCAAGGCTGATCCGGTTAAAGCCGCCCCGGCGCAGCCCGCATCCGCCGCCAAGGCTGACGCACCGAAGAAAGAAAAAGCCAAGTCGGACAAGCCGAAGAAAGCCAAAGCCGACAAGCCGAAAAAAGCTAAAAAAGCACCGAAAGCTGAAGCCGCTCCCGCTCCGGCGAAGTAAGTCGTTAGCGCATCCGCCGGTTTCGGCGGCGCGCTACAATGAAGAAGGCAGGCGCCATGCGCCTGCCTTCTTTTTTGCCAGCCGGGTCTTGGGTGACCGGCTTGACAGGCACCAATCGGTTGGCGCCTGCCCCCAATAAACGTAAAATAAGTTAATAAATTCAATGAGTTATATTGATTCTGCGAGCGGCGCCAGTTATCCCGACGATATTGCACGGTGGTGTGGTGATACCGGGGCTTATCTCGATCTGGCGCCGGTACCCGGTCTGCGACGCGAGGCAATCGACACGGGGGAACGCTCGATCTGGCGTTACGCCCAGGCCATTGCGGTCAAGCGCAGCGATGCGGTGTCGCTGGGTGAAGGCTGCACGCCACTGCTCAGCCGCAACTGGCAAGGTGTTCCGGTACAGTTCAAGCTGGAATTCATGATGCCCACCGGTTCGTTCAAGGACCGTGGCATGACGGTGATGGTGAGTTATCTGAAAAGCCGCGGCATTGAACATGTGCTGGAGGATTCTTCGGGCAACGCCGGCGCGTCGCTGTCGGCGTATGCGGCTGCGGCGGGCATGCGCTGCCGCATCCTGGTGCCGGAGACCGCGTCGTATCCGAAAATCGCACAGATTGCCGCCTGCGGCGCCGACGTGGTCACGGTGCGCGGTTCGCGCCAGGATGTCGCCGACGCGGCGCTGCGCATGAGCAGCGAGATTTTCTACGCGAGCCATAACTGGCAGCCGTTTTTTGTCGAGGGCACCAAAACACTCGCCTACGAATTATGGGAGTCGCTCGGCTTTCGCGCGCCTGACAACGTGATCACGCCACTGGGTTACGGCAGCAACGTGCTCGGCCTTGAACGAGGTTTTGACGAACTGCTGCGCAACGGCGAAATCACGAAGATGCCGCGGATTTTCGGGGTGCAGGCGGCGAACTGCGCGCCCTGTCACGCGACGTGGCAATCCGGCGGTGAAGTGCCGGTTCCGGTGACGGTGACGCCGACGGTCGCCGAGGGCATTGCCTCGTCGCAGCCGACGCGGCTGCGCGAGGTCGTTCGCGCGGTGCGTCGTTCTGCAGGCGCAATCGCCGCAGTGAGCGAAGAGGAGATCGTCAGCGCGCTAGGCGCGCTGGCACGCATGGGGTTTTATGTCGAGCCGACCTGTGCTGCCGCAGGCGCGGGGCTGACGCAACTGCTCGCATCGGGCACGATACGTTCCGATGAGACGACGGTGATGGTGCTTACCGGTAGCGGCTTAAAAAGCTCGGAACGCATCGGTCAGTTGCTGAACCTGCAGCCGCGCACGCTGTGAATCTGCGCCATGCGCGCTTTCGCATGATGGACCATGGCGCGACTTTCTTGACAGGGCTTGCACCCGCCGCCTAGATTCGAAACCTTTCCGTCGCACATCACGCATTAAAGGATTAAAGGGTTACTCCAATGAAAATCACCGCTGTCAAAAGTTATGCCGTGCATCCGGGCTGGCGCAAGAATCTGATCTTCGTCAAAGTCGAAACCGATGCCGGCATTCACGGCTGGGGCGAGGCCTATTCACAGTACGACCGCGATACCGCGGTGATGGCGCAACTGGCCGCGCTGGGGCCGTACATGGTCGGCCGCAGCCCGTTCGACATCAAACATTTCACCCAGTTTGCGTTTGATGATTACGCGGCGCGTCGCGGTTCGGTCGAACTGTTCTGCGCGATCAGCGGCATTGAACAGGCGATGTGGGATATCGTCGGCAAGGCGACGCAGCAGCCGGTCTACAACCTCCTGGGCGGCAAATATCGCGAGAAGGTCCGTGTTTATGCCAACGGCTGGAGCTACGGCATGAAGGAACCGGACGATTACGCGCGCGCGGCCGAAAAGGTCGTCAAGATGGGCTTCTCTGCGATGAAATTCGATCCGCTGCCTTCACCGTGGCGCAGCTATATCCCGAAGGAACACGAGAAGCGCGCGATCGGCATCGTCAAGGCAATCCGTGACGCCGTTGGCCCCGATGTCGATCTGCTGCTCGAGCAGCATCGCCGGCTGGCCCCGATGCATGCGATACGACTCGACAAGCAGCTCGCTGAATTCAATCTCTACTGGGTGGAGGAGTCCTGCCAGGCCGAGTTTCCGGATGAGCTCGCGCAGATCCGCCGCGAGATCGGCATTCCGGTAGTCATCGGCGAAGCAACCTACACCAAGACCGGTTTCCGGCCGCTACTGGAAAAACGTTCAGCCGATATCCTCAACCCGGACGTGGCCTGCGTCGGCGGCATCCTGGAATTGAAGGAAATTGCCGCGATGGCAGAGCCCTTCCTGGTCGCCGTGTCACCGCATAACTACAACTCGACGCTGGTGGCGCTGGCGTCCACGGTGCATGCCTCGGCGACGATGCCCAATTTCATCATCACCGAGTATTTCCTGCCGTTCGTGGATTTCTGCGACAAGATTTCACCGAACCAGCTGAAACCGAAAAACGGCTACATCGAATTGCCGACGGCGCCGGGCCTTGGTGTGGATGTCATTGAAGAGGAACTCAAAAAGCATCCGGCCAAGGTTTATCCCGCGCGCAACCTGCGCCATCCCAGGGACGAACCCGGTGGCATTTGATCCGGGTTAACCCTCGGCGCGGAATACCACCGCGTTGCCGGAGGCATCCAGGCGGGTCTTGAAAACGCTGCTGCGCTTGCGCAGGGTTTCCAGGCCTTCCTGTTCCTTGCTGATGTCGCAGATGACAGTTTCGTTTTTGTCGTTGTGACGGACGAATTCAAACGACGCTTCAGTGACGGCCTTGCCGTCCATGGTGACCCGCGCCAGCATGCCCAGCCAGTTGCCATGCTGACGGCCGCCATGCCCGGTGTGGAATGAGAAGCTGCCCAAGCCGTAGAACACCGGTTTGTCCTTGTAGATCTCGACCGGCAGCGAATAATGGGGGCCGTGGCCGATGACGATGTCGGCGCCGGCATCGATGACGGCATGCGCGATTTCGGTCATGTATTCCAGCACTTCTTCATGCAGGCCCCAGTGTTGTGAGGCCACGAGCACGTCCACCTTTTTGCGCAATTCGATGATTTCGGCGATGTATTCGGCCAGATATTTCGGGTCTGCCCAGGTGACAATGATCGGTGGAACGCCGGGCCGGTTGGCCGGCGGCATTTCCTGACGCGTTTTGTAGATCGGCAACTGGTAGGCGGTGTGCCCGCGCAATGCAGCGACACCGGGACCGTGTTCACCGGCTTCGTGGTTGGTCGGCCAGTACACCGATGTACGCTGCAGGAAACCGTAACGCACGCCTTCGTGTTCGATGATCACCGGTGCACGGGCCTGCGCGCGATTGCGGCCGGCGCCGGTATACGGGATGCCGAGCTTTTCGAGTTCAGTCAGCGAGGAGTGGATCGCGTCCGCGCCGTAGTTGACATTGTTGGCATTGCCCACTGCGCGGAACCCGGCCAGTTGCAGCGCGCGCCCGGCTTCCGGCGCCGCAAAAAACCCCTCATCGCTGACCGAGATCGAAGCGGACGGCTGGTAGAAACAGCATTCCAGGTTGCCGAACAGCATGTCTGCGCCGCGCAGTGTATCGATGACGCGGTTAAAAGGCAGTGCGGGGTCGACGACATTCATCAGGTTGATATCGCCAGTGAACAGCAACTGTTTGCGAGCCATGAGTTCTCCAGGGAGGGGGTGAGGGGCGCCGGCATTGTTCGCGATGCGGCGCTTTTTAAGCAGCGCCATTCTTTACCATGGTTTTGCCGCCGACCGGCATAGAGACCCATTTGGTGGAATGGAACGTGATCCAGATCACGCTGCAAACCCGTTAGAGGATTCGGTTAAGTTTTTCTCATCAGTTCGATAACAAAATGTATATTGCGGAGCAGCATAAATGGCTTGACAGGGATGTGCTGCATGGCAAAATAGGAAAGTGCTGGGTGCCTTCTACAGGCACCGGTACATATCCTCCAAAACCTCCTCCTTTGGTGGAACTTCGGCGCAACCCTCAGGGGTTGCGCTTTTTTTTGGTTTATTCGTATTGCAATGCAGCATATTAACAAAGCTATTGATAGCGTGCGCTAGCTTCGATCAATCGAAGCCCGCTGGGGTCGCTGTGGCAACGACGACCTGAATCCGGACACCGCAGTCGCGGGCCGTCACAGGTCGACATGCCCTATCTTCGAGAGGGAAGATGGTGGGTGTTTGATATACTTGCGGTGCAGCAAATTCATGCAGCTTGTTCCTGGAACATTCGTCGTTGCGCCGGCTTCATCGGCACGACGTAATTCCTGACTCGTCCAATGCGCGTCATGCGCCGGACTCGCGTTTTATCCAATCGTGGGTTTATTGACTGCGGTCAAGGCTGCTGCGGAGTTCGCTGTAATAGATTGGCGTCTCTGCGGTGCCGGGTGACGCCTTCCATCCAACAGCGCTAATCACGCGGAACGAAATATGAAAATTCACGAATATCAGGCAAAAGAACTCTTGCGCAAATATGGCGTCATCACGCCGCGTGGCATCCCCTGTTTCACGGTTGATGAGGCCGTCAGTGCGGTAGACAAGCTGGGCGGCAACGTCTGGGTCGTCAAGGCGCAGATCCATGCCGGCGGTCGCGGCAAGGGCGGTGGCGTCAAGGTGGCGAAGTCACCCGCCGACGTCAAAACCTGCGCGTCGGCCATCCTCGGCATGCAGTTGAAGACTCACCAGACCGGCCCCGAAGGCCAGAAGGTGCGCCGGCTGCTGATTGAGGAAGGCGCTGATATCAAGAAAGAACTTTATGTCGGCCTGGTGATCGACCGCGGCACCCAGCGCGCCGTGTTGATGGCATCCAGCGAAGGCGGCATGGACATCGAGGAAGTTGCTGCGCACACCCCCGAAAAAATCCACAAGGTCGTCATCGATCCTGTCAAAGGGCTGGCTGATGCCGATGCCGATGATGTGGCGCGCAAAATTGGCGTGCCGGATGCGTCAGTGCCGCAGGCGCGCGTGATGCTGCAGGCGCTGTACAAGGCTTTTGACGAGACCGACGCTTCGCTCGCCGAAATCAATCCGCTGATCCTCACCGGCGACGGCAAGGTCATCGCGCTCGACGCCAAAATCGATTTCGACAACAACGCGATGTTCCGCCATCCGGAACTGGTGGCGCTGCGCGATATCGATGAAGAAGATCCCGCTGAAGTCGAGGCATCGAAACACGATCTCAATTACATCCAGCTCGACGGTAACATCGGCTGCCTGGTCAACGGCGCCGGTCTGGCGATGGCGTCGATGGACATCATCAAGCTCTACGGCGGCAGCCCGGCCAACTTCCTCGATGTCGGCGGCAGCGCCACGGCGGAGAAAGTCACGGAGGCGTTCAAGATCATGCTGCGCAATCCGCAGCTCAAGGCCATCCTGGTCAACATTTTCGGCGGCATCATGAAATGCGACGTCATCGCGCACGGCGTGGTTGCCGCGGCGCGTCAGGTCAGCCTGAACGTGCCGCTGGTGGTGCGCCTCGAAGGCACCAACGTCGAACTCGGCAAGAAGATCCTCGCCGATTCGGGTTTGCCGATCATTTCCGGGAACAACATGGCTGATGCCGCGCAGAAAGTGGTTGCTGCGGCGAAAGGGAAAAACTGATGTCGATTCTGATCAACAAAGACACCCGGGTAATGACCCAGGGCATCACCGGCAAGACCGGCATGTTCCACACCAAGACGGGAAAGGAATACGCCAACGGCAAGAACTGCTACGTCGCCGGCGTCACCCCGAAAAAGGGCGGCCAGAGCTACGAGGGCATTCCCATTTTCAACTCGGTGCGTGAAGCCAAGGATGCAACCGGCGCCAACGTTTCGGTGATCTATGTGCCGCCGCCCTATGCGGCCGCAGCGATTGAAGAGGCGGTGGATGCCGATCTCGATCTGGTGATCTGCATTACCGAAGGCATTCCAGTGCGCGACATGGTGCGCCTGAAATACAAAATGCAGCAGAACAACAGCAGGACCCTGCTGGTTGGACCGAACTGCCCGGGCGTGATCACGCCGGATGAAATCAAGATCGGCATCATGCCGGGCCATATTCACAAGAAGGGCCCGATCGGCGTGGTGTCGCGTTCCGGCACGCTGACCTATGAGGCGGTCGGCCAGTTGATGGAGTTGGGCCTCGGCCAGTCGTCATGCGTCGGCATCGGCGGTGACCCGGTCAACGGCCTGAAGCACATCGATGTCATGAAAATGTTCAACGATGATCCGCAGACCGAGGCGGTGATCATGGTCGGCGAAATCGGCGGTTCCAACGAAGAGGAATGCGCGCGCTGGATCAAGGACAACATGAAAAAGCCGGTGATCGGCTTTATTGCCGGCGTTACCGCGCCCCCTGGAAAGCGTATGGGTCATGCCGGCGCGATTATTTCGGGTGGCAAAGGCACGGCGGACGAAAAACTGTCGGTGATGGAAGAGTGCGGCATCCGTACCACAAAAAATCCGGCGGAGATGGGCAAGCTGCTCAAGTCGGTGCTGAAGTAAGTAATGCGGAAGTAAGTAATTCAGAAGTTAAGGGAAGGAAGTCGGGAGTCCCGGCCCTCATGCAAGGGGGGCCGGCTGCAGGCATTGTCGGAGGAGGCGGAATTTTGGAAGGTGGCATCGTGAAACGCGGCAAACGTGTGCGGGGCGCTCTCAAGGGGCGGGCCGTGGAATCGGGTGCGCTTGCCGAAATCCAGTCCTTGCTGGACGAGGCGCAGCGCAAAACCGGGGTCGATCCGCGGCGTCGCGATCTGCTGATTGAAAATCTGCATCTGATCCAGGATCGTCATGGCCACATCCCTGCTGCGCATGTGGTTGCGCTGGCGCGCGAGATGAAGCTGGCGATGACGGAAGTCTATGAGGTGGCGACGTTCTATCACCACTTCGATGTCGTCAAGGAAGGCGAAAAAGCGCCGCCGGCATTGACCGTGCGGGTCTGTGATTCGCTGTCCTGCGAACTGTCTGGTTCAAATGAGCTGATCCAGGGATTAAAGAAATCGCTGGGCGACAAGGTGCGGGTGATTCCGGCGCCCTGCGTCGGCCGCTGCGAACAGGCCCCGGTGGCGGTGGTCGGACAGAATCCGGTGGCGCAGGCGACCGTTGATAAAGTCAAAGCGCTGGTCGCTGGCAACAAGGACCAATGTGCCGTCGGCAAATATGTGTCGTATGCCGAATACCGCAAGCAGGGCGGCTATGACATCGCGATTGAATGCCTGTCGGGCACGCGCGATGTCGAATCGCTGATCAAGACCATGGAGCATTCCGGTCTGCGTGGCTTGGGCGGT
>CAIZLW010000031.1 GCA_903933915.1 uncultured beta proteobacterium | reverse complement strand
TCACTTTCCAGTCCGTAGGCCGTCGGGAGAAAACCGCCGGTGACCGATACGGAGCCCGGGATGATGGGCGCGAACCCCAGGGCAGCGAGCCTCGCGAGCTGGTCTTTTTCATCGGCCGGCTTGCGCTTGATGCGAACCGTCTCGCCATTGGGGGTCGTGATGTATTCCTGCGCACTGCCGGCGGGCATCACGGCTTCGCCATAGGCAAACCGGACTTCGGCGTAGTCGTAGTACCCGTTGTTGAAGGTGCCCGCGTATTTGCGGTGTTTGTAGATCGCCCAGCTGCGCAGCGTATGCAGGGTGATCATCGGGGTGAGCGGGGCATCAATCTCGCGCAATTTGCCGGCGGCGTCGGGATCGGGGCGCGGGATATCGGGCGCCAGTTCCGCCAGCGCATCGATCACCAGCGGCAAATCAACCGACTCCAGCGGCGGCAGGCGGAACAGCGCGTCAACCATCGCCGGGCCGATGCTGGTTTTAACCATGCCGGCCTCGCCGGTCTCCGGGTCAATGTACCAGACCGGTTCGCTCAGCACGATGACGGATGCGGGCGGCCGGGTCATCAGGTGGGGAACAAGCTGCTGGCGCGTGTTGGTCTGCCAGGTCAGCACGCCGGGGCGCGCCTTGCCGACGCGCAGGTGTTTGAGCGCGCCGCTATGCGGGCGGTTGGTGTCCGGGCAGAAGTAGGCGCGTTCGCTGGCGAGCGCCGCAGCGAGCAAGGGGGCCCCGTTTTTGCCCGATAACCGGGCCGTATCGCCCAGGTAGCTTTTCCCGCAGACTTTCAGCATCAGGCGAAAAATATCGAGGTCGCTGGCGTCCACAAATTGCGGCGGCGTCAGCAGTGCGCGTTCGGCATTGCTCCAGTCGCTGGTCGTTCGTTTTTCCGGTGCCGCCGGGGCGATCCGTCCCTTGACGGTCTTGAGCACAAACTCTTTGTAATAGGGTAAATAGCCAATCAGGTAATAGATCGACTGCGCGGCCTTGGGCTTGGCTTTCGGCTTTCTGGCATCGGCCTGGCCCGCATTGCGGAGGACGTTTATCCAGTGCAGCAGTTCCGGGTTGGCCTTCGGGACCGGGGGCGACAGGGGGGGCTTGCCAGAATTTTTTGTGCGTTCTTCCAGCAGGTAGAGCAGTACCGCAGCGGCATGCTTGCAGGCGATGCCCTTGTTGCAACTGCATTCGCTATCGATGCTCAGCAAAAACCCGCTGTCGAGCGGGAGTTCCGAAAAAAAAAGATTCAGTTCGATTTCTTGCGATCCGGCGTTGCGTATCGAGGCTCCGATGTACTCGTCATCGATTTCCGCTTGCCGGATCTGTGCGATCACCGCCGCTGCGGCTTTGATTTCTCGGGGCTCAAAGTTTTGCTCAATGTCCTGTAAGGTGTAACGACGGGTCAGCGGCAGCATGGTGCATGTTTCCGGGGTTTTCGTGGGGAATCAAAAAACGGCGCCGCAGCACCGTTTTTTTCAAGCGAGACGCATCACGCGTCCATCACCGCATTGGTATAGACATCCTGGACGTCATCGAGGCTTTCGAGCACGTCGATCAGCTTCTGCATGCGCACTGCATCGTCGCCTGAGAGTTCAATCTCGACATCGGCCTTCATCGTTACCTGCCCGAATTCGGACTTGAAACCGGCGGCTTCGAG
>CAIZLW010000030.1 GCA_903933915.1 uncultured beta proteobacterium | reverse complement strand
GGCCGAATATGGCCTTGGGCGGCATCACGCCCATGCAGAAATTGAAGCTCGCTGCTTAACTCCACTTCTGACTGATGCTAAAAATGGGGGGATTACCGCTCCATCTGCGGGATGGCTCCGGTACGGCGGCTGAAAACACCAACGACATCCTGGTAACGACAGGAATTGAAGCGAAATTGGGGGACGTCGTTACGGTAAAAGGCGTCGTCCGCACCGACAAGGATTTCGGCTCGGGATATGCCTATAAAGTCATCATCGAAGAAGCCAGCATCCAGATGTAAGGTAACGCGGATGAAGGCATTGGGGGATACGCTCGGTACCCCCCAAGGAACCTTATTGTGTGCCGGTCGTACCTGTCGTGCTCTGCGTGGTTTCCGCCGGGGATAACGCGCCCGCGATTGCAGCGGCCGCAGCAGCGCTGATAGCCAGCGCGCCCCCAGTCAACCCGCCTGCTGCTGCTCCGCCAGCAACTCCGGCCCCAGCGCCTGCGCCTGCTCCCGCACCAGCGCCGGCTCCAGAACCTGCACCGGCTCCGGTACCAGCGCCTGTTCCGGTGCTGCCAGCTCCGGTAGTGCCTGCCCCTGAACCCGCACCTGTGCCGGCGGCCGCACTACCGGCCAACGTCGCGCTGCTCATCGAACTAAATCCTGCTGTTACACCTGCAGGCAAAGCCGGAAGGGTAACGGTGAGTGCCAGCGTACCTGCGGTGGCCACAGAAACGATACTGCCAGCCCCGACTGCTACAGTACCTGCAGCATTTGCCACAGTCGTGATGCCCTGAATAACGGAAACCGCTAATGGGTTGTAAATTGCCACCATAAAATCAGTGCCGCGAATGCCAATGGTTGCCTGCGGCGTATTCAAGGCATAAGCCCGCGGGTTCCTGCTCGTCAGTGCACCGGTAACCGATCGCATGGCACCGCGCAGCAGGTCGAATACAAAGCTGTCCTTCGAAGGTTCCGCCGCGATGAAATTATAGGTTCTGATACGAAACTCGGAATTTTCATTCAGGAGTACCGCCTGACCGTCGTCAAAACGAAGGATCGCCCGACCTCCCGCCCCGACCGATACGGTGTCGCCCGCATTCACGCGCTGCCCCACCTTCAGCGCAGTGGCTGATGGCGGAGTAGCGCCGGCGCGCACATCGCCAGTCACACTCTCCACGACAGCCGACGCCAATACCGAGACAGAGAATAAAGCCGCGACCAGAAAACCAGACAACCTTGTAAGCAGACTCATATTGGCACCTTGATATGGATGATCCGGAACATCAGAGACAAAAGGGATAAAGAATTTTACCCTAAGTTTTACCGGGTTATTAGAAGTTTCCAGTTTGCAGCCACGCCATGACCGACGACCTTAACTTTTTGAATTCAATAGCCTATTCATATTGCGCCGCCGTTCAGCAGCAGCGCAAAGTGGTCAATGAAACCCGCCTTTCAAAATGCATTTGATCCAAATTTTGGTCACTGCAAGCAATCTTTATAATGGACGCATGTTTCACACTAAAACCCTTGGTTATCGCTCTTTGGTTCGCGCCATTACGGTAGTCGCAGCTTTTGCGCTCTGCACATCATCCGTATCTTCGGCGGCAGCATCATGTAACTCCTCCGGTCCTTACCTGCAGAATCTGTTCCTGTCCGGGCAAAAATTCAGCGATATGATTCATGAACAAGCCCTCAAAACGTCCGAATTGCAGGCAAACGCGGCGCCTCACGTCCGATCGTTATCCGCCCTCGGACACGCACTGAGCAAGCTCAACACCAGCATCTGGGGACTGTACTGGGTCAATATTTACAGCAGACGACTTCACGAAGTCCTTGAGCAGCTGGACTCCAAACCACCCGGTCCGGTCACTCAATACTATGATCGCTGGGACGGATCACAACTGGTCAGCTCCGCCACAATGCTCAAGCGCGACTTGGATTCCGTAAAAAAATTGCTGCCCCAGACAACAGGAATTTCACCAGAGCAAACTGAAATGCTTCAACAATTCCTGCGCCAAATTGATAATGAGCTGAAGGGCTGCATTCCCTGAACAGCCGCCCTGGTTAACAATGCCGGAGCCCGCCTTGCCGATCTTCGGATTATCACCACCACTCAAGGCTTGATATTTAGTATTTCCAAAATTTCCGGCTTCGGTATCTAATAGCAGCCATCCACAACTTCTTCGAACCCGTATGTCCAAAAATCCCAACCGCCTGCGCATCAAATTCAGCGAAGTCACCATCGGTCAGCGTTTTTTCGACCCCATCAGTCAGGAATACTTCGTCAAACAGAGCGAAGTCATGGCCGCCATGGTTAGCGGCATCGGCGACGGTACGGTGCCGGACGAATTCGAGCCTGATGATGTCGTCGGCATCGATCACTGATCAGGAGCCCCCGCTCCAATAAAAAAGCCCGCTGCATCGCGGGCTTTTTAACGGTCGCAGGACGCTCAGGCAGTTGCCGTCACCGCCCCGATCGCTGCAAACAGGTTGGCCACCGTTTCCCGCGGAATATTGCGGGTGATGAAGACGATGCGCGTTGAATGATCGGCACTGGGCCATTCGTTGAGTTCCACCGGCGGGTGGAACAAATGCTGCACCCCCTGGATCACCATCGGCCCCTTGTGGTCGGCCACGTTGACCAGGCCTTTTACACGAAGCATGTCCGATCCGCGTAGTGCCGACAGCACTTCCATGGTCTGCGAGAACGAGTTCCAAGTCATCGGCTCGGCAAAGCGCAGGCAGAACGACTTCACTCTCTCGTCATGGCGGTGATGCTCGCCATGCTCGTCGGGTTCACCCATCCAGCGCTCAATGTCCTCGAGCTTGCCTTTGACATTGCGCAAGCCGACGTTGATCAGGAAATCCAGCTCGATTTCACCGTTGACCGCGCGTTTGATCGGTGCCTGCGGATTCAGTTCGCGCAGCCGGGCTTCCAGCTTCGCAGTGGCTTCCTCCCCTGCAATATCCGATTTGGTGATGACAATGCGGTCAGCCAGCGCCGCCTGCTTCACCGGCTCCTGCATGGTGTCCAACTGCTCGATGCCGTTGACGGCATCGGCCAGCGTGACCACGCAGTCCAGACGGTAATTCGCCAGCAGCATGTCGTCGGTCATCAGCGTCTGCATCACCGGTGCGGGATCGGCGAGACCGGTGGTCTCGATAATCACGCGGGTGAAGTCGATGATGTCGCCGTTGCGGCGCTTGACGAAAAGGTCGCGCAGGGTCTCCTGCAGGTCACCCCGCAGCACGCAGCACAGACAGCCATTGTTCAGCAGCATCATCTGTTCGGATGACACTTCGACCAGATCGTTGTCGATGGCCTGTTCGCCGAACTCGTTGACGATCACCGCGACCCGATTCATATCGGGTCGCTTCAACAGCTTGTTGATCAGCGTGGTTTTACCGCTACCGAGGAACCCGGTGATGACGCTGACCGGGAATTTCCCCGAAAGTGCATCCAGCATTACGTTACAGCTCCAGTTAGATGTCCATCTCGAGGATGTACAAGCCGCCGGCAAAACGGTCCACCGTGTAAATCAGGCGGTTCTCGTCAACCCAGACGTCATTGATCTGGATCGAACCCTTCGGTGACAGCTTGGGCGCACCCGGAACGTAGTAAGCCACTTCCTGAGGCTGGTAGGCATTCGAAATATCGAACGCACGCACGCCGCCGTTGAAGAAGGTGCCAACGATGAGGTTGTCGGAACGGAACGAAGCCGGTCCCGGCAGGTTCTCGTGGATGTTGTGCGCGCCGTAACGGCCACCGCGTTTCACAAAGCTCTCCAGCGGGGGCAGCGGCAGCGTCGACATCGGCACCAGGTTGGTTTCGGAACTGGCATTCACCACCCAGCCCAGCTTCGGCCAGTCGAGGCCGTCATCCTTGGTACATTCGTCCGTCACCAGCAGCATGTCGCGGCTCATCAGCGGCATCACCGTGTGGCAGAAACCGTTGTACGGCGGCGAATAGCGCCAGTTCGAAATCATTTTCGGGTTGGCCTTGTCCGAAATGTCGAGGATCACCGCGCCGCCGTCGAGGTAAGCGACATAGGCACGGTCCGGACGCTCCGGATAGACCAGGATGTTGTGCGGACGGTAGCCGCCGTCGAATTTCGGATGACGCGGGGGCGGCGCATCCTTGTCGCCCTTGTGCGTGCCGGGGTAATGCCAGCGGCCCACTTCCACCGGCTTCGACGGATTGCGCACGTCGATGATGCGGTAGAACTGGAAGTCGTTCGGGTGCGTCGGCTCAAAGTCGCCCGAGCCCGAGGTCAGATGCACGTAATCGCCATCGACAAACCACACGCAATGCGCGCCGCGTGAATTCGGGCCGGAAGCGTCAAAGTGCGAAATCAGCTTCGGTTTCTCCGGGGTGCTGATGTCGAAAATATCCATGCCGGCAGGTTTGTCGCCGACCGCTTTGGTCTGGTAGGCCACCACCATGATGTCACCGACCACGTCGAGGGAGTTCGAACGTACGCGTTCATGCGGCAGATCGGTCTGGCAAATCACTTTCGGGTTCTTGACGTCGGAGACGTCCACCCCGGTGAAGTTCTTCGGCGCCGACTCATGCGCCAGCCAAAGGATGCGGCGACCGTCCTTGGTCACCTGCATGTTGATGCCCTCGCCGATGCCGCCGAAACCGGCGAGCTCGTTGTGGGAGATCAGCTTCATGTTGCGGGAAATGGTCTGTGCAGCCTGGCCCTGCGGCGACATGGTCGGTTTCATCGGGTCTTTCTCTTCTATCAGGTTGAAATAGATTTCTGTTTGCGCTGCTTTTTAAACTGCTTTTTAAATCGTTATTTGCGCCGCTTTTTTCGTTTTATACCGGCCATCTGCTCAAGCACTGCACATACAGACGCCGTATCCTCCAGCGCGCGGCCTTGCGCATAGGCCGCGGCATAAAACGGTTTTGAAGCCTCGAACAGCGGCACCGGACAGTGCAAGTCCGCGGCGAACTGCTCAATGATATCAATATCTTTCTTGTAAACGTCGATTTTCATCGTCGCCTGGCTGTAATCGCCCTTGATCATCAGCGGCCCGCGCACCTCGAACATGCGGGAATTGCCTGCACCGTCCTTGATCACCTTGTAGAGCAGATTCAGGTCGAGTCCAGATTTCAGACCCATGACCATCGCTTCCGCCGTAGACAGATTGTGGATGGTCACCAGCAGGTTGGCGACATACTTCAGCTTGGAACCGTTGCCGAATTCGCCGCAGAAATACACGCTGCGTGAGAAGCCCTTCAACGCCGCCTCGGCCTTGTCATAAGCCTTGCGCTCACCGCTGGCGTAAATCGCAATGTCGCGATTGGCCGCCTGGGCGCCGGTGCCGCTGACCGGGCAGTCGAGCACGACGATGCTCCTGGCGGCGCAACGCTCGCGGATTTCGTGCTTTTTCGCCAACGGCAGCGTACTGGTCTCGATCAGCACCGTCCCGCGCTTTGCACTGGCGACGATGCCGCCCTTGCCGAAAAACGCCGCATCGACTGCAGCGACGCTGGGTAGCGAAGTCACCAGGATGGGACAGGAACCCGAGACCGCAGCCGCTGTGACCGCGGGCTGGCCGCCGAGCTTTTTAAGCGCCGCGCGCCGCTTCGGATCGATATCGAACCCCGTCACACTGAATCCCTCGGACAACAGGTGGCGCGCGAACGCGCCACCCATGATGCCGAGCCCGATACTGCCCACTGACTGCGATTTGATGATTGCTGCTCCTTATTCGCTGAAGATCAGGCGTTAGTTAGACTTGCCGGTGAGACCGAGAAAATCCATCACACTTTTCAGATCGGCATACTCGGAAGCAAAAAACTTGGCGGTTTCCGTCGAGTTTTTATATGAAATCTCCCACTGATTCTTGTCGGCCTGCTCCTTGAAATCGGCGCTGGCCGCTATTTTGCCGAATACACCATCCCAGTAGGCGATCTGCGCAGCGGTAATGCCTTTAGCCCCCATCGCGCCGCGCCAGTTCTCCAGCGCACCTTTGTAACCCTGCTCCGGCCACGTCGGGGCGCTGGCCAGCACGCCCGACATGCGCTTGGGTGAGGATACCGCCAGCACCCGCATGCGACCGCTGGCGACATGCGGGGCAATCTGCACCGTGCCGCCAGAGAGCACATCGACGTGCCCACCCAGCAGCGCGGTAATCCCTTCGCCCGTCGAAGTAAACGCCACCAGCCGGGTCTTGTTCATTTCCACCTTGCCCGACTGCAGCGGCAGGCCGAATGAAATGTGGTGCGTACCGCCGACGGCGCTGCTGATCGCAAGGCTGTATTTCCGTGGATCCTCGCGCAGCGCCTCCACCAGATCCTTGCCGGTTTTCAGCGGCGAGTCGGCACGTACCGCGATGGCAATGTATTCAGTCAGCATCACCGCAAGCGGCGTAAATTCGCGATAAGACAACCCGTAGCGGCCGTTGATATGACTCACATGCAGGTTTGAAGACGTGATGCTCAGAAAATGTGGGTTGCCTGCACGCGCGTTCAGGAAGTTGTAGGCGAGTGCATGCCCGGCGCCGCCCATATTCACAATCGTGCTCGAGGTCGGCAGCAGTTTTTGCTGTTCCCACATGCGTTGAATCGTCCGACCGACGTGATCGAGTGAGCCGCCGGCGGTTGACGGTACGATCAGCGCGACGTTCTGTTGCGGCTGCCAGCCCTTGGGCTGGGCCTGCGCCACCCCTGCAAACAGCGCCATTGCCGCACCGCCAATAACTACTAAGCATATGTTTTTAAACAAGTATTTCATCGCCCCTCCAGTATGGTTGTTGTTAACCCGCTGAAACGCGTTGTTACCTGACTGTTAAAAACTGCGCTGTTGCCGGTGCACTTGCACCGCCGCTTTAATTTGCCTTCGTTAATCCGCCTTCATTAATTCGCCGTCATGTTCACGCGCGCCTGCTCCGCCTCTTCCGGCGACATATTGTCGATCCTGTTCTCCAGCCATGGCGTCGAACACACCGTCGCGTAGCGCGCATGTTTACGCACCTGCAAGCGGTAACGTTCACCGCGCGGCACGTAAACGATATCGCCAGGACCTGCCGTCTTGCGTTCATTGCCGGATTGGGCGTCGATGCTGCCGCTCATCACGTAGACAAACATTTCACGCGCCGACACCGCTTCCGGTTCGGCATAACCCGCCGGCACCTCGAACAGGCCGAACGCCAGACGTTCGCCCTCGATCCAGTTCACGCAGCGGCCGGAACGCGCCGGTGCATCAAGGCTGTCGAGGATCGGGTGAAAGCACACCGGCAAGCCTTCAATGATGGCTTGCGACTTGCCCTGGGTCTTCTGGTGTTTGTCCTTGTCGCCGACGTTGTATTTTTTGTTGACCTCGGCGACGGTCATCGCCTTGTCCGGCACCGCCTCATCCTCGGCAAGCCCGACTACGGTCCAGGTCTTGTCCTTGATGTAGAGGTATTGCAGGTTGCCGTCTTCCGTGGCTTTCATCGAGTGCCGCGCAAATGCCGGCGCATGGACAAAGGTGCCGGGCGACACCACACGGCGGTCCTTGCCGACGATGGCATTGATTTTTCCCTTGGTGGGAAAAATCAGCAGTTCATTCGGGTGGTAATGCAGTTCCGAACCGGTACCCGCATTCTTGTGCAGCAGGCAGAAGTACATATAGCGCCCGTCAATCACCGGGGCTTTGCCGGTGGACAGGTGCGGCGTCAGGTAATTGCTCTCGAAATTCTCGAAACGATAGAAAGGCATGGCGTGGCTACCCGCAAAAGGATTGAACGATTTTTTATTTGCAGGACCGGCGTGGCCGCCGGACCTCCTCCGGTGGCAATCCTAGCACGCAGACACAGGCCCGCCAGCGCGGGTCCACGATGTGCCGATTAGCGGGGTTTGCGCAGATGCGCCAGCGTGTCGTCGATCAGCAGCCGGGAGATATGCACCGCCTCCGGCAAGTCAGGCAGTGCATCGATGGAGAACCAGCGCGCGTCTTCAAGTTCGGTACCGTCCGGCACCACTTCGCCGCCCGCCCACTCCGCGCTGAACGCCATCACCAGCGAATTCGGGAACGGCCACGGCTGGCTGCCGAAGTAGCGCGGATTGCGGATGTCGACACCGACCTCCTCTTTGACTTCGCGCGCCAGGCACTGCTCCAGCGACTCGCCGGCTTCGACAAATCCGGCGACCACCGTGTAGCGACCCTCGGCGTAACCCGCTTTGCGGGTCAGCAGCAATTCACTGCCGTTGTCATTTCTGCGGTAGACCAGCGCCATCATCACCGGCGAAATCCGCGGATAAAACACCAGCTTGCAGTCGGGACACTCCAGCGCACGGTCGGCCGCATGCGGCAGCGTCGGCTGGCCGCAGCAACCGCAATGGCGGTGCGTGCGCGCCCATTCGAGCAACTGAAAGGCCTGCCCGGCAATACCCGCAGCCAGTTCATCCCCTTCAAGGATCAGTGCGCGCATGCCCAGCAATTCCAGACCTTCCGGTAACGCAGCGCCGTGCGGCAACGCCATGCCGTAGCAAGGGATGCCATCCAGCGTACCCAGGTAATGCGCCGTGTCCAGCGCAATGCCATAGAACTCGACATCCACCCGCGGCAGCGCCGGACGGCCACCGTCGCGGGTGATAAACACGCGGTTGCCGTGAAACAGGCAGCACGCCACCTCGCCCTCGACCTGCGCCGGACCGCGGTGCCCCGGAACAAACACGCTCTGCCTCATCGTCGCGCTCTCTTCGCGTTCAGATCTTGCCGTTGAACAATGCCGTCGCGGCGTTGCAGTAAATGTTCTCGCGTTCTTTCTGGGTCAGGCCCGGTGTCAGTTCGACGCGGTCGACCGGCGCCATTTCGCCCATGTCGAACGGGGCATCGGTGCCGAGAACGACTTTATCGGAACCGACGATGTCGATCAGGTGACGAATCGCCTGCGGGCTGTGAGTCAGCGCGTCGAACCAGAAACGTTTCAGCATCTCGTGCGGATCGGATTGGGTCACTGCAGCCGTATCCGGACGCACCTTGTGGCCATGCACAAAACGGCCGATCTGGTACGGCAGGAACCCGCCGCCGTGCGCGAGCAGGATCTTCAGATCTTTCAGTTCATCCAGCGCACCGCTGAACATCAGCTTGCCGACCATGATCGTGGTGTCCAGCGGATTGCCGATCAGGTTGGTCAGGTAGAAGCAGTCGAGGCGCCCGCCCGAGCCCTGGGTATTCGGATGCGCGAAAACCATCACTTTCAGTTCCTCGATGCGTTTGAGCACCGGACGGAATTTCGGATCAGCCAGTTCTTCCTCACCGATCGCGGTGCCGAGTTCAACGCCTTTGAAACCGTATTCCTTGACCACGCGCTCCAGTTCGGCAATCGCCGCTTCCGGATGCTGCATCGGCAATGTCGCCATGCCGCGCAAACGCTCCGGCCTGGCCGCGACCATCTGCGCGATGCCGTCATTGACCAGGCGTGCAGTCTGGATCGCCAGATCGTCTTTCAGGTTGTAGAAAAAGCACTGTGGTCCGGGCGAGATGAAGGCGATGTCGATTTTCTTGCGGTCCATCGATTCGAGTTTGGCCTCGGCATCGTAGAACTCGGCCTCGAACGGGAAACGCGTCTTGCCGCGAATGAACACCCGGTTGTGGCCCTCGCCCTCGATTGTGGTGTTGTAGACCGGATTGGCCTGCATGGCCTTGACCAGGGTCTCGGGAATCACGTGGTTGTGCACATCGATGCGTTTCATGCTTACTCTTTCTCCTGGTTACGTGTTTTTTTCTGTCGCGGCGCGCGCGCCGCAACGGTGCTTCCGCCGGGCAGGCTGAACACGCCGCTCTCGGCGAGCGCGCGTACTTCTGCGCCCATGATCTGCGCCACCTCATCGATTGCCGCGGAAGGCCGGCGATCCGCCTGCTGGCCGAGGGTGAGTATACGATGGATGTTTGCGTCGGCAATCGGCCACGCGGTGAGTTTTCGCGCCGCCACATCCTCATGAAAGGTCGAGATCGGCATCAGCGCCATGCAGGTGCCGCGCAACACCAGCCTGCGGATCGCTTCGACGGAATCAATCTCGGCTTCGACCCGAACCCGCGCCTTGTAGCGCTGGAGTTGTTCATCGGCAATCAGACGTATCGCTTCGGTGCTGACCACCGGCGTGCGCGTCAGATCGGCTACGGTAAAAAACCGTTTGCCGCCACGCGGCTGCGCTTTGGCATAAACCACGATGGGTTCGGAAATCAGCGGCGTCACTTTTACCGTGCGTGAATTCACCGGGTTGGTCAGCACCGCCACATCGGCACGGCCGGCCTGCAGCCAGTCGTAGAGCTGGTTGCTGAAACCATCGACCACTTTCAAGCTGATTTGCGGGCATTGCCGGCGCATGCGCTCCACCACGCCGGGCAACAGCAGCGGCCCGGTGGTAGGCGACACCCCCAGAATCACCCGTCCCTGCGCCACGGCCCCGCCGCTGCGCAGTTCATCCTGCGCGCGCCCCAGCTCGCGCAGGATGCGCTGACAGTGGTCGAGAAACTGGCGGCCGGCGGTGGTCAGGCGCACGCCGCGCGGTAAACGCACCAGCAAGGGCACGCCCAGCTCCTCCTCCAGCGCATGGATGTGCCGTGACAGCGCCGGCTGCGCCACGCGCAGGTGCTGCGCGGCGCGGGTAATGCTGCCGAGTTCGGCGATCTGGACAAAATAACGGATGCCGCGCAGGTCCATGTGGATTACCCGGTGATCAATTCCCGACTAAACGGGTGAGATAACAAAGCGGCATGTTTAAGGCCTGCCGGTTAAAATGCCTTTTGCCCTGAACAAAGCGCTATTTTCATAGCCACAAATGCTGCGCTGCAGAAAACTGCTGTTCATGGCCTTCGTAGTTTAGCCATGCCTTTTTGATATGTCACGGCTTGCATTTCGGTATTTGTCCGCCACTGCCGGCGTCGTTACCATGGCGCGGTCATGCATTGGGCGTCCGCCACGAGGCGGACAGCCCTTACCAGGAGACTCACGCTGTGAAACAAATTAACGTAGGCATCATCGGCGCCGGCTGGTGCGGCGGCATTCGCGCAGACACCTGCGCCATCAACCCGGCAGTCAAGGATTTGCACATCGTCGAAACCCGCCCCGAGCGCCTCGCCGAAGTCGCCAAGTCGTGCAATGCCAAAACCGCCACCGATGACTATCACAAGCTGCTCGAAGTCAAAGACCTCGACGCGGTAATGATTTCGGCGACACCGGAAAAACTGCATTTCCCGATGGCCCGCGACTGCCTCGAAGCAGGCCTGCATGTGTTCATGGAAAAACCCATGGCCGTGGAACTACACGAAGCGGACGAGTTAATCGCCATTGCCAAGCGCAAGAACGTCAAGTTCACCATCGGCTACTCACAGCGCTTCAACCCGAAATACGCCTACGTCAAAAAATGCATCGACACCGGCGCCATCGGCAAGCCGGTCAGCGCGATGGTGTCGCGCCACATCCAGCGCAGCCTCGGCGCCAAGATCACCGGCCGCAGCAAGCTCTCCCCTGCGGCGATGGAAGCCACGCACGATCTCGACTTCATCCTGTGGTGCCTGGCGCCGGCGAAACCGATCCGCGTCTATTCGCAACTGAACTACGGCATCATGCGCGCCAACAGCGGTGCCGACGTACCCGATACGCAATGGATCACCGTGACCATGGACAGCGGCATGTCCTTTGTCATCGGCGCCGGCTGGAGCCTGCCGCCCGGTTATCCGAATGCCTGCTCGACCTGGATTGAAATGATCGGCACTGAAGGCGCACTGCTGGTCGACGACACCCACCGCGACGTCATGCTCAACACCATGAAAAGCGGCGTGCAGATGCCGATGTCGTCGATGCCTGGCGAGCGCGTCGACCACGCCTTTGCCGGCCCGATGCATGCCGAGACCGTACACTTCATCGAAGCCGTGTGCTGCGACCGCCCGGTGCTGGTCACCGGCGAGCAGGCACGCAACGTGATGGAGGTTTACATGGCCGCCGACCTGTCCGCCGAACGCAATGAGCCGGTGATGCTGCCGCTGCCGGAGTCGCGCCCGCTGGCCGCCGCGGCGGGACGCTGAAAAGCCAATTAACAGGATTTACAGGTTAAAAACAAAGCGGCATGCATTTATCCTGCTCATCCTGTCGATTGATTTTTGAAGTTCTCTGTGCCCTCTGCGGCAAAACGCTTTTGACTTTGTTTTGAACTGGATTTCACAATGAAAAAAGACCTGAAAAAAATCGGCCTCGCCATCATCGGCGCCGGTCGCGTCGGCCTGATCCGTGCCGAACTCGCTGCGCGTCACCCCTCGGTGGGCTGGATCGGCATCGCCGAAATCAACCCCGAGCGCGGCGAAATCGTCCGCGAAAAATGCGGCGGCGATTTTGTCACCACCGACTACAAAGAACTGCTGGCGCGTCCTGAAGTGAATGCCGTGATCGTCGCCACCGACGAGCATTTGCACGTCGCCCCGGTGATCATGGCCGCCGAGCGCAAACTGCCGCTGCTGATCGAAAAACCACTGGCCACCGACCTCGGTGAATCGGCACAGACTCTCGCCGCCATCGAAAAATCCGGCGTCGATGCGGTAATCGGTTACACCCAGCGCTTCCGCCGTCGCTGGTTGGTGGCCAAGGAAAAAGTGCGCACCGGTTCATTGGGTGACGTGACCATGGTGACTTCGCGCGCGTTCATGAACCGCCTGGTTGCCATCGACAACTACAAACGCAGCGACAACCGTGCCGAAGTCACGCCGATGGTGATCTCCGGCACGCACGCGCTGGACATCGTGATGTGGCTGATGGAAACCAAGAAGCCGGTCGAGGTCTATGCCCGCTCGGTAAACAAGGCGCTGGGCCCCACCTGGCAGGGTATCGACGGCACCGGCTACACGATTTCGTTCGACGACGGCGCGATTTACCACGGCGTGATTTCCTGGGCGCTGCCCGAAGTCTGGCCAGGTGCGGTGTACAGCCTTGAAGTGGGCGCGGTCGGCACCGAAGGCGTACTGACCATCGACGACACCCATCGCGACATCGTGCTCGCCACCAATATCGTCCAGGGCGAAGGTTATGCGCCGGACAAACGCCGTCACGTCGACTTCCTCACCAGCTACCCGGTCGGCGACATGGCACTGGGCGAACTGCGCGGACCGATGCGCGAGGAAACCAATTCGTGGTTGAATCGCGTATCGCTGGGCGTGCCGACCCAACACGCCACCGCCGCTGAAGGCCATAATCGCCTGATGCTGACCAAGGCCATTGATCTGTCGGCTAAACTGAAACGCCCGATCAAGTTACCCATTGCCCCAGGCGATGAAAAAGTATAATAAAAACAAATAGTTGATAAAAAACACCAAAGGAGACCACCATGTTCCACTGCAGACGTGTCGTGCTGGCCACTGCGCTGTCGATGTTCGCCTGTGGCGCCGCTCTCGGCGCGGATAACTACCCCACCCGTCCGGTACGCATGATCGTGCCGTTTGCTCCGGGCGGCGCTTCCGACTTTGTCGGCCGCATCATCCAGCCCGCGCTGGTGGAACAGTTCGGCCAGCAGGTGGTCATTGAAAACCGTTCGGGTGCGGGCGGCAATATCGGTGTTGAGTCGGCCGCGCGCGCCAGTGCCGATGGTTACACCTTCCTGCTGGGCAACGTCGGCACCATGGCGATCAACCCGGTGTACTACACCAAGTTTCCGATCAAACCGCTGAAAGACCTGACGCCGATTGGCCAGATTGTCGACGTACCGGGCAGCCTGGTGGTACATCCCTCGCTGCCGGTCAAAAGTGTCAAGGAACTGATCGCGCACATCAAGGCCAATCCGGGCAAGCTCAATTTCGGCTCCCCCGCCCCCAGCAGTGCCAATTCGCTGGAAGCCAAGATGTTCCTCATGACCATCGGCGGCACTGCCACCGAAGTCCCGTACAAGGGCGGCGCCGGCCCGGCCACCGTCGGCCTGCTTGCCAACGAAGTGCAGTTCATGTTCGCGACCTTCAGTTCCACGACGACCTTTGCCAAGCAGGGTCGTCTGCGCATGCTCGGCATCATCGCGCCGGAACGCAGTGCGGCTTACCCCGAGATGCCGACCATGAGGGAACAGGGTTTCGACATGGTGGTCGGTTCATGGCAGGGTATTTTTGTGCCCGTCGGCACGCCCCGCCCGGTGGTCAGCAAGCTGTTTGACGTAACCTTGAAGGCGATGAAAGACCCGGCCGTCAACAAGCGGCTCAACGACGGCGGCGTACCGGTGATCGTCAGCAAATCGCCTGAAGATTTCGCAAAATTCGTCAAGGCGGAAACTGACCGTTTCGGCAAAATCATCAGCGACGCGAAAATCCAGACCGAATAAGCGCAATCCGCTGTGGCAACACCTGCTTCTGCAACACCAGCACCTGCACCATCGCTTCTGCAACATCTTTACCAACTTCAAGCCAGCAAGGACGCCGGATGAAAATCGCAACATTCATGATGCCGCTCCACCCGCCCGGAAAAAACTACGTGCAATCGCTGCGCGAAGACCGCGAAGCCATCATTCTCGCGGATGAACTCGGCTACGAGGAAGCCTACGTCGGCGAGCATGTCACCGACGCCGCAGAAACCGTCACCCATTGCATGACCTTCCTCGCCAGCCTGATTCCCGTGACCAAGCGCATCAAACTGGGCACCGGCACCATCAACATTCCGAACTCGCATCCGGCGGCCATTGCGGCGCAGGTGGCGATGATGGACCACCTGTGCGAGGGCCGTTTCATGATGGGCGTCAGCCCAGGCGGTCTGGCCTCCGATGCCGAAGTGTTCGGCAACCTGGGCAACGACCGCACGGCGATGTTCATCGAAGGCATCAACATGGTGCTGAAGATCTGGGAATCCGAACCGCCCTACAACCTTGAGGGCAAGTTCTGGAAAGTCACCACTGAAAAAACCATGATCCCGGAAATCGGCCAGGGCATCATCCTGAAGCCCTTCCAGAAACCGCATCCGCCCATCGTCGGCACCGTGGTCGCCCCCTACTCCAAGGGCGTGATCGCGATGGCCGAACGCGGCTGGTTGCCGATCTCCGCCAACTTCCTGATGCCGGAGTGGGTGAAAACGCACTGGCCCAACTACGTCGAGGGCAAGAAAAACATCGGCCAGGTGGCCGACACCGCCGACTGGCGCATCGCCAAGAGCATTTTTGTCGCCGATGACGAAGCCACCGCGCAGCGTTACGGCAAATCGGCGGAAGGCCCCTACCACTTCTACTTCAAGCAACTGGTACGCAAGCTGGTCGGTTTCAGCGGTCGCAGCAACCTGTTCAAGATCGACCAGAACATGCCGGACTCGGCAATCACTCCGGAATATGTCACCGACCGCCTGGTACTCGCCGGCACCGTGAACAGTGTCGTCGACCAGATTCTCGCCTTCCGCGAGCAAGTCGGTGACTTCGGCACGCTGGTCTATGCCATGCATGACTGGATGGATCCGAAACTCGCCAGGCGTTCGATGCAGCTATTGGCCGAGCAGGTCATGCCGAAAGTCAACGCTGCCCTCGGCAAGTCCTGAAACAACAAGCAACAGCAACAAGGAGCACGCAGTGCTGAATGTCGCAGTCGTCGGTATGGGCTGGTGGGGCAAGATCATTGTCCCGCTGCTCAAGACCAGCAAGAAAATCACTGTCAACACGGTGGTTGAAGTCAACCCGGCGTCCATTGCCGATTTCGCCAAGCAGCACAGCCTGAATGTCGTCACCGACTTCAACGCCGTGCTGAAGGATCCGTCGATCCAGGCCGTGGTGCTGTGCACGCCGCACACCCAGCACACCGACCAGATCGTCGCCGCCGCCAATGCCGGCAAACATGTGTTCTGCGAAAAGCCGCTGTCGATGACCCGCGCCGACGTGCTGCGCGCGATCAAGGCGGTGAATGACAACAAAGTCGCCCTCGCCGTCGGCCACGAACGCCGTTTCGAGCCGCCGATCATCGAGGCGATGAAAATCATCCAGTCGGGTGAGCTCGGCACGCCGTTGCAGATCGAAGCCAATTTCAGCCAGGACAAATTCCTCACCCTCGCCGCCGACAACTGGCGGCTGTCGGGCAAGGAAGCGCCGGCCGGTCCGATGACCGCCACCGGCATCCACTTGCTCGACCTGTCGGTGGGTGTGTTCGGCGAAGCCGACCGCGTACTGGCCAGCGTCAAACAGCTGGGCAGCCAACTGGTCAACGGCGATACGCTGGCGATCCTGGTGTCGTTCAAGAACGGCGGCCATGCGCTGATCAGCGCGATACTCGCCACGCCGTTCGAAGGCCGCTTTGCGGTGTACTGCAACAAGGGCTGGATCGAAGTCCGCGACAAGACCCATCCGGAAGCGCCGGAAGGCTGGGTGCTGACCAAAACGCTGCGCGGCGGCATCAAGGAAGTCCGCGAGTTTCCGCCAGCGCCGAACGTGCTGGCCAACCTGGAAGCCTTTGCCGATGCCGCGGAAGGCCGTGCGCCCTACCCGGTGCCACAGTCGCAGATGATCGCCAACATTTCAGCGCTGGAAGCGATTTTCAAGTCGGCCAAGACCAACGCCATCGTCAGCGTCGAGTCCTGATTCAATCATGCCGACGCCCGCCACCCAGCCCAGCCATGCCGATCTCGTCGCCCACGCGCAAGCGCTGGTGCCGGTGCTGCGAGAGCGCGCGCCGCGTGCCGAGGAATTGCGGCGCATCCCTGACGACACCATCAACGATCTGCACGCCAGCGGCCTCTTTCGCATGCTGCAGCCCAGACGCGTCGGCGGCAGCGAACTGTCGTACGAGGCCATCGTTGAACTGACGGCGATCATCGGCCGCGGCTGCGGTTCCACCGCCTGGGTGCTGGCCAACCTCGCCAACCATCACTGGATGCTGGCGCTGTGGCCGCGTGATGCGCAAAACGAAATCTGGGGCGAGTCCGCTGATGCGCTGGTCGGCTCTGCATTGATGTTCCCCGCCGGCCACGCCGAACGCGATGGCCACGGCTACCGCCTGTCGGGCCACTGGAAATTTTCCAGCGGCATCGATGCCTGTGACTGGTGCATGTTGGGCGGCATCGTCGCCAGCGCCGAAGGTGAAATGCCCGAGTACCACGTGTTTCTGGTACCCAAAGACGATTACCAAATCATCGACACCTGGCATGTCGCCGGATTGCGCGGCACCGGCAGCAAGGATGTCGAAGTCAAAGAAGTCTTTGTTCCGGCGCACCGTGCGCTGACCGTCGAACAGATGAAAGGCGGCGTTGCTCTGGGCGGAGAAGACGCCCCGCTGTACCGGCTGCCGGTGTTCGACATGTTTCCGTATGTGGTGGCCGGTGCTGCACTCGGTATCGCGCAAGGCGCGATCGAAGTCTTTACCGAAGACATCCGTCATCGCATCACCGCGTATTCAACAACACTGCTCGCCGACTATGCGACGACGCAGGCGCGGTTGGGGCACGCCGCTGCCGCAATCGCTGCCGCTGAACGCATCCTCGTCGGCAATTGCCGCGAGGTCATGGCCAGTGCCGCCAGACACGAACTGCCGGCGCGCGACTACAAGATCCGTTTGCGTCGCGACGGCGCCTATGCCGCCCACCTGTGCACCGAGGGCGTGGACCTGCTGTTTGGCGCCGGTGGTGGAGAATTTCTTTATAATCAACAAGTTATACAACGCTGCTTCCGCGATATCCATGCCGCCAACAGTCACTACGCGCTGGCCTGGGATATCGCGACGACCATGGCAGGCAAGTCCCTGCTTGGCATTGCCGCCGACCTACCCACCCTGTAAGCCATGGCCGCCGAATCCAACACCGCGGACGCGCCGGACTTCGATCCGCGCGACTTCAGAAACGCACTGGGCCAGTTCGCCACCGGTGTCACCGTCGTCACCACGCGCACCAGCGCCGGTGAACCGATCGGCCTGACCGCCAATTCCTTCAGTTCGGTCTCGCTGTCGCCGCCGCTGGTGTTGTGGAGCCTGTCCTTGCGCTCGCCCAACCTGCCGAATTTCCTGCAGGCCACGCATTTCGCCATCAACGTGCTGGCGCGCGACCAGATCGCGCTGTCGCAGCGTTTCTCGAAACCGATCCCCAACAAGTTTGAAGGTATTGTCTGTACTGACAGCGCCAACGGCATGCCGTTGCTGACCGGCACTTCAGCGCACTTCGAATGCCGTACCGAAGCGCGACATTACTCCGGTGACCATGTCATTTTTATCGGCCACGTGCTGCACTACAGCCATGCCGACCGCGACGCGCTGGGTTATTACCGCGGGCGTTACATTTCGACAGCACCCATTGAACCAACCTGATCCGAGCTCATCTGGAGGCCTCATGACACAACGTATCCGCGGCATCACCGACGAAGAAGCCACTGGCCCCGCCAAGGAACTGTTCGAAGCCTCCAACCAGATGCTGGGTCGTACGGCCAACCTGATGCGCATCCTCGCGCACAGCCCCTACCTCGCACGCTGGACACTGCCGTTCATCGCCGCGGTACGACAACCCAACGCCGGTGCAGTCTCCGATGTGCGTCTGCGCAACCTGGCCGTGCTGAAAACCTCAACGGTGAACGACTGCAAGTATTGAACGGAACACAACTACGTGCTTGGTCAAGCACTGGGACTGAAAGACGAAGAGTTTGATGCGTTGCAGGCGGACGATTACCGTGACAGCCCGCTGTTTGATGATCGGGAAAAGGCCGTGATGGCTTGGGCGGAAGCAATGACACTGAATACGGCCAAACGCGACAACAAAGTCTGGGATGATCTGAAAAAGCATTTCTCGGATGCCGAGATCGTCGAAATCTCACTGATCACCGGCATGTTCAACATGATCAACCGGCTCAACGATTCCTTTCGTACCGAACTGGAGAGCAAGGAATACAACCGCCGCCAGCACGGCGCAGTCGGTGTCACCCGCGCCACCCTCGAGGACTATGCCTGCCGTATCTGCGCGCAGAAATCAGTCTGATTCAGTAACCACTTGTTTATATTGGTAAATTCATGATCAAGGCAGCAATCGTCGGACTCGGCTGGTGGGGCAAGAACATCGCCGACGCGGTGCAGGGCAAGAGCAGCAAACTGCAGTTCATCCACGGCGTCACCCACGAAATCGACGCCACGCGGGATTATGCAAAAGCGAAGGGCTTCAAACTTTCAGCCACGCTGGAAGAAGCGCTGGCCGATGCCGAAGTACAAGCCGTTGTGCTCGCCACGCCCCACTCGCTGCATGCCGACCAGATAGTGCAAGTCGCGCATGCCGGCAAGGCCGTGTTCTGCGAAAAACCGCTGTCGCTGACCCGTGCCGATGCGCAACGCGCAGTCGCCGCCTGCAAAGCGGCCGGCATACCCATCGGCGTCGGCCAGAACAAACGCTTCTGGCCGTCGACCGTGGAGATGCGCCGCGTCATCGCCAGCGGCGCGCTGGGTCGCATCATGCATGTCGAAGGCCATTACAGCAACGAACACTCAAGCAAGTTTTTCGCACCCTGGCGCGACCTGCCAACCGAAACGCCCGGCGCGGGCATGACCGGCACCGGCATTCACATTCTCGACGCCTTCGCCAACATCGCCGGCCCGGCGGAAAAGATCACCGCGCAGTTCATTGCTCACCGCGAAGGCGCCGATCCGCGCGACACCGTGTCCGTGCTGTTCAAGTTCGCCAACGGCATCAGCGGCTTCCTCGGCGCGGTGCGTGCCTCGCCGCTATATTTCCGCATCCATGTCTTCGGCGACGAAGGCTCGGTCGAAGCGCTGGATGAAACACGCACCATCATCCG
>CAIZLW010000029.1 GCA_903933915.1 uncultured beta proteobacterium | reverse complement strand
GCTTCCTCCACCTGCGCCCGATCAGGGGCAGCCTGTGGTTGGCTAGAAGAGGCCTGAGCCGTTACTGCCGGTAGTTGCGGCGGTGCGACGGGCTGCGGCACGCTCCCTTGCGGGGCGGCCGGCAACGGCATCGCGGTGCCGGAACTGCTGATAGATTGAATGCTCATCCCAGACTCCTTGTTCTAGGATGGGGCGGAACTTGCGTTCCGCCCCGTCTTAGACTGGCTACTATTTTAACCGCGGAGCAGCGTGAGGACTTGCTGCGGCAGCGCGTTGGCCTGCGCCAGCATGGCGATGCCCGCCTGCTGGAGGATCTGGTTGCGTGTCAGACCCGCTGTTTCCGCAGCGAAGTCGGCATCCAGAATCCGGCTGCGAGCAGCCGCAACGTTTTCCGACGTGGTTTGCAGGTTGGAGATCGCCGAAGTGAAGCGGTTCTGGTAAGCACCGAGGTCGCCCCGAGCGATATTGATTTGTGACAAGGCCGCATCCAGCCCGCCAATCGCGGCTTGCGCTCCGCTTGCGGTCGAAAGGTCAAGTGCGGCCACCGAAACAAAGGCGCTGTAATTGGCGCCTGCCCCGGTGAAAGCATCGGCACCCGCATTCGCTGTGGATATACGGCCTTTGGAACTGGCGAGCGAGACAGTTCCAGTGACGACTGCATTCGCCGTAGCTGCCGCGCCATCAGTCAAAGTGGCACCTCCGAACACGACCGTATCACCCGCACCAAGACCTGAGTTGAGAAAGGTGTCAATGCTTATATTGCGGCCATCCGTAGTGCTGAGCGTGATCGATGCCTTGCTGCTGGATGTCGTGAACGATGCGGTGATCCCAGTACTACCCTGCGCTCCGTTGATTGCTGCGACCAGATTGGTCAGATCGCTTTTGTCGGCAATCACGGCCGAGATTGCTGCGGTTTTCGTGGAGGCTGGATCGCCACCCTTCAGGGTGAATGAGACCGTTCCGGCTACACTCAAGGTGTGCAGCGTGGCGGTGTTGGTCGCGGTAGCTGTGATACCGATGCCAGCCGCAGCAGTGTTAATCGCAGCGGCGATCGTGTCGGCCCCACTTTGTGCGGCGTAAGCGATTGCACCAGACGTGCCAGCATCCGTGGTCAGGGTAAGGTCAGCCTCCACCGCCATGGTGTTACCCGTCGAAACTGCGGTTGCACTCACCAGGGTGTTGCCCGTAACGGTGCCGTCAGCAGTAAGGACGTGGCTGCCCAAGGCCGTAGCTCGCGCATCGGCAATTGAGGAAACCGCAATGGTTTGGTTGGCATTGGCGCCGACCTGGAAGTTCTGAGCGGAAAATGAGCCGTCGAGCAGGTTCAGGCCGTTGAATTGGGTCTGGCCAGCAACACGGGTGATTTCAGCAGTGAGCTGGGTTGCTTCTGCTTGTAGCGAAGCTCGATCACTGGAACTGTTGGTGCCGTTGGCCGACTGCACCGCGAGTTCGCGCAGACGCTGCAGATTGTTGCCGATTTCACCGAGCGCACCTTCGGCCGTTTGCGCCAGCGAAATACCGTCATTGGCGTTGCGAGCGGCCTGATTCAGGCCACGGATCTGCGCGGTCATCCGCTGGGAGATGGCGAGACCGGCAGCGTCGTCTCTGGCGCTGTTGATGCGCAGACCGGAGGAAAGGCGTTGCAGGGAAGTCGACAAGGCGCCTTGCGAATTATCGAGGTTGCGCTGCGCGTTCAGCGATGCAATGTTGGAATTGATGATTTGTGCCATTTTGCTTCTCCTTACAGAGGGTTAGCCTGATCGGGCGAGCCTGAATGGCTTTTTCCGACGGGTTTCGTGAGCGGCTTTGTGCTGCCGACATGTTTGTTATCGGAGTGCGGCGGGAAAACTTTAGGGCTACGGTGCCGGTTATGTCACGAGGCTTGCCAGCGGTATTCGCAAGCTATAGAATGTAGTTGAAGTACCTTTTATAGAAAATGTAATTCAAAAAGGGGGTGGGGTATGCGTAGCACAATTACCGAGCGTGGTCAGACAGTGATCCCCGTCGAAATACGCCGCCAGTTCAAATTAACGCCTTCGGAACGTCTCGAATGGATCATCGAGTCTGATGGTCTTCGCGTCGTTCCTGTCCATATCGATCCGATTCGGGCCTTTCGCGGTCAAGGAAAGGGGGGCACCGCCGCCCGCTTGGTGGAGGACCGTATTCTGGATCGGAGC
>CAIZLW010000028.1 GCA_903933915.1 uncultured beta proteobacterium | reverse complement strand
TTCGAAATGGCATCCAGATCCTTCAGCGCGTTGTACGGCAGCTTGGAATACAGCGTCTGATTGATCGCCAGCGCGTTATGCGCCACCAGCAGGGTGTAACCGTTCGGTGTCGCGCGCGCCGCGATGCTGACACCCAGCGTGCTGCCCGCACCGTCGCGGTTATCGACAATCACCGTCTGGTTGAGTTCTTCACCCAGCTTGGTCGCCATGATCCGCGCGACCAGATCGCTGGTGCCGCCCGCAGAGAACGGCACGATCAGGCGGATCGGACGTTCAGGATAACTACCCTGTGCCTGAGCGGCGCCCGCAAATCCGGCCACCGACAGCAGCATCAGCATCGCACTCATTTTTCGAATCATGGCTTTCCTCCTTTTACTGGTATTAACGCAACGACATCAGTGCCGACGCGGCGCTTTTTTCTTTTTGGACTTGCGCGGCACCGGAACCGTCAGGCGCAGCAGTTCACCGACATCACTGCAACGTTCAATATGCAGTACCAGATCGACGATTTTTGCCGCCTTCGTCGCGCCCACCACCGGCACCGAGAGCAGTTCGAACTTCACCTTGAGCTCCTCGTCCGACATCGGATTCTGGATCGAGCCTTTCGGGTAATCGACCTGTGACACGTATTTCTCACCGGACTGCATGGTGATTGTCGTATGACAGGATACGCCGCGCGGTAGTTTGGCGTCGGTATCGATGCGCGTGCGGTCCATCAGGCGGCGCACCGTCGCATCGCCGAGCTTGCTGTCGGTGTATTGCGCGAGCAGCGCATTGCCTTCGAGCAGCGCGATCGCCACCGAGTAGGGCAGGCTGACCTGCGCCTCATGATAAGTACGCGGTGCAATATTGCGGTGATAGTGCGACCAGTCGGGATGGCGCCGGACCACGATGCTGCGGATGCTCGACAGATCCGGCGCATGTTTGCGGCGGATCTCCAGCGCGCAGTCGATCGCGTTGTGGATTGGACGGGCGCAGGAATAAGGCTTGAACTCGATCTGCAGGTCAAAGGGCTTGCCGAGGCCGCGCACCAGCTCGGCGCCTTTTTTGCCGCCGGCAAAAGCCTTAAGGAAACCGCGCTCGCCTTCGAAAATCGTGTCCGCACCGGTGAAGCCGAGTTTGGCCATCATCGCCGAGGTCACGCCGTTGCGCGCCGCCGGACCCGGATTAAAACGCTTTTGCATCGACGGGCCGTACATTTCCATCAGGCCCGAAGCCTGCGCACCGGCAAGACCGAAAGCGGAAGTCAGCTGCTCCGGCGTCAGTTGCAGCAGCTTGCCGGCAGCGACCGTCGCCCCGAACACGCCGCAGGTCGGTGTGGTGTGGAAAGCGCGGTTGCGCAGGTCATTGTTGGCAGCCATGCTGACGCGCTCCATCACTTCACAGCCGGCAGCCAGTGCAGTGAGCAGGTCCTTGCCGTTGGCACCGGTGGCTTCCGCCATCGCCAGTGCCGATGAAAACACCGGCGGGCTGAAGTGGAACAGCGCCAGCACATCAATGTCGTCGAGCTCGATGCTGTGGCAGGAAATCGCATTGGCGAAACTTGCAGCCGTCACCGGCACGCGCTCGCCGCCGCCGATCAGCGTCGCTTCGAGGGCCTTGCCCTGCAGCGTTGCGAATTCGCGCGCAATCACACCGCTCTCGGTCTGGCTGCCGGCAATAGCCACGCCAATGTAATCCAGCAGCAACCGTTTCATCGCATGACGGCTGCCTGCGGGAATCCGGCTATACGACAGTTTGGCGTGATGTTCGGCGAGTTTCCGGGCCAGCGTGCGTTCCGGGGTGGCGGTTTTCTTTTTCATGACACTTCCTTCGGTTCGTAACAATTGAAAATGCAGACCAGGATATTTACTTTTTGGATTCCGGCACCAGCAGTGCCGTGATCTTGTTCGTATCGTCGATAGTTTCGAGACGCCACAACGCTTCCAGCGCGCGGTCGCAACCGGCCTTGCCCAGCGGACCACCGCAGAGGTCACGGAACTTGCGCTCGATTTCTGCATCGCCCATCGGACTCTTCTCATGACCCTTGGGATAACGGATTTCGACAACATGCTTTTCACCGGACGTCATGCGGATGCTCACTCGCCCCGGCGCGCCTTCGGGATATTGCGCTGACAGCGCCGGGTCTTCGCTGACCTTCACCTTGCGCATCAATTCGGCCACCGCCGGATCGCGCAGACGTTCGTCGGCAAATGACGCACTGGTCAGCTCACCGTCGAGCAAACCGATCGCCACGCAGTACGGCAGGCTGTGGTCGGCGGTTTCGCGGGTGGTCGGCGCCCAGCGCGACGCATCGCCGCCCATCATGAACACCGCGACTTGGTAACCGTCGACCTGGATTTCTTCAATCTGCTTCAGGTCGACGCGTTCGCGCAATTCAATCGCGGCAAACACCGAAGATTGGCCGTGATAACAGACCGGCAGGCTCTTGGTGCGCGTCTCGACGATCATCGGCGTCTCGGGCAAGGGCCAGTCGCTGTGGCCGACCGCTTCCCAGAATCCGCCGGAGCCTTCAAACACCTCACCCGGCCCGGTGAATCCTTCGCGGGCCAGCAGCGCGGCAAACACCGCATTGCGTGAACCGTTGGCGCCGGCGCAGCCCTTCCAGCTCGACAGGCTGCCGCGGCGCGCCTGAGACAGTGCAAGGTTCGGCGTCAGTGCCAGCGATAGCGCATGGCCGGTCGCATCGTCATCCAGCTTCATCAGTTTGGCCGCACCCAGCGCGCAGCCGAGCACGGTGTAAACGGGTTGATCCCAGCCGCCGCTATTGACGTCGACATGTTTGCAGAAGCTGCAATAGACGTCATAGGCGAGCACGATGGCCGTGATCAGCGCCTTGGCGTCGGCACGCTCCATCTCTGCCACCGCCACCAGCCCCGAGATCATGTCGCTGGGATGGCCGCGGCTACGGCCGAGATAGGTGTCGCTGACATCCAGCGAACGCGTCATCACGCCGTTGGCGAAAGCCGCCAGCTCGGGCGTGGTAATGGTGTCGCAACCCCACACCCGCGCCTGATTATCCGAGCGGTAACGCCCCGCCATCGCCCGCGACATCGCACTGACCGGCTCATCGAATGCGCCGAGCGCACTGGCGAAGGTGTCAATCAGGTGGCGCCGGGTTTCGTGCACCACGTTCGGCGACAGCGCCTCGTAACGCGCGCGCGCCGTGAACGCGACCAGCCGTTTGACCGTCGCGTCCCACACCATCGGTTCATGGTTCACTCAGGACTCCTGCACATAAACCGTTCATTCACTTTCTTTTTTACGTTTGCGGCGGCCTGCGGTCTGCGTCGATGCGCCCCGCCGCAACTCGCCCTTCACCACCTCCGGCGTCAATTCCGGCGCCAGCAGATTGATGAAATGACTGACGTAACCGCGCAGATAGCTGTTCCGCCGCATCGTCACCAGCGTCGGGCTCGATTCAAACAGATGACTGGCATCGCGGGCGCGCAGATTGATGTCGTGCGCCGGGTCCACTGCCACCGTCGCCAGAATCGCAATGCCCAGCCCCATTTCGACATAGGTCTTGCAGACATCGGCATCCACTGCGCCGAAACGCACATGGGGTTCGATGCCCTCCTTGCAGAAGGCCTCCATGATTTTCCAGCGGCCGCTGCGCGCGCGGTCGTGGGCGATGATCGGGTGGCGGGCGATTTCCTGCAGCGTCAGTTTTTTCGCGCGCAGGACGGGATGGCCTTTTTTCGCAATCACGCTGCGCGCGATCGGGAAACAGGGCAGCATCGTCAGGCTCGGGAAGGGCCGCATCGCTTCGGTGCCGATGGCGATATCCGCCTGCTCCGCTTCCACCGCCTCGCAGATCTGCGTCGGATTGCCCTGCTGCAGCCCGAGATGCACATCGGGATAACGTTTGATGAACCGCTCAATCACTCGCGGCAGCACATAACGCGCATAGGTATGCGTCGTGGCAATCGTCAGCGTGCCTTTTTCGCGATCGAGATAGTCATCGCGCAGCGTGCGCAGGTTTTCGACGTCACCCATGATGCGCTGGGCGATTTCAATCACCTCGCGCCCCGGGTCAGTCAGCCCGGTCACCCGATTGCGCTTGCGCTGGAACACCGGGAAACCGATCTCCGCCTCCAGCAACTGGATCTGCTTGCTGACGCCCGGCTGCGAAGTGTGCAGTGCCTCCGCGGCGGCGGAAATGTGATTGCCGTGCCGGTGTACTTCGAGAATGCATCGGAGCTGTGTCAGCTTCATGGCCGCTCCTGACTTGCCCGGCTCAGCCGACCGGGAATTGCATTTTGCGGGTGACGGGATTCACATACCCGCCCCACAGCACCATCACACGGTTGCGGTTCGGATCGCCGCAGACCACGATGTTGATGATGTCGGGGTTCGGGATCACGCGAACCATGCCATCGGGCTTCTCTTTGAGATATTCCTCGGGATAAATCCCGCGCGCCACCGCATCCGGAATCGTGAACGCCTCGGAGTGCCCGTACTTCATCAGGAACTCCAGCTCGCTGTAGGGCACCCGTGCGTGTTCGTACACGTATTCCCGGATGTCCTGCTTGCTGTAACCGGCGGCCGCCAGCGATTTCGCCACCGGCGGCGCGATCATCAGCGTGATCATGTCGCGGAAGCCCTTGCTGCCGATTTCGGCGAGCCGCGCAAGGCAGGGCTTTTTAGTGCATTCCAGAGCGAGGAACTCCAGCGCCGTCTGCGCCGCGGTCTTGTCCGGCGTGCCGTAGATTGCCGGCGGCCAGCCCCAGGTCACGGTGCCGCAGGCGGTGACCGTGCTGTCGGTTTTGGCAAAGCCGTGCTCGACGCGGTAAGGCTCCCAGGGATTTTCGTCATCGTTTTCAGCGATGGTGAAATTCAGCGGGTAACCGAAGGTGCCCATGTAATTACGGCCCATCTTGTAGCCGGCGATATTCTTGATGATCAGCCCGAACGCACGCCCGATCGCGGGATTCGCGCCCTGGGAAATCATGTGCGCGCCGTTCTCGATGCCCATCGCCTTGATCGCCGGACCGCCGATCAGCAGGAAGGGCAATACACCCCAGGTGCTGCCGATATTGCTGAGGTTGTATTCATTCTCGGCAATTGCCTCGACCGCGGCGATCAGCAGCGGCATGGTTTCCGGCTTGCAGCCCGCCATCACCGCGTTGGCCGCAATGTTGCGCGGCGTCGCACGCAGATTCGCCTGCGCCAGAACGGCAATGGTTTCGTCCGGATCGCGGCTGGCGTGCTTCAGGAATGCCGCGACTCTTTCAGCGGTCGGCGGAATCACCGGCAGATTGTCGGTCCACTCGCGGCTGGTGAAATACTCATTGATCTGCTCGAAGCTGCCTTCGAACACGATGTCGTCGGGCTTGCGCACCACTTCTGCGGCGCCCGTTACAGCGGCTTTTACCGGCCGCGTCAGTTCTTCGACGATGCGGCCGAAGAGAACGTCTTCAACATTCTTTTCAACCAGCGCTTCCGCATGCACGCCGACCGCGCCGGGGTATTCCGCGATGCGCACATCAGCCATACCCTCGGCCTTGGCCACGGCACGGGCAATCTTGGTAAAACCGGTGGTGGTGATGACCACACCGGGGATGCCGAGCTTCTCGGCTTCAACTGCCGGCCTCACCGAGGCCGGAGTGCAGGTCCCTCACCCCCCGTTACCGGTGATGATCGCGTGACAACCGCGTTGTTTGGCGAGGGCCGCGACTTCTTTCGCAACCCGTTTCTGCGTCGCGGGATCGCCGCCGACGTAAACAATCGGAAATTCGTCGAAGGGAATGACCTTCACGTTCTTGAATTTCTTGCTGAACTGGCTGCGGTAGGTGCGGAACATCAACTCACCCTTGAAGTGGTTGTTGTACACCTCACCGATGGTGATGCCGTCCAGGCTGTCGAGATGCCGGCTGATCTGCCGCACACCTTCCTGCGGCAGCCCTTCCGGACTGATCACCGCTATTTTGTCGCTCATGGCACTCCTCCTCGCGTTCTGCGATGGCATGACATCCGGCGCCACGGCCGAACCCGCCCCGCACGAATGGCTAGCCGGCATTTAACCGCGGATGCCCCCTGCCCACCAGAATATTGGGCTATTTTAGTATTCGTATTTGAGCATACTGGATTAACGGTCCCGGATACACCGTCACACGGATGCATCAGTTCGCCACTATGCCATTTCCGGCATACCAAGATAACCGAATAGTCTGGTCGCCACAGCGCTTCCTCGGTTAAATTGTTCTCAAAATACCGTGAGCCGCCGCCGAGCGGACGGCCCGCCGGATAAAACGCGCAAAGCGCCCTTAGCTGCATAGCCTTTCCAGGAGGAGACTTTCGATGTACGCGAACACCATTCCGGACAACGCCGAGTTTGATTTCATCGTGGTTGGCGCCGGCTCCGCCGGCTCCACGCTTGCCACACGCTTGTCCGATGACGGCCGCCATACTGTGTTGCTCCTTGAGGCAGGTGGCCCGGCGAACAACATCAATCTCAAAATCCCGCTGATGGTCGCGAAGATCCTCAACGACGAACGCTACACCTGGCAGTACCAGACCGAACCGCAGCCCCACCTCAACAACAAGCCGCAGCGCTGGGTGCGCGGCCGCGTCATCGGCGGCTCCGGCTCGATCAACGGCAATCTGTTCGTGCGCGGCGACCCCAAGGAATACGACGACTGGCGCGACCAGGGCTGCAAGGGCTGGGGTTACTCGGACATGCAGCCCTACTTCAGGAAGCTCGAAGACTATCCCGAGGGCGACCAGGCAGTGCGCGGCAGTGGCGGTCCTATCCATTGCACCAACCTCAACGGTTTTGATCCGCTGTCCGATGCCTTTGTCGCCGCCTGCGGCGAAGCCGGCCACAAGCAGCTGTCCGATTACAACGACGGCAGCTATGAAGGCGCTTATCACCTGCAGTATTCCACCCGCAAAGGCTGGCGCAGCAGTCCCGCCGCCGAATACCTGAAGCCGGCGCGCAACCGCCCCAACCTGACCATCGTCACCAATGCGCCGGCAACGAAGGTGCTGATGGAAAACCGCCGCGCCACCGGTGTGGAATTCCGCTGCGACAACCAAACGCTCAAAGCCCGCGCCCGCCGCGAAGTCATCCTTGCCGCCGGTCCGCTGGTGTCACCCAAACTGCTGGAGCAGTCCGGGATCGGCAACAGCGCCATCCTGAACAAATTCGGCATCCAGACCTTACACCACCTGCCCGGCGTCGGCGAAAACCTGCGCGACCACCCGAGCTCGCGCATTTCCTTCGAATGCTCGAAGCCGATCACCATCAACGACGTGCTGCGCAATCCGTTGCTGAAAATCAAGGAAGGTCTGCGCTGGTTCTTCAAAAGCGAAGGCCTGCTGACCATCTGCTCCGCGACCTCGCAGGTGGCCTGGCGCTGCAACCCCAAATCCGACCGCGCCGACATGGCGATGCTGCTGCTGCCGCTGTCGGGCCGTGACCGTTATGCACGCACCGCGCGTTACGGCCTCGACCCGCACCCCGGTTTCACCTTCGGCCTCAAGGTGTTGCAACCGTACTCGGTCGGCCAGATCCACATCGGCTCCACTGATCCGCTGGCGCAGGCGACGATGGACCCGAAATATCTGTCCCACGAAGCCGACGTCCAGCTCTTCCTCGACGGCATGCGTTTCGCGCGCCACATTGCGCAGATGCCTTCACTGAAACCGCTGGTGGTGCGCGAAACACGCCCCGGTCCGGACATCCGCGATGACGTCGGCATGCTCGACTATATGAAGGAAACCATCCAGACCAGCTGGCATATGGTCGGCACCTGCAAGATGGGTAATGGCGCGGATGCGGTGGTCGATGACCAGCTCAAGGTGCACGGCATCGAACGGCTGCGGGTGATCGACTCGTCGATCTTCCCGACCATCCCGTCGTCGAACACCAATATCCCGACCATCGCCGCCGCCGAAAAAGGCGCGGCAATGGTGCTCGCCGCTGCACGTTAATATTTAAAAACTACAACAATTCCAAAAACAACCGATCCACAGCCTGTTCCTATTGGGAGGAGTGTCATGAACGTTTTCAAACGATCGCTGATCGCGCTGCTGTTGCTGTCGCCGCTGGTGCAGGCCGTGCATGCGCAGAACTACCCGCTGCGCCCGGTGCGCATCATCGTCGGCTTTGCCGCGGGCGGCCCGTCGGACATCATCGCGCGGCTGATGGCGCAGCAACTCTCGGACCGCATGGGCAAACAGTTCATCGTCGAGAACCGCGCCGGCGCCACCGGCACTATCGGCGCCGAACTGGTGGCAAAAGCGCCGCCCGACGGCCACACGCTGTACCTCGCCAGCCAGACCACGCACGCGGTCGCGCCCTATATGTATGCCAAGGTCGGTTATGACCCGATCAAGGATTTCGCCACCGTGGTGCTGATGTCGCAGAACCCGCTGCTGGTCGTCGTGCATCCTTCACTCGGCGTGAAGTCGATGAAGGAACTGGTGACCCTCGCGCGCAACCGCCCGGGCGACCTCAACTTCGCCACCGGCGGCCAGGGCTCCTCGCCGCATATGTCGATGGAGCTGCTGAAAAGCATGCTCAGCATCAAAATGGTCCCGATTCATTACAAGGGTGACGGCGCCGCCATCGGTGAACTGATCGGCGGCCAGGTGCCAATCATGTCGGCAAGCATCGCCGGCCTGCTGCCCTATACCAAGAACGGCAAGCTGCGCGGCATCGCGATCACCGGCGCGAAACGCTCGACCATCGCGCCGGAATTCCCGACCATCCGCGAAGCGCTGGACCTGAAGGACTACGAAGTGATCACCTGGTTCGGCATCCTGAGCACCGCCGGCACCCCGACTGACATCGTCAACCGGCTGAACAAGGAAATCGTCAGTTCGCTCGGTGAGACGTCAGTAAAAGAGCAGGTCGCCAAGCTCGGCATGGAAACCGTCGGCAACAGCCCCGAGCAATACGCCGCTTTCCTGCGCGAGGAAAACGTAAAATGGAGCAAGATGGTGAAGGCGCTGAACCTGAAGGCGCAGTAACCCGCGCCTTCGCTGTATTGATCTGACGGTTTCCTGGTAAACGCGCGCCTAGTACCCGCGCGCCCGATCCACGCCGGTCGCAAAAGGCTCACCGGCAAGGTAACGACCCGCGTTGTCGGCGAAGATCTCGGCAACAACGGCGCCACGCCCGGCATGACCGCCGCCGATATGCGGCAGCACGAGTATGCCCTCGGTCGTCCAGAACGGATCCGTCGCCGGCAACGGCTCTTCTCGGAACACGTCAAGCACGGCGCCGGCGATGGTCTTGTTCTTCACTGCGGCAATCAGGTCGGCATCGACAATCAGCGGGCCGCGGCCGAAATTGAGCAGCCAGGCCGTGGGCTTCATCAGCTTCAGACGTTCGGCGTTGATGTAATTCTCGGTCTCCGCCGTCACCGGCATCAGCAGCACCACAAAATCCGACTGGCGCAGCACTTCCTGCGTTTCATCACTGGAATAAACCGCTTCCACGCCCTCCACCGGCACCGGCTCGCGTTTGGTGCCGATCACGCGCATGCCCAGCGCCGAGGCTTTGAGCGCCAGTTCCTGCCCGATCGCACCAAGACCGAGAATGCCCAGCGTCTGGCCGGCGAGCAATTTCGACATGCGGCGATTCCACTGGCTCTGCTTCTGATCGAGCGCGACAGCCATGTACGGCTTGGTCAGGTGAAACAGCGCACCGAGAATGTTCTCCGACATCGAATGGCGGTGCGAACCGCGCGCGCAACACAGCGCCACATCATCGCGCAGCCCCGGCGCATCGACCCAGGCCTCAACCCCCGCGGTCATCGCCTGGATCCAGCGCAACTTGGGCATGCGCCCGAGGTAGCCGCCGTGTTTCCACCCGGCCAGCACTTCCACCCGCGGAATCAAATCCTCCGGCGGTTTCTCGTCGCGCTTCACGCCATGCACTTCAAAATGATCCGCAAGGCCGGTATCGGCGAGGGCTTGTTTATACGCGTCAATATCATCCAGCCACAGCAGGCAGACAGGTTTGCTCATTATTGGGTTTCCTGATCAGGTCAGCCGGTCCGCCATTGCAGCCGGCATATTTTTATTAATTAAAACAAATACTTACGATTACATGCCCTCGCGCCGCACGGGGGTGCGCAGCACGCCGATATCCCTCTGGATGATCTCGCAGACATCGCCGTGCTTCAGATTCGGCTCGGTCGCATCGTCGGTGCCCAGCCAGATCACATCACCCGGATGCAGCGTCATGTACTTGGTGATCTCGGCGATATAACGCTGCGCCGAGAACAGCATCTTGCTGGTGTTGTAACCGGCGACGCGCTGGCCGTTCATGTGGATCTCGACATCGAGGTTCATCGGATCGAGGCCCGTGGTGATGAAGGGGCCCATCGGTTTCCAGGTATCGCAGTTCTTCGCGCGCCACAGCGTGCGGTCGGATTTCTGCCAGTTGCGTTCGCTGACGTCGTTGCCCAGGGTGTAACCGAGGATGCACGACAGCGCATTGGCTTCGGTGAGGTTCTTCGCCGCCTTGCCCACCACCGCCACCAGCTCGCCCTCGAACTGCACCATGTCCGAAGCATCGGCGGGAATGATCAGCGTTTCATTGGTCGCGCACAGCGCGTTGAAGGACCGGTAGCCGACATCGGCCTTCTCCGGATACTTGGGCGCGACACCCTTGCGCTTGGCGCCCCACTCGATGTGCGCGGCATAGTTCAGCCCGGCACAGTAGAAGTTGCGCGGCTCGCAGGGAATCAGGGTTTTCAGCGCGGACAGCGCATAGCGCCCGCCGTTGGCTTTATAAGAATCAAACGGCGAACCGTCGAGTTCAACGACCTGGTCGCCTTCGACGAGGCCGAAGAAGGTGCGGGATTGGAGTTGGAAGCGGCCGAATTTCATACTTAAACCTTTCTGAGTAAACACATGCCCGGAAACAACGCCGGCATCCAGCGTGCGGTCCATGTTGCATGAAACACTGGTCGCAAAGACGCGGCGCCCCTGACGATAACCCAAAATGCGTTCGACAGAGCACATGCTCCAGGCGATCCATGTACATCAGGAAAGCGAACGAATGTCCGCATAAATGTCCGGACCAATGCCCCCAGCAATGCGACAATATCTTATTGTTTTTATTGCTATATTTAACTTCGCATTAGTCTCCGAAGCGGTAAAAATGTCTGCTTCGTTTCGAGCCGGACCGCGCCGGCTACGCACGCAGCCCATGGAAGTCATGGGGACGGGGAAGCTGCGGCTGATGTCGAGAGGCGCCTACCCATCGCCAAATATCGCAAAATGCGATAATCTCCGGCAATGCGCCTGATCAGCAACAAAGCCTTGCGCGACTTCGCCCGGAAGCACCCCGCCGCGCACGGGCCGCTGCAGGGTTGGCGGCGCATCATCGAGCAGGGCCGGTTCCGCAATTTCGCCGAACTGAAGAAGGCATTCAGCGCGGTCGACAAGGCCGGGGATTATTTTGTGTTCAACATCGCAGGTAACCACTTCCGGCTGATTGCAGCCATCCACTTCAACACGCAGACTCTTTACGTTCGCACAGTGATGACCCACGCCGACTACAACCACTGGAGGCCCTGATGGGTGCCCTCGACATTGATGCTGTGACCAGTCATTACCGGGCCCTTGCGAAGCTGGTGCCGCTCAAGGCCATTACCCGCGAAAGCGACTACCGCAAGGCGGTGGCAGCACTCGAAGCCCTGCTCGACGCCGGCGGCGCCGACGAGCGCCACCCGCTAGCCGGCCTGGTCGAAGCCTTGGGCGAAGTCATCGAAAGCTATGAAGCGCGGGAACACAAGCTGCCGGCATCAACACCCGATGAAGCGCTGGCTTTCCTGATGCGGCAGCACGGACTCCAACAAGCCGATCTCACCGATCTGGCGACGCAGAGCACGATCAGCGCTGTGCTCACCGGCAAACGCGCCATCAGCAAACGGCTCGCCACAAAACTCGCGGCGCGTTTTGGGGTGTCGACGGCAGTTTTTATCTAAGCGCACACCCGGCAGGGCTGGCGCGCCGCAAGAACTACTGCAGCACGTAACCCTTGCCCCCCCCTCAACCGGGTGCACCCGGCCGACGACGATCAGGGTGTCGATGATCTGTGGCAGGCGTTTTTTCCACGGACCGCGGCCCTGGAAGCGCGTGGCGATGGCGTCTTCAGTCAATGGCACGCGCGTATCGGCCAATGCCTGCGCCACCAGTCGTTCGAGCAAGGTATCGGTCAGCATTGTCCGCATCGTGATAGCGGCCGAAGCGCTTTGGCCTAGAGAATCACCCTTGTCACAGCCAGAGCTAAAGCCTATCTTCGGTCGATTATTCAACCGTATCCCCTGACTGCCCCCGTCCAACATGCCCGCAGAATCCCCGACCACCCCCAACATCCCACCCCCGCCCCCGCCCCTCAAACTCCTCGGCCCCCAATGGTTCGCCACCGTGATGGGCCTCGCCGGCCTGGCACTAGCCTGGGCCGCTGCCGTACCGACAATGGGCCCTGCCGCGGAATGGGTGGCGCGCAGCATCGGCGGGTTCGCAGCGCTGCTGTTCCTGGGACTGCTAGCGCTGTTCTCGCGGCGCGGGCAGTTGCATCCCGAAGCGCTGACGGCTGATCTGCTGCATCCGGTGCGCCATGCCTTCTTCGCGACGATCACGGTGGCGCTGATCCTGCTGGCGACGCTGGGCCATGCGCTGTTCGGCGTATCGGTGGTCTGGACCTCGCTGTGGCTGATCGCCTGCCTGCTGCAGTTCGCGGTGACGGTGTGGGTGCTGTCGCGCTGGTGGCGCGGCAACAATATCGGCGGCTTTCAGTGGCCGGGGATCACGCCGGTGCTGATCATTCCGGTGGTGGGCAATGTACTGGCGCCGCTGGCCGGCGTGCCGCTGGGCCAGCATGAATGGGCGGCGGTGCAGTTCGGCGTCGGCCTGTTCCTGTGGCCAGTGGTGCTGACGCTGATCATGGCGCGCATCGGCGTGCACGGCCTGTGGCCGGACCGACTGTTGCCGACGGGTTTCATCCTGGTGGCGCCGCCAGCGATTGTCGGGCTCGCGCTGCTGCGCTTCGGCGCCGCGCCGGCGTGGTCGCAAGGTTGCTGGGGCATCGCGCTGTTTTTTCTGTTGTGGGCGGCGCAGGTGTTGAAGCCGATGCTGGCGCAACCGTTCTCGATGGCGTGGTGGGCGCTGAGTTTTCCGCTGGCGGCCTTTGCGGCGCTGACGCTGCGACTGGCGCCGACGGGCCAGCCCTTTACCTTCCTCGCGATGCCGGTGCTGGCGCTGGCCACGCTGGTGATCGCAGCGCTGTG
>CAIZLW010000027.1 GCA_903933915.1 uncultured beta proteobacterium | reverse complement strand
TGTCTGGCATCCGCCGCCAGGGCAGGGGTGTCAGTTTTGAAGTCTTGCAGGTCGAGTTCCTGAACCCGGAGTTCATCTTTTTCGATCACAACAAAGGCCTGGTTACGCCGGTCCAGCGTGCGGGCGATCAGGCCGCCTGTTTCGCCACAGCCGCAGATCAGATAAAACGGTTCCTTGAGGTTGCGGACGCGGCGGTGAAAGCGGTTGATGGTCAGCGTGTTCTGGAAGCCCTTGTCCTGAAGCAGGGCGATCAAAGTGACAACGGAGTAGGACCAGCCGACCACGGTCAGATAAATACAGACGGTCACCCACAGGCGCTGGGCATCAGAAAACGCGTTGGGGATTTCGCCGAAACCGATGGTGGTGGCGGTGTAGCTGATGAAGTAGAAGGCGTGGAAAAAGCTGAGTGGCGCGGCTCGTCTGCCTTCGGCGTCGACCCCGGGAACCAGGGTCAGGCCGAGAACGGAGATGGCGTAAATAACGATCAAAACAATGATCGGCGCCCGCATGCGGCGCAAAACCAGGAAAAAAGCGCTGTTCACCGTAGCACTCCGCTTTAGCGGCGCACCATCACGGTTTCAACAATCAGGATGATGACGGAGACGATATTGGCGAACAGTGCGCCGCCGGAAAGCGAAACAACGCTGGAGGTGACACTTGCCGTCATGCCTTCGCCGGTAATGTGCACGGCAACGGCCCAGGTGATCGCTGCGGCAATCAGTTGCAGGTCGGCGACCAGGCTGGTTGATAAATGGATGGCACCGATCTGGGTGCGGTCGCCGAATTTCAGCGCGGTGGCGATCAGGCTGACGACCAGCGCGGCAAACAGTTCATAAACGTGATGCAGCTCCGGCCGCTCGATGTCACCGATGAAAAAGCCGAAATTAAGTGTCGCGGCGAGGACTATGAAAAAACCGAAAATTACCTTTTCAAGATTCATTGCCCTCTCCTTTTGCGTTAAAAACTAAATTTAGCGGGTTTCAACCGGTGCGGTTTGCGGTGGCGGGGTCTTGGCACCGCCAGGCGCGGTGTTGTCGATGCGACGGATGTCGGCTTCGGGCAATACTTCCAATACGCTGACCACCTTGCGTACGCCGTCAGTGGTGCGGGCAACGGCAATCGCTACTTTGGCTTCGCGTTCGGTCACCATGCCCATCAGGTAAGCGACGGTATTTTCAGTAACGACTTTGACGTGATTGGCGGAAATCTGGTTGGAGTCGACCAGACGGGCCTTGAGTTTGGAGGTGATGTAGCTGTCGTTGCTGCGATTGCCCAGTCCGGAAGGCGGGGCGACGACCAGTTCGTTGAAGACTTCACGAACGCCTTCGACCTTGCGTACCTGTTCGCCGATCACGGCCTTGGCTTCTTCGCTCGGGGTTTCGCCGGTGATCAGCAGGCGGCGGTTATACGAGGTGAAGTTGGCATGGGTTTGTGACTTGAATTGCTCGGGAATCTGCTGGGCGGCTTTCCACTCCGCTGTCTCATCATCGGTTTGAGTGCCGGTCGAGCGGCGGTCATGGGCGGTCATTACGCCAACGGCTGCGCCGGTGACGATGACGGCGGGAACGCAGCCCTGAAGCAGGGGGAGAGCGGTGATCAGCGCTGCGGCAATGAGGGACAAGCGGGTTTTTTGCATCATTCTCCTCCGAGGAGCAAAGCATCAATCCCATCGCACAGGCAATGGATGATTAATAAATGGGTTTCCTGAATCCGCGCCGTCCGGTCGGCCGGAACGCAGAGATGAATGTCGTCATCGCGCAGCATTTCGCCGATCTGGCCGCCACCCTTGCCGGTCAGGGCAACGACGCGCATGTCGGCGTCGTGGGCTGCCTTGATGGCTTCAATGATGTTGGCCGAGTTGCCGGAGGTCGAAATGGCCAGCAGTACGTCACCGGCATGGCCGAGGCCGCGCACTTGTTTCGAGAAAATCTGGTTGAACGAATAATCGTTGCCGATGGCAGTCAGAATCGAGCTGTCGGTAGTCAGGGCGATGGCAGCAAGTTCCTGACGCTCGGCTTCAAAGCGGCCGATCAGTTCGGCAGCAAAGTGCTGTGAGTCACCGGCTGAACCGCCATTGCCGCAGGCGAGAATCTTGCCGCCGTTGATCAGGCTGTTGAACAGGGTTTCGATGCCGGCGGCAATCGGAGCGGCCATCTCTTCAACGGCATTGAGTTTGGTCTGGGCGCTATCTTCAAAGTGCTGCGCGACGCGGGCAATTAGGTCCATTTATTTTCAACAAATTGAGTCAGGAAATAAGTCATTCTACATCACAGCTCGACGAAGACCTCCAACTCGACACGCCGCCACGGGTTGGGGTGGTCGCTCAGTCGGGAGATCCTCGCCACCAGCTTGTCGCCCTGATCCATCGCCGCAGCAACAGCGCGGTTTTCGGCGCGGGGCAGGTAGCCGAGTTTGTGGCCGCGCCATTCAACGCGGATCGCATTGCGGTCGTGCCGGTTGTCAGCTTCACGGCTCAGGGTGAGCCGGTCACCGACTTGCATCTGCGGCTGCAAGTCGCTGGCTGAGTAATACTGGCTACCGGCCAGTGGTGAGCTCTGGATCAGGATGCGGATACTATCGGCCTGCGTTCCGCCCAGCATTAAAAGCAAACTAAGCGTCAGCAGAAAACGCATTTTTGATCCATTCAATCCGTTTGATATCCAGCCCGTCGAGCAAAATGCAGTCAAAGCGGCAGTCACACTCCGCCTTGCCGAGCAGGTAGTGTTGTGCTGCCAGAATGATCCGGCGCTGTTTGCTGGCGGTGATGCTGGCCGCTGCGCCGCCAAAATCGCTGCGGCTGCGCAGGCGGACTTCAACGAAGACCAGCACCTTGCCGTCGCGGCAGATCAGGTCGATCTCGCCACCCCGGATGCGGAAATTACGCATTATTACGCGTGCACCGTAGCATTCGAGATACTGCGCAGCGAGTGCTTCTGCTTCGCGGCCGCGCGCGGTGGTGGTATCGTTGGTCTTTGTCTGCATGTCCGAAAAAATGACGGAAGAATCCGCTGTATTGTATGTTGTCCCGACCCCGCTCGGAAATATGGGTGACCTGACGCGTCGCGCCGAAGAGATTTTGCGCAGCGTGCCCTGGGTTGCGGCGGAAGATACGCGCCATACCGGCCCGCTGCTCAAACAGCTTGGCGCTCAGGCCAAAACGCTGGCAGCGCACCATCACAACGAACACGAAGCCGCCGCTCGCATTATTGAACGCTTGCTGGCCGGTGAATCAGTGGCGCTGGTTTCTGATGCCGGCACGCCCGGTATTTCCGACCCCGGCGCTAAAGTCGTCGCGGCGGTGCGGGCTGCTGGTTGCAAGGTCGTGCCACTGCCGGGGGCGTG
>CAIZLW010000026.1 GCA_903933915.1 uncultured beta proteobacterium | reverse complement strand
TCGGCCAAGGACAAGGCGACCGGCAAGGAAAACAAGATCAAGATCCAGGCCAGTTCCGGTCTTTCGGAAGAAGAGATCCAGCGCATGGTCAAGGACGCCGAGGCCAATGCCGAGGAAGACAAGAAACTGCGCGAACTGGTCGACACCCGCAACCAGTGCGACGCCATGATCCACAGCGTGAAAAAATCGCTGACGGAGTATGGTGACAAGATCGGCGCCGACGACAAGGCGAAGATCGAAGCCGCGCTGAAAGACGCCGAAGAAGCGATAAAAGGCGACGACAAGGACGCGATCGAAGCCAAAACACAGGCGCTGACCCAAGCCGCGCAGAAGTTGGGCGAAGAGATGCAGAAAGCCCAGGGCGCGGCTTCAGGCGGCGGCAGTGAAAGCGATGCCAACAAGGCCGATGCCGGCAAGAAAGATGACGGCAACGTGGTTGATGCCGAGTTCGAGGAAGTCAAAGACGGCAAGAAGTAATCCACTTTACTTCCCCGGCCAGGGCGCAGCGGTGTTGAGGAACCATCCTCCGCACCCTGCGCCTTTGGCGCATTCAGGGTAACGGAACGAAATGGCAAAAAAAGACTATTACGAAGTATTGGGCGTCAATCGCGACGCCTCCGAGGACGACATGAAAAAGTCGTACCGCAAACTCGCGATGAAGTGGCATCCGGACCGTAATCCGGACAACCCCAAGGCCGAGGAACACTTCAAGGAAGCCAAGGAAGCCTACGAAATCCTCACGGATGCGCAGAAACGCGCGGCCTACGACCAGTTCGGCCATGCCGGCGTCGACCCCTCGGCCGGCGCGGGTGCCGGCGCAGGCGCCGGGTTCGGCGACGCCTTCGGTGACATCTTCGGCGACATCTTCGGCGGCGGCGGCGGTGGCGGCGGTCGTGGCCGCTCCACGGTCTACCGCGGCGCCGACCTCCGCTACAACCTCGAAATCTCCCTCGAAGACGCGGCACGCGGCACCGAGACGCGCATCCGAATTCCTGCAATGGAAGCATGCGAGACCTGCAAGGGCAGCGGTGCCAAACCCGGCACCCAGCCGACCACCTGCACCACCTGCGGCGGTCAAGGCCAGGTGCGCATGCAGCAGGGCTTTTTCTCGATCCAGCAGACCTGCCCTCGCTGCCACGGCACCGGCAAGATGGTGGCCAACCCCTGCAGCCCCTGTTCCGGCAGCGGCCGCGTCAAGAAACAAAAAACGCTGGCAGTCAAAATTCCTGCGGGCGTCGACGAAGGTGACCGCATTCGCCTGTCGGGCGAAGGCGAAGCCGGCGTCAACGGTGGGCCGTCGGGCGACCTCTACGTGGTAATGCAGATCAAGCCGCACAACGTGTTCACGCGGGATCACAACGACCTGCATTGCGAAATGCCGATCAGCTTCACCACCGCGGCACTGGGCGGCGAAATCGAAATCCCCACGCTCGACGGCTACGCCAAGATCAAGATCCCTGCGGAAACACAGAGCAGCAAGGTGTTCCGGCTGCGCGGCAAGGGTATCAAGGGCGTGCGCTCAACGACACACGGCGACCTGATGTGCCATGTCGTCGTCGAAACCCCGGTCAGCCTGACTTCGCGCCAGAAAGAACTGCTGCAGGAATTCGAAACGATCAGCAGCAAGGATACCGCGCGACATAATCCCCGCGCGAAATCGTGGATGGATCGGGTCAAGGAGTTTTTCGCCGAGTAACACTCTCTGCATCCATAAAAAAGCCGGCGCATGCGCCGGTTTTTTTCGCGCAGACGGTTTACTGCTGCTGTAATTTCCCGTCGTGCACGACCTTGGTGTATTTGGTGATTTCCGACTTGATGTAAGCGTCGAACTCGGCGGCGCTGCCACCCAGCGGATCGGCACCCAGCGCAGCGAGGCGTTGCTGCACATCCGGCAACTGCAGCGCCTTGTTGATATCGGCATTCAGACGGTTGATGGCGAACGCCGGCGTTCCCGTCGGCACCACCGCGCCGTACCAGTTGATCATGTCGTAGCCGGGCACGCCCGACTCGGCAACGGTAGGCACATCGGGCAGTGCCGGGTTGCGCTTGGCACTGGTCACCGCAATGGCGCGCATTTTGCCGGACTTGATGTGCGGCACGGCCACCGGCGCGGTATTGAAGCCGAGCTGCACTTCGCCGGAAATCAGCGCCAGCGCCGACGGCGCACCGCCCTTGTACGAAACATGGGTCATGCTGGTTTTGGTCATCGCCTTGAACATTTCGGCGGCGATATGCTCCGGACTGCCTTCACCCGAGGATGCGTAGTTGATCGGCTTGCTTTTGGCCAGCACGATCACGTCGGCCACGCTTTTCGGCGCCGATGACGGCGGCACCACCACGAACATCGGCACCGACGATACATTGATCAGCGGGGTGAAATCGCGCACCAGGTCGTAGCCCAGTTTTTTATACAGCGGCTTGCTGATCGCATGCGACACCGAAATAAACAGCACCGTATAACCGTCGGGCGTCGCCTTCGATGCAATTTCCGCGGCGAGGTTGGCATTCGCACCCGGCCGGTTGTCGACGATCAGCTGCTGACCCAGACTTTCGGTCAGCTTGGCGCCGACAACGCGCGCCATGATGTCAGTGCCGCCGCCCGGCGCATAACCCACCAGAAAGCGGATCGATTTGACCGGATAAGCCTGTGCAGCAACCTGGCCTGCACTCAGAACCGCAGCCAGCGCGGACAACGCAAAGACGGTACGTTTCATGGGACTCCTCCTCCGTGTATCGTTTTTTAGGACTCAGGCTACGGCGGCCTGTACCTTTTTACTGCGCAATTGTTTGACGACCGCCTCGGCAAAACCCCGGGTATTGCCGCGACCGCCAAGATCACCGGTGCGCACATCGGCATCGGCCAGCGCCGCGTCGACCGCGATCTGGATCGCCTGATAGGCCTGCTGGAATGCCGGCTTGTTGTGCCGGATGCCCAACCATTCCAGCAGCATGCCGGCCGACAGAATCATTCCACTTGGGTTTGCAACCCCTTTACCCGCAATGTCCGGCGCCGAGCCGTGGCCGGCATTGGCAATGGCGTGTTTGTCGCCGGCGTTGATCGCCGCAGCCAACCCCAATCCGCCTGACAGTGCCACCGCCAGATTCGACAGAATGTCGCCGAACATATTGGAAATCAGGATCACGTCGTGGCGCTCCGGCCGCGTGTAGATATCAGCGGCCATGGCATCGATATCCATTTCGCGCAACGTGATGTCGGCGCGCGCTTTCGCCAACTCATAAGCGGGGGCCATGAACAGGCCGTCAGTCATTTGCAGCACATGGCGCTTGCCGACCACGGTGACACGCTTACTGCGCCGTGCTGCATATTCAAAAGCCACCCTGGCGATGCGCTGCGAGCCCTGGCGGGTGATCTTGCGCACCGAAAGCGCCACATCTTCGGTCGGCATGAATTCGCCGTTGCCCATGAACATCGTGCGATCGGAGTAAAAACCTTCGGTGTTTTCACGGACGATCAGCGCATCCAGCCCGCGCCGCGCATCGGGCATGCCGGCACGGCTGCGCGCCGGGCGCAGGTTGGCGTACAGATCAAGGCGCTTGCGGATGGTTCCGGGAATGTTGACGCCGCCCTGCGCCAGCGGCGGGTAATCCGTCATGCCGCAGGGACCGACGATGACGCCGTCGGCATCCATGGCGGCCTGCAACGCCGTGTCGGTCAACGTCGTGCCGTGCTTGCGATGGCTGACCATGCCGACCTCAATGTCGGTAAAACGCAGGCCGAGCGAAAACTCGGCATCCGCCGCTTTCACCACCGCCATCGCCGCGGCGATGATTTCCGGACCGATGTCGTCACCGGCCATGACTACGATATTCATGCTTGCTCCCTGGATTCAGTGGCGAAGACTATACAGCGTGCCGCTCAGGCCGCGTATTTCTTGACGGTTTTCCAGTCGATTTCAAAACCGAAACCCGGGAGATCATTCAGGTGCACCATGCCGTCCTTGACCTGTGCACGTTCGGTGAACAACTCGAACCACAGCGGGTCGCGGTCGGCGTTGCCATGCGATTCGACGCCGAAACCCAGTCGCGGGAAGGCCGAGATCAGATGGGCATGGACCTCCGGTACCAGATGCGGCGCAATGCGCACGCCATGCTGTTCGGCCAGATGACTCACGCGCAGCGATTCGGTGAAGCCGGCAAAGCGTGTCGAATCGAACTGCATGAAACCCAGCGCGCCGCTGGTAATGAAATCACGCGCGGTGAAACGCGTCATTTCGCGTTCGCCATGCGCCAGCGGGATCACCGTATTCTTCGCCAGCACCACAAAATCGGCAGGCTGCAGGTACCAGTGCAGCGGCTCTTCCAGCCAGTAGATGTCGTAGGGCTCGACCGCGTGCGCAAACTTGATGCAATCCTCGAGATCGTACGCTGCATTCATGTCGAGCATCAGCCGCACATCATCACCGATCGCCGCACGCGTCAGCCGGATGCGCTCCACTTCCTTTTCGATGCTCAGCCCGGCCGTTTTCAGTTTCACTGCCTTGTAGCCGCGCTTGACGAAATCCGCCAGCTCATCGGCGCAAACATGCAGCGGCGCATCCAGCTCGTAATAGCCGCCGGTCGCGTAAGAAAACAGCGGCTTGCCGTCGCCGCCCAGCAGTTTCCACACCGGCACACCCAGTGCCTTGCCCTTGATGTCCCACAATGCACTGTCGATACCGCCTATCGCCGCCATGATCTGCGGCCGGTCGCCGCGTGCCAGCGGCTGCGGCAGGCCATCGCGCCCGCCCATGCCGGTCGCCCGCGGCGAGGTCAGCGAAAACAGTTTTTCCCAAACCGCAATCTGCGCGGTGGCGTCCATGCCGCGCGCCACTTCGCCGAGCAGCTCGACGTATTTGCAGATGTCCTGCAGCGGCGAACCGTGGATCTGGCCGATGCCCGTCAGGCCATCATCCGTTTTGATTTCCACCAGCACCACGCTGGAACTGTGCAACTCTTCATGCGCGGTCCACAGCGTGTGTTTGAGTTTGGCGGAAACAGCATGGGCTTTGACGGAAGCAATACAGGTCATTACGAATCCTTAATTTTTTATTTAAAAACAAATACTTACAAAACAACGCCAACAACAGCTGCAGTCACCAGCGTGGCCAGTGTGCCCGACACGATCGAGCGCATACCCAGAGACACGATGTCATCACGCCGCTCCGGCACCATCGCCGTCAGCCCGCCCAGCATGATGCCGAGACTGCCGAAATTCGCAAAGCCGCACAATGCATAGGTCATGATCACCCGGCTGCGCGGTGTCAGTGTTTCCGGCGGCAACTGCGCCAGTTGCAAATAGGCAACGAATTCGTTGAGCACGGTCTTCACCCCCATCAGCGCACCCGCAGCCTGTGCCTCAGCCCATGGCACACCGGCCAGCCAGGTCAGCGGTGCCATTACAAAACCCAGCGCACGCTCCAGCGAAAGTGGCGCGCCATCAATGGCCGGCAGCAAGGCCAGCCCCAGATTGGCCAACGTCACCAGCGCCACCAGCACGATCAGCAAGGCGACGATGTTCAGCAGCAGCTGCAGGCCCTCAACGGTACCGCGGGTCACCGCATCCATCGCGCTGCGTGCCGGCGACGGTACATCCAGTCGCGCCGGCGTCGGACCGCCTTGCGGCGGCACCATCAGGGCCGCAACCACGATCGCTGCCGGCGCCGAAATGATTGACGCTGCAAGAATATGGCCGATGGCATCGGGCACCGCAGGCCCGAGAATGCTCGCATACAACACCATCACCGTTCCCGCGACGCCGGCCATACCGCAGGTCATCACGATGAACAGTTCGCCGCGGGACAATCGCGCCAGGTATGGCCGCACCACCAGCGGCGCCTCGACCATGCCGATAAAAATGTTCGCCGCCGTCGACAACCCCACCGCGCCGCCGATGCCCAGCGTCTTTTCCAGCACCGCAGACAACAGGCGTACCAGCCACGGCAATACCCGCCAGTAAAACAGCAGCGCCGACAGCGCGCTGACTACCAGCACCAACGGCAGCGCGCGCAACGCGAGAATGAAGGTCGATGTGGCAGGTCTGGCTTCGAACGGCAGCGGCGCACCGCCAAGATATCCGAATACCAGACTGGTGCCGGCCTGTGTCGCCCGCTCCAGCGCGAGCAATACTTCATTCAGTGCCAGAAAGAACTGCTGCACCGGTGGCACCTTCAGCAACAGCACCGCCAGCAGGAGCGTCAGCGCAACGCCGGGCAGCACGATGCGCCAGGGCACCGCGCGACGGTTTTCGCTGATCGCCCAGGCGATGGCGAGCAACACCATCAAGCCGAAAGCGCTTTGAAAAGCAGGATTCACCATTTATTCCGATCGCGTCGCAGCACCGAATCTCCCCTATGAGTCGCCGAGTATCGCAGCCAGTCCGGGGGCTGTCGGCGAGCACTGCGCGAGCAGCGCAGGCAGTTCCTTGGTAAACAGCTTCTCACGCCCACAGCCGCAACAGTCATCGAGCCATCGCGGGAGTTGCGCGCCCCGAAGGAAGTCACCCTGGGTGGCAGCCGCCTGGACTGGCGAGAACCGCAGGGCACCCCGCAGGGGCGACGAATCAGGGCGGCATTTTCTTTGGTTACTTTCTTTTGGCCGCACAAAAGAAAGTAACCAGCCGCCGGGCTGCCCCCGGCCAAACATCATCAGCTACGCCGCCAGGTCGTCCCCTTGGCACTATCCTCAAGCACAATCCCCGCCTCCAGCAACACCTTGCGGATACGATCCGCCTCGGCAAAGTTTTTGGCTTTCTTGGCCTCAACCCGCGCAACAATTTCAGCTTCAATGCGCGCCGGCGTCCATTCACCGTCCCCAGCAGGTCCACCCTGCAGGAAGGCGTCCGGCTCCCGCTGCAGCAAGCCCAGCATCGCTGCGAGCGACTTCAGCAGCGTCGCAGTCGCCGCGGACTTTGTGCGATTGAGTTCATTGGCCAGATCAAACAGCAACGCGACGGCTTCCGGCGTGTTGAAATCATCATTCATCGCATCGCGGAACGTCACCGCATACGGATGGGTCCAGTCGACCGGACCGGCAACCGCCGGCACGCCTTTCAGCGCGGTATAAAGCCGGCTCAGTCCCTGCCGCGCATCATCGAGATGGGCATCGGAATAATTCAGCGGACTGCGGTATTGAGCACGGATGATGAAGAAGCGCACCACCTCCGCGTCGTACTTGGCGAGAATCTCGCGCACCGTAAAGAAATTGCCCAGCGACTTCGACATCTTCTCGTTGTCGACACGGACAAAGCCGTTATGCATCCAGTAGTTGACGAAGGTGCAGCCGTGCGCGCCCTCAGACTGGGCAATTTCATTTTCATGGTGGGGGAACTGCAAGTCCTGGCCGCCACCGTGAATATCGAACTGTTTGCCGAGCAGCGAGCCCGACATCACCGAGCACTCGATGTGCCAGCCGGGACGGCCGGCACCCCAGGGTGACGGCCATGACGGTTCACCCGGCTTGGCGCGTTTCCACAACACGAAGTCCAGCGGATCCTGCTTGGCCGCATCCACTGCAACACGCTCACCGGCGCGCAGGTCTTCCAGCGACTTGCCCGACAACTTGCCGTAACCGTCGAACTTGCGCACGGCGTAGTTCACATCGCCGTCAGTGGCCTGGTAGGCGTAGCCGCGCTGCTGCAGTGAGGTGATCATGTCGAGCATGCCCGGCACATACTGCGTCGCCCGCGGTTCAACGTCGGGTTTCTGCACGCCGAGCGCTGCCGAATCCTCATCCATCGCGCGGATGAAGCGTTCCGTCAGCTGGCCCATGGTCTCGTTGTTTTCCTGGGCGCGCCTGATGATCTTGTCGTCGATGTCGGTGATATTGCGCACATAGGTCACGTCATAACCGGAGTTGCGCAGCCAGCGCTGGACGACGTCGAATATGACCATCACACGGGCGTGTCCGAGGTGGCAGTAGTCATAGACCGTCATGCCGCAGACGTACATGCGGACTTTGCCGGGCTCTATGGGCTTGAATTCCTGCTTGTCCCGGGCAAGGGTGTTATAGATTTTGAGCATTTTGGGCTTCAGGCACTCCGGCTTGGGAGCACTAATTCTGCGTTCTGCCTACCCCGTTTGCGCATGCGGGCCGCGGTCCGGGAGCCTCCTCTGCAAGAGAAGGTTGAATTGGCGGTTGTTCTTGGTAAAATCCAGAAAATTCAAGGACTAAAGCCGTTGCTTCGACTATGATCCCTGTGCCCACAACGACCGCCGGAATAATAACACGATGACCCAAAAACTGGCCGCGGCGCGGCTCGCTGCAATCGCCATCTGCCTGCTGCTTGCAACCCCCATATTCGCCCAGGCCGACGAACTGCAGGAAGCCCAGCAGTTGCTGAAACAGGGGCAGGTGGATCGCGCGCTTGAGCGTGTTGATCAGTATCTGAAAACCAAACCCAAAGATGCCCGCGGCCGCTTCCTGCGCGGCATCCTGCTCACCGAGCAGAACAAGCCGCAGGATGCGATCAAGGTCTTCACCGAGCTGACGCAGGACTACCCCGAACTGCCGGAACCGTACAACAACCTCGCCGTACTGCACGCCTCGCAAGGCCAATACGACAAGGCGCGTGCAGCACTGGAAATGGCGATCCGCACCCACCCCAGTTACGCCACCGCGCATGAAAACCTCGGCGACATCTACGCCAAGATGGCCAGCCAGGCCTATGACAAGGCGCTGCAACTGGACAAGGGTAATCAGGGAGCGCAGACCAAGCTCAACCTGATCAAGGACCTGTTCTCCAACAGCCAGCGACCGGCGAAAGTCGCCGCCCGCACCGAAGTCACAACCAAGACTGCACCGGCCCCTGCCGCTACACCGGCGAAACCGGCAGCGGCAGCGCCGGCGTCAACGGCACCGGTCGCAGCAGTCACGCCGGCAGCCGCCGTCGCCGCAAAAGAACCGGCCAAAGCCGTGCCGGCGAAACCGGCAGCGAAGGAACCGGCCACTGAACCCGACAAAGCCGCGCCGGTCAGCGAAGAAGCGGCCGTACTCAAGTCCGTGGAGCGCTGGGCCGTCTCCTGGTCCAGCAACGATGTCGATGGCTATCTCGCACGCTACGCCCCGAACTTCAAGACGCCAGATGGCGAGTCACGCAAAGCCTGGGAAACGGAACGCCGCGCGCGCGTCGCCAAGCCGCGCAAGATCGAGGTCAAGGTCGAAGCGCCAAAAGTGACGTTCAAGGATTCGAACACGGCCAGCGTCAGCTTCCGCCAGCATTACCGCTCGAATAGCTTCAAGGCCTCGGCCGGCAAGACGCTGATCCTGATCAAGTCGGGTAACCAATGGCTGATCCAGCAGGAACTGGTCGGCGGATGAGGCGACCGCTGCTCGGCTGCGCGCTGGCCACTGCGCTGCTGGCCACTGCGCTGACGCCCTCCTCAACCACGCTTGCGCTGGGCAACCGCCCGCTGTCTTCTGTTCCCGGCGGCTTCATCGGTTCAGGCATGCACGGCAAGGCGCTAGCCGCGCCGGAAACCATGCTGGCGCAAACACTGCTCGCGATCACCAGCTCACGATTCGATCTGGCGCTGACCGAGATCGACAAGGTACTCGAAAATTATCCAAACTTCAGGCTCGCCCATCTGATTCGCGGCGATCTACTGATGGCACGCGCGCGTCCGATCAGCAGCATCGGCACTGCCTCGGATGCGCCGGCGGAGCGCATCGCCGACTTGCGCGCAGAAGCACTTGCCCGGCTGGTAAGGCATCAGCAGGAGCGGCCGGTGGACAAAGTGCCGCGTTATCTGCTGCAACTGGAACCGGATCAGAAATACGCCTTTGTTGTCGACGCGTCGAAATACACGCTGTATGTTTTCGAAAACAACAATGGCAAACCGCGCTACGTCGCCGACTACTACACGACCATCGGCCGCAACGGTACCGAAAAACTGCGTGAAGGCGACAAAAAAACGCCGCTGGGTGTCTACCATGTCACCGGCAACCTGCAGCGCGATTATCTGGTAAAGACTTACGGCAACCAGAGCAGCCTCTACGGTGACGGCGCTTTTCCGCTGAATTATCCGAACGACTGGGATCGGCGTCTCGGCCGCAACGGCCACGGCATCTGGCTGCACGGCGTGCCGCACGACACCTACAGCCGCCCGCCCCAGGCCAGTGATGGCTGCGTGGCATTGACCAATGAAGACCTGGTCACCATTTCAAAACAGGTTCAGGTCGGCGTCACGCCGGTAATCATTTCGCCCAAGGTAGAATGGGTGGAAGCCGGTGCCGGGCAGGAAACGCGGGATGCCTTAAACCGGTCGCTGGAACACTGGCGCACCGATTGGGAAACCCGCGACACCGACAAATACCTCCAGCATTATTCAGGCAAGTTCTCCGCCGGAAAACAGGGTCTGGCCGCTTGGGCGCAGCAGAAACGCAGCGTCAATGCCGGCAAATCCTGGATCAAAGTCAAAGTCGATCGGGTCAGCATGTTCCTGTATCCGGGTAATGACGATCTGGCAGTGGTGACCTTCGATCAGGACTACGCCAGCAGCAATGTCGGCAACAAGATGCGTAAACGCCAGTACTGGCAGCGCGAAGGCAGCGCCTGGCGCATTGTTTATGAAGGCGCAGCCTGATTCACCCTCCCCAAGTAGTTATAACTTATTGTTTTTAATGGTAAAATTATGATCCGCTTATTCGCACTCCTGTTTACCCTGATTGCCGCCACTGCGGCTTGCGCCGCTAACCCGAAAGTCGAAATAAAAACGACGATGGGCAGCGTTGTCTTCGAGCTTTATCCCGAGAACGCGCCAAAAAGCGTCGAGAATTTCCTGCAATACGTGAAGGACGGTTTCTACGACGGCACCGTTTTCCATCGCGTGATCCCGGGCTTCATGGTCCAGGGCGGCGGCTTCACGCCCAGCATGCAGGAAAAAAAGACGCGGCCGATGATCCGCAATGAGGCCGGAAACGGTTTGCGCAACGCCACTGGCACGGTGGCGATGGCACGCACCGCCGACCCGCATTCCGCTACGGCGCAGTTTTTCATCAATGTCGCTGAAAACGATTTCCTCGACTTCAAATCGCCCGATGACAAAGGTTACGGCTATACCGTATTCGCCCGCGTGATCACCGGCATGGATGTGGTCGCCAAAATCGTTCAAGTGCCGACCGCTACCGTCGGCCCGCACCAGAACGTGCCGCGCCAGCCTGTCATCATCGAGCGCGCGCGATTGCTCCCCGATACGCCGGAAAAACCGGCCAAAACCAAATAACCCGCACCACAAGGACCACCCCATCATGATCAAGCTGCATACCAACCACGGCATCATTTCCCTGGAACTCGACGCCGTCAAAGCTCCGGATACCGCCGCCAATTTCATTCAGTACGTCAAAGACGGCCATTTCACCAACACCGTGTTTCACCGCGTCATCGACGGTTTCATGGTCCAGGGTGGCGGCTTTGAGCCCGGCATGAAACAAAAACCGACCCGCGATCCGGTGCAGAACGAAGCCAACAACGGCCTGAAGAACGACATGTACACCGTGGCAATGGCGCGCACCTCGGAGCCGCATTCGGCCAGCGCGCAGTTTTTCATCAACGTCGGCAACAATGACTTCCTCAACCACTCGGCACCGACGCCGCAGGGCTGGGGTTATTGCGTGTTCGGCAAAGTGGTCGATGGCACCGATGTCGTCGACAAGATCCGCACGGTGAAGACAGGCAGCCGCGGCATGCATCAGGACGTGCCGGTGGAAGACGTCATCATCGAAAAAGCCGAAATCGTCTGAATTCGCGGGGCGGCAACGCCCTGCCGCCCATGCACACGCTGTTCATATCAGACCTGCATCTCGCGCCCGAACGGCCGCAGATCACCGATCAGTTCCTGCGCTTCATCAGTGACACCGCACCCGGCGCCGCCGCGCTCTACATCCTCGGCGACCTGTTCGAATACTGGGTGGGCGATGACGATCTGGAAGACCCGCTGAACGGCATCGTTTCCGGCGCACTCACCGCGCTGGCCACCGCCAACACCAAAGTCTTTTTGATGCGGGGCAACCGAGACGTATTAATGGGCGCTGATTTTGCAGCCCGCTGCCATGCCGTGCTGCTCGACGATCCGCTACTGGTCGATCTATACGGCACTCCGACGCTGCTGACCCACGGCGATGCCTTGTGCACCGACGATGTCGACTACCAGCGTTTCCGCGTCTACGCCCGCGCCCCGGAAAACCAGGCTAAATTTCTTGCCCAGCCACTGGCGGCGCGCCGCGAACAGATGCTTGGCCTGCGCGCGCAAAGCGAAGCCAGCAAGCAGCAAAAAACGGAATCGGTCATGGATGTCGCACCGGCCGCCGTGGAGGAACTGCTGCGTCGGCATGGCTATCCGCGGCTCATTCATGGCCACACCCACCGTCCGGCGCACCATCTGCATACCGTCGACGGACACACCTGCGAACGCCGGGTACTCAGCGACTGGTACGAAACCGGCGGCTACCTACGCTGCGATGCCACCGGCTGCTCTGCGCTTCCGGCCTAGCCGGCCAGGGCCTGCGTGAAGTCCGCGATCAGGTCGTCGATATCCTCAATGCCGATCGACAGCCGGATCAGCGAGTCTGCAATGCCCATCTCGGCACGCCGCTCCGGCCCCATCTCCCAATAGATCGTCTGCGCTACCGGGATCGCCAGTGTCCGGTTGTCGCCAAGATGGCTGGAGGAAATCACCAACTGCAGGCGGTTGAGAAAATCGAGGCAGTCGATGTTGTCGGCCAGCTCAATGCTCATCAAGGCACCATAAGTCCGGAACAATTCGCCGGCAAGCTTGTGCTGCGGATGGTCTTCGAGCCCGGGGTAATAGACTTTGGTGACCTTGGGATGTTGGGCGAGAAAACGGGCCAGCTGCAGGCAATTGGCGGACGCCCGCTCCATGCGCAGCGCCAGCGTCTCGGCGCCCATGGCCAGCCGGTGCGCCGCTTCAGCTGCCAGCGTGGCGCCGACATCACGCAGTCCCTTTTTGCGGATTTGCAAAATGCCCCAATTGGCGGAATTGGCGGTTTTGTAGCTGTCATAGATGTTCGGGAACGACTTCCAGTCGAACAACCCGGTGTCGGTCACCGCACCGCCCAGCGCATTGCCATGGCCACCGATGTATTTGGTCAGCGAATTGATCACCAGACTGGCCTTGACCTGCTTTGGCCGGAACAGATAAGGCGAGGTCATCGTGTTGTCGACAAAATAGATGATCCCGCGACGCGCGCACAACTCGCCGATACGCACGAGGTCAGCGATCTGGGTACGCGGATTGGCAATGGTTTCCACAAACACCATCCGGGTATTGGGCCGCAGCGCCTTTTCCACGTTCTCCACACGGGTGGCATCGACGTAACTGATGTCGCAGTCGAATTGCCCCAGGGTTCCGAACAGGCTGTTGGTATTGCCGAACAGGAACGAGCTCGACACCACATGGTCGCCGCCGCGCAGCAGCGCGATGAAGGCCGAGGCAATGGCCGCCATGCCCGTCGAGAAACAGGCCGTCGCAATGCCATCCTCCATCTTGCTGATTTTGGATTCCAGCGCCGCCGTGGTGGGATTTCCCTGACGCCCATAGGCGTAACCGGGTATCTCGCCCTTGAACACCCTGACCAGGTCGCGCGCATCCGGATAACCGAAGGCCACGGCGGTATGCATGGGCTTGAGCACCGAATTATGCTCTATCGGTGCCTCCAGATCGGAATGCAGGATCTTCGTGGTAAATCCGTTTTTCATGGTCTTTCTCCATCAAATAAAAAAACCCGGCCAGCTAGCGCGGACCGGGTTCTTCCGTCGCTTTAGCTGCATTTTTAACGCGCCCGCAAGCTGCTCTTCAAATCGGCGCAACAGAAGACTACCGCAGGCCCGCGGCCCGCGTCAAACCGGGCGCTTCCCTGCCACAAGGTCCGCCATGGCCTGTGCCTGAGCATCGCCCTGTGAACCCAGACCTTCGGCAACGCCGGCACGGTCAGCTGCGGTGCGGTTCTGACTGACTTTCCATTTACCAGACAGCCGGGCCAGCGGAATTTCGATACCGACGATGGCACCTAGCATGCGCTCCAGATAATCGGCAGGCGCGTCAGCCACACGCCAGGGCTGCGGCAATCCGGCTTCCTGCTGATCGGTCAGCCGCGTTACCAGCGCACGCAGCCATTCGCGGTCATCATGAACGACCAGCGTCCCATGGGCATGCACAACCGCGTAATTCCAGGTCGGCACCACCTGCCCCGTTTCGCGTTTAGACGGATACCACGACGGCGTCACATAAGCCTGCGGCCCCTGAAAGATCACCAGCACTTCCTGGCCGTCCGCCTGACGCCAGAGCGGATTCGCCCGGGCCACATGGCCGTGCAGCGTGCCGTTGGGCGAGGGTTCTGGATCGATCAGCAGCGGCAGATGATTGGCCTCCGGTACCCCGTCATGAACGGTCACCAGGGTGGCCAGACGATGACTGCGCATCAGCGCATGCATCACGTCGATGCGTTCCTCGCGGAAGGCACCCACCTGATACATCGCGCGATCCGGCTTAGTCGACGAGTTCCAGCCCGAGGTCGAGCTGGGTCGCCGCAGCAGTCTTGCCGGCCTTGGCGCCGTCGCGGCGCTGGGCCTCGACGCCATCCAGGTAGTCCTGGGTCACATCGCCGGTGATGTATTGGCCGCTGAAGCACGACGCTTCGAAATTGGTGACTGCGGGATTGACACTGCGCACGTCGCCGATCAGCGCATCGAGTTCCTGGTAGATCAGCGCATCGCAACCGATCTCGCGCGCAATTTCCTCGTGGGAGCGGCCGCTGGCAATCAGCTCATCGCGGGTCGGCATATCGATGCCGTAAACGTTGGCGTAACGCACCGGCGGCGCCGCTGACGCGAAATAAACCTTCCGTGCGCCCGCGTCACGAGCCATCTGCACGATTTCCCGGCTGGTGGTGCCGCGTACGATGGAGTCATCGACCAGCAGCACGTTTTTGCCGCGGAATTCCATGCCGATGGCGTTGAGCTTCTGGCGTACCGATTTCCGGCGTATCGCCTGCCCGGGCATGATGAAGGTGCGACCGATATAACGGTTCTTGATGAAGCCTTCGCGATAGCCCAGGTTGAGATGGTTCGACAACTGCATGGCCGAGGGCCGGCTCGAATCCGGGATCGGGATCACCACATCGATGTCGAGGTTGGCAAAGTCCTTTTCAATTTTCCGGCCCAGGCTTTCGCCCATGCGCAAACGCGTCTCGTAGACCGAGATGCCATCGATCACCGAATCCGGACGTGCCAGATAGACAAACTCGAACAGGCAGGGGTTCAGTGATGGATTTTCTGCGCATTGGTGGCTGTGAAAATTGCCATCAAGGTCGATGAAAATCGCCTCACCCGGCGCCACGTCGCGCACCAGCTGAAAACCGAGACCGTCGAGCGCCACACTTTCCGAAGCCACCAGGTAATCAGTGCCTTCGGAAGTTTCGGTCTTGCCGAATACCAGCGGGCGAATACCAAAAGGATCCCGAAACGCCAGCAGTCCGTAACCGGCAATCATCGCCACCACGGCATAGGCGCCGCGGCAGCGCCGGTGCACGCCAGACACCGCGGCAAAAATCGTCGCCGGATCAAGCTTGTAGTTGGAAGTATTCGCCGCCAGTTCGTGCGCCAGTACGTTGAGCAGCACTTCGGAATCCGATTCCGTGTTGACATGACGCATGTCCAGCCGGAACAGGTCATTCTTCAGTTGATCAGAGTTGGTCAGATTGCCGTTGTGACCCAGCACGATGCCGAAGGGCGAGTTGACATAAAACGGTTGTGACTCCGCAGCCGACCAGGCCGAGCCTGCGGTCGGATAGCGGGTATGCCCAATGCCGGCATGACCGGCCAGGCTGCGCATATTGCGGGTGCGGAACACATCGCGCACCATGCCACCGCCCTTGTGCATGTGAAAACTGGCGCCATCAGCGGTGACGATGCCGGCAGCATCCTGTCCGCGATGCTGCAATACCAGCAGACTGTCATACAACACCTGGTTGACGGGACTACGGGCGACGACTCCAACAATTCCGCACATGGCGCGTTTCCTCAGCCGTACTTGATATGTTGCGCCAGCGCCGGCGGCAGCCAGCCTTTGACGCCCAATGCCACCAGTTCAAGCAGCGGGCGCAGCGCCGCTTCGCGCCACACCGGCTGTTTGGGCAGAGCCGTGGCTCCCGCAACCAGCGTCAGCACGACCACCACCGCAACTCCGCGCACCACTCCGAATATTGCGCCTAAAACCCGGTCTTCAACGCTCAGGCCGGCACTTTTGACCAGCTGCGACACGGCGACAGCGACCAGACTCATGGCCAGCAGCACCGACAGAAACAACGTTGTGAAGCCGGCGACCCAGCGCAGTTCCTCACCGGGGATTTCCGCCGGCATCATCGCCGCAAGGTCGCCGCCGAATAGCCGGGCGACAATAAATGCGATCGCCCAGGCGGCAAGCGCGAGCAGCTCACGGATAAAACCGCGGAGGACGCTGAGCAGAACAGAGAAACCGACGATGGCGAGCACCACATAGTCGATCAGCGTCATCGTTACCGGGGGACAACCTTGCCGTCGAGTTGCAGCTTCTGCAGTTGCGGACGCGCCTTCTCGGCAGCCTCACGGCTGTTGTACGGACCGACACGCACTCGCGTCACCGCACCTTTCGAAGTCTGAACCACTTCGGTATACGCCTTCATGCCGCCGCCTGCGATTTTGGCCTGCAGTTCCTTGGCTTTGGCGGCATCCGACAGCGCTGCGACCTGGATGACAAATCCGCCGGTCGCGGCTGCTTTCGGTTTCTCCTTGGTTTCTTTTGCTTTTGCCGCCGGCTCGGACTTGGCCGCTGCCTGGGCTTTGGGCTCGGCCTTGGCTTCAGCTTTCGGCTCGGCCTTCTGTTCAGCCTTGGCTTCCGCTTTGACTTCGGGCGGCTTGGCCTCGGCTTTGACTTCGGGTTTCGCTTCGGGCTTGGCGACGGCCGCGGGTTCGGACTTCACTTCTTTCGCCGGCGCCGCTTGGGGTTCGGTTGCAGATTCAGGTTTGGCTTCCGCTTTCAGCGGCATCGCTGCCGGATCGGCCGGCTTCAATGGTGTCGGCGACGCGGACAGCACGCCGGCATCCGGTGAAGGAATCTGGATATTGATGTTCTGACTGACCGGCTTGGGTTCCGAATCCAGAACCATCGGCAGGACAACGGCCACGGCAGTGACCAGGACGATCGCACCCACCAGACGGCGGCGTGCGCGCTTTTTCAGCTCGAGTTCTTCGTCGCTAACGTTTCTCGCCATGCTTTGATACGCAGTAAACGAAGTAATTTATTGAATAATAACGATTTTTACTATGGCCGGCGATTGTTAAGTGCAGACATCGCGGCGGCTACGGTAAGAAACGATCCGAGGGCCAAAATTCTATCATCATCTCCTGCCCTCCGGTACGCATGATCACAGGCTTCTGCAATGTTTATGCACATCGTGACGTCGGCGTTGACATCGGCATCGCGCAGGGTTTGCGCCAGTTCCGCACTGCTCATACCCCGCGGCCCCTGCAGTGGCGCCACCAGCCAATGATCGACATGGCCGCGCAACAGGCGCACGACACCGGCAACATCCTTGTCTCTCAGCATGGAAAACACGGCATATGTCTCCTTGTAACCCGTCATCTGCACCAGATTCAGCACCAGCGCAGCAGCCGCATGCGGATTGTGGGCGACATCCAGAATCACTGCGGGCCGTCCCGGCAATACCTGAAACCGTCCGGGATTTTCGACAGACACAAGACCGGCGCGGACATCGCCGGCACTGACCGGCAGACGCTGGCGTATCGAATCCAGCGCCGCGATGCAGGCACTGGCGTTGGCGAGCTGAAAAGTACCGCGCAACGCCGGCGGTGGCAGGCCGTGACGGTTGCCGCCCGGTCCACGGTAACGCCACTGCTGCTGTTGCGCCTCATAACTGAAATCGCGACCGATGAGCAGCAGGTGCGCGCCGATCTTCTCCGCATAAGCAGTCACCGATGCTGGCGGTTCAGGGTCCGCGCAGATCGCGGGCCGGCCGGCACGGAAAATCGGCGCCTTCTCGGCACCAACAGTTTCCCGCGTATCGCCGAGATACTCCATGTGATCGAGCCCGATACTCATCAGCAGCGCCACATCGGCATCAAAAACATTCACGGCATCAAGACGACCACCCAGTCCGACCTCCAGCACAGCCACATCGACTTTGCGCTCGATGAACAGCCACACCGCGGCCAGCGTGCCGAACTCGAAATAGGTCAACGCAACACCCGCCGCTGCACGCGCCGTCTCGACCGCGGCAAAAGCGCGAACAAGATCGGCGTCATCTGCATCACGGCCGCCGATACGCACCCGCTCGTTGTAATGAACCAGATGCGGAGATGTGTAGATACCGGCGCGATAACCGGCATGTGTCAGCATGGATTCGAGAAAACGGCAGGCTGAACCCTTGCCGTTGGTACCGCCGACAGTAATGATCGGAAAATCCGGCTTGAGGTGCAGCGCGTCGCGGACGACGTTGACCCGCTCCAGCCCCATCGCAATGCTCTGCGGATGCTGGCGCTCGATATATTCGAGCCAGTCGGACAACATTTCCGGGTTCGTCATGACTTGCAGGTTCGGGTACGTTCGAGGCCGCCGGACCCTATGGCGGGCTTAAGGAAATTCAGGCCGCCGGACCCGGCTGCTTGAGCAGCAGCGTCAGCAGACGCGCCAGCGTGTCGCGCATCTGCCGGCGGTCGACGATCATGTCGAGCGCACCCTTCTGCATCAGGAACTCCGCACGCTGAAAACCCTCGGGCAGAGTCTCGCGCACGGTCTGTTCGATCACCCGCGGTCCGGCAAAACCGATCAGTGCATTGGGTTCTGCGATGACCACGTCACCGATCATCGCAAAACTCGCGGACACACCGCCCATGGTCGGATCGGTCAGCACCGAGATGAACGGCAGCCGCGCATCGGCCAGACGCGTCAGGGCGGCGCAGGTCTTGGCCATCTGCATCAGCGAGAACAGGCCTTCCTGCATGCGCGCGCCGCCGGTGGCGGTAAAACAGATGAACGGCAGCCGCTGCTCGACGCAGACCTGCACGCCGCGCACAAAACGCTCGCCGACCACCGAACCCATGGACCCGCCGAGAAAACCGAACTCGAACGCCGCGGTGACGACCTGGATTTCCTTGATCGCGCCCTGCATCACCACCAGCGCATCTTCTTCACCAGTGTCGTTGCGGGCTGCCGCCAGACGGTCGGGGTAACGTTTGCTGTCGCGGAATTTCAGGCTGTCCACGGGCGTGACTTCAACGCCGATCTCGTAGCGCCCTTCCATGTCGAGCAGCCAGTCGAGGCGTTCGCGAGCGGACACCCGGTTGTGGTGACTGCATTTCGGACAGACAAACAGGTTTTTTTCGAGATCGGTGCGGTAGAGCACGGCTTCACAGGAATCGCACTTGCTCCACAATCCCTCGGGAACCGCTTTTTTCGGCACGCCGGAATCGCGCTTGATGCGCGGCGGCAGCAGTTTTTGCAGCCAACTGCTCATGCCGGCCTGCTGGCATCCATCGCCGCCCGGATATCCGCAATGAATACGCGCACCTTGGCCACCGCATCAGCAGGCGCCGCCTCGATTTCCTGCACCAGCCGGCTGCCGATCACCACGGCGTCGGCGATCTGCGCAATAGCGTGCGCTGTTTTACCGTCGCGAATGCCGAAACCCACGCCCACCGGTAGCCGGGTATAACTGCGGATCTGTTCCAGACGCCGCGAGACATCGGCGATGTCGATATTGGCCGCCCCGGTCACACCTTTCAGCGACACGTAATACAGATAACCGCGCCCCAGCGCCGCTACCTGCTTCAGGCGCACATCCGACGTCGTCGGAGAAATCAGAAATACGGTGTCGAGCCCGGCGCGATCCAGCGTGCCCACCAGGGTTTCAGCCTCTTCCAGCGGGTAATCAACCACCAGCGCGCCATCCACCCCCGCGGCTTTGGCCACCTTGGCGAAGGCTTCCACGCCCATGGATTCAACCGGATTGGCATACCCCATCAGCACCACCGGCGTCTCGTTGTCGGTCTTGCGGAACTCCGCGACCCAGTTGATCACGTCGTGCAGCGAAACGCCGTGCAGCAACGCACGTTCACTGGACCGCTGGATCACCGGACCGTCGGCCATCGGATCCGAAAACGGCACACCGAGTTCGATGATGTCGGCACCGCCGGCCACCAGCGCATGCATCAGCGGCACGCAGCTGGCGCGATCGGGATCGCCCGCGGTAAAAAACGGGATCAAGGCCTTGCGGCCTTCTTTTTGGAGACGTTCAAACCTGGCGGCAATGCGCGACATCGGATGATTTCTTGTTCAGAGATAACCGGTCAGAACTTCAGCCCGGATTTTTCGGCAACGGTATGCATATCCTTGTCACCGCGACCGGAAAGGTTAATCAGCAGAATCTGGTCCTTGCGCATGCGCGGCGCCAGTTTCGCCGCATAGGCCAGCGCATGACTGGATTCCAGCGCAGGAATAATGCCCTCGAGCCGGCACAGCTTGTGAAAAGCTTCCAGCGCCTCATCATCGGTGACCGCGACATACTCGGCACGACCGCTGTCCTTCAGCCACGCATGTTCGGGACCGACGCCGGGATAATCGAGGCCCGCGGAAATCGAATGTGTCTCGATGATCTGGCCGTTGTCGTCCTGTAGCAGATAGGTACGGTTGCCGTGAAGTACGCCGGAACGACCGGCGGACAGCGTCGCCGAATGCTTGCCGGTTTCCAGACCGTAACCTGCGGCCTCGACGCCGATCAGGCGCACGTTCTCGTATTCGATATAGGGATGAAAAATGCCGATGGCATTGGAACCGCCGCCGACACAGGCGAGCACGGCGTCCGGCTGGCGCCCGGTCATCTCCGGCATCTGCTCGCGCGCCTCGAGACCGATTACCGACTGAAAATCGCGCACCATCATCGGATAGGGATGCGGTCCGGCTACGGTACCGATGATGTAAAAGGTGTTTTCGACGTTGGTCACCCAGTCGCGCATCGCTTCGTTCAACGCATCTTTCAGCGTCTTTGATCCGGATTCGACCGGCACCACCGTCGCGCCGAGCAACTTCATCCGGTAGACATTCTGCGCCTGACGCTTGACGTCTTCGGAGCCCATGTAAACCACGCATTCCATGCCGTAGCGCGCGGCAATGGTTGCGGCTGCCACGCCATGCTGACCCGCGCCGGTTTCAGCGATCACCCGAGGCTTGCCGAGATGGCGCGCCAGCAGGGCCTGGCCGATGACGTTGTTGATCTTGTGCGCGCCGGTGTGATTCAGATCTTCGCGTTTCAGGTAAACCTGCGCACCACCGAAATGCTCCGACCAGCGGCGGGCGTGATAAATCGGGCTGGGGCGACCAACATAGTGCTTGAGTTCATACGCGAACTCCGCCTTGAACGTCGGATCATCCTTGAAGCGCGCATACGCCGCCTTCAAATCCTCCAGCGCGGAGATCAGGGTTTCGGAAACGAACACGCCGCCATAAGGTCCGAAATGACCTTTGGCATCCGGCAAGTCATACACCCGCATCGCACACTCCGTTCATGAAAGCTTCCATTTTGGCGGCATCCTTGATGCCCTTTGCTGATTCCACACCGCTGGACACATCCACGGCCCACGGTCGCACTGCGCGCACCGCCGCGGCAACGTTGTCCGCATCCAGACCGCCGGACAGCACGATCGGCAACGGCAAAGACTGCGGAATCAGGGACCAGTCAAACGTGGCGCCGGTCCCGCCGTGAACACCCTCAACATAAGCATCAAGCAGCAAACCCCGTGCCGTGCGGAAATCACGGGCGTATTGTAACAAATCGACCCCTGGCCTTACCCGGACAGCCTTCAGGTAAGGCACCCCGAATGCCGCACAATAATCCGGCGTTTCGTCACCGTGAAACTGCAATAGCTGCAATGGCACATTTGCCAGTGTTTCACGCACGGCACCGGCTTCGGCATTGACGAACAATCCGACCGTCGTCACAAAAGGCGGCAATATATCGACAATGCTGCGCGCCTGTTGCGCGTCCACTGCACGTGGACTGGCATCATAGAACACCAGCCCGATCGCATGCGCACCCAGCCGTGCTGCAGCGAGTCCGTCCTGGACACGGGTGATGCCGCAGATTTTTATGCGGGTATTCATAGTCATGTCATTCCACCGTCGCATGCGCCAGGTGCGGTCCGCGCAAACGCGGCGCCGGCAACCCCCAGCTGTTTTCATACTCCACGCGCAACAAATACAGGCCTGAAGCATCGAATGTCGGCGCAGCCTGCGCACGGTCCCGCCCGTGCAGCACTTCTGTCATCCATTGCGGTACATGCTTGCCCTTGCCGACATAGACCAGGCTGCCAACGATGTTGCGGATCATGTGATGCAGAAACGCGTTTGCCGAAAATTCGAAAATCACATACGGCCCGCTGGCGGCGACTGTGATGGCATGCATCGTGCGTACCGGCGACTGCGCCTGGCACTCCGCGGCACGAAAGGCGCTGAAATCATGTTCGCCAACAAGACAAGCCGCCGCCACACGCATGCGCTCGACGTCGAGCGGCGCATGAAACCAGCCGACCCTGCCCTGATCTGCGGCCGGACGCACCGCGTCGTTAAGCAGGACGTAACGGTAAGTCCGCACCCGCGCCGAGAATCGGGCATGGAATTCATCACTGACCGGTTGCGCCCAGGTCACTGCGACCGACGGCGGAAGCAAAGCATTCACGCCGCGCACCCAGGCGCTGAGCGGACGTTCAGCGGCGCAGTCAAAATGCACAACCTGCCCCAGTGCGTGCACGCCCGCATCCGTGCGACCCGCGCAGATGGTGCTGACCGGCACGCCGGCAATGCTCGCGCACGCCGCTTCCAGCCGGTCCTGCACGGCGCAACCTGCGGGCTGGGTCTGCCAGCCGCAAAAACCGCTGCCGTCGTATTCAATACCCAGAGCCAATCGCAAGTGCCATGCTCCTACGCGCCATCGCGCGTTGCTGAAAAAAGAAACCGCGGCAGGAACGCTGCCGCGGTTGACGATCAAGCCACGACTGCGGGCTAGCCGAGTGAACTGAGCAGTTTCTGCGCCTGATCCTGCTGTTCGGCATCGCCTTCCTTGATGACTTCCTGCAGGATTTCGCGCGCGCCGTCGTTATCGCCCATTTCCTGATAAGCCTTGGCCAGGTCGAATTTCTGCTGGACGTCATACCAGTGGCCGTCCTTGCTTTCGGATGGCGCAGTCTGGGTCGACGTATCGTCGAGATTGATATTGAGATCACCGACATCAATCTTGAAATCCAGGCCGGCATCGGCGGCCGGGGCGGTCGGTGCAGCTTCGGGCTCGGCGGCCGGCACATCCAGCGGCGGCAAGTCGATGTTGAAGTCGATTGAATCCGGTTCGCTGGCAACAGGCGGCGCATCCAGAGTGATATCCGGTACAGGGGCATCCAGGTTGAAATCGGGCATGACCGGATCCGACGGCGGTACGCCGGCATCAGCTGCAGCGGCCATTTCCTGCATGCCGCTCAATTCCGTCGACTGCCCGGCAGAATCGGCATCCAGTGGGATATCAGGCGTTGCTGCAACATCGCCGCCCAGATCAAAGTCCAGATCGGTACCCAGAACCGTATCGCCGCCGGTCGCAACCGGTGCAATGTCCTTGCCGGCCTCATACAGCGGATTCACCGGATCCATCGCGTACCCCAGCGCAGCAACCTTGACCCAGTTGCCCCCGGCGCCGCCGGTCAAAGCATTGAGCGAAGCGGCCACATCGCCAAACGATGCAGCATCCTTGCGCGCGGCATAGACCTCGGCCAGTTTGACCTGCACGTCTTCACGGGAAGGATCGCGCCCCATGGCTTCTTTGAGAATTTCTTCGGCCTGGCCATCGCGACCGTAGGCGATATAAACCTCGGCTTCGGCGACCGGATCAACCTCATCGGCAGCAGGTGCTGCCGCATCAGTTGCCCCAGCCGGCGCATCAGCCGATGCAGCGGCAGCAGCGGCCATGGCCGGCATCACCGGTTCGATGTCATCACCGTCGTCAGCACGGGCGCGGCGGCGGCGCATGGCTGCAAAGCCCAGGCCACCCAGCACCAGCGCACCCAGACCACCGCCGATGATCGGCAGGTTGTCCATGGCCATGTCCATCATGTCCGGCTCGGGCGGCGGCGGCGCGACCGGCTTGGGCGCGGGCTTGGCTTCAGCAACCGGCTGAGTTGCCGCCGCGGTGCTCGGATCCTTGGCTGCTTCAACCAGAGCCGCCTCAGGCTTGGTCGCCGGCGCCGCTTCCGGCTTCACCGGTTCAGCCAGCTTGGCAGCTTCCGCTTTAGCGGATTCAGGTTTGGCTTCCGGTTTCGGTTCGGGTTTGACTTCGGCTTTTGCCGGCTCAGGCTTGGCTTTGGTGGCTTCGGCTTTCTGCTGCGCCGCCGCCATTCCCGGGCTCTTCAGTTCGGCAAGCTTTTGCGTGTCCTTGATGGTCTTTTCTAGCTGCGCAATACGCTCATTGGCCTCGGCCAGCGCCTTATTGCGCGCGACCAGTTCCTCCTGCAGCGCACGCGACTTGGCATCGCCAGTCAGTGCCTTGCCGCCCTTACCCGGCTCCCCTTTGGAGAGCTTCACAACATCCTTGGACGCGGACACGGCAGGATCATCAACCTTGGCGGTAATACGGCCGCGAGCGGTGCTGCCGCCTTCAGGCGCAGTACCCACCTTGTCGGCCACCCGGCCGCTATAGGCGCGCCAGTCAGCCACCTGGGTACGAACCTCATTGGCTGCATCACCCGGCGCGATCGCCGACAACTCCTGCGCATCGGGAACTCGCAAAATCTTGCCGGACTTCACCAGATTCATGTTGTTGCGAATAAAGGCATCGGGATTACTGCGATACAAACCGACCAGCATCTGCTCGAGTGAAACACCTTGGGGCTTGAGGCTGGCGGCAATTTTGCCCAAGGTTTCACCCTTGCCAACCGGACCGTATTCCTGCGTCTTCCCGCTCGCCGCAATCGGAGCTGCTGCGGATTTTGCCGCAGGCGCTTTGATCGGCGCCGCCGCCGGAGCGGCGGCTGGTGCGGCAATCGGTCGGGAGGTCGCTACGGCCGGTGCAGGCGCTGCCGCAACTTGCTGGCCATAACCCGGGGGATCCAGCAAGGCGGTGTATTCGCGCACCAGCTTGTTGCCGCCACCGGTCAATTCAATGAGCAGATCGATGAACGGTTCATTGATCGGACGGCTGCCTGCGACCTTGATGAAATACTGACCGTCGGCGCGCTTCTCGACGCTCAGCTTAAGACCCGTCAGGCTGTTGTTGTACTGAAGATTGGATTGCTGATACGCATCAGGCAATGCCAGGCGTGCAACCAGCGAGGAGGCTTCGTCTCCGCGGACGGAAACCAGGTCGATTTCCGCGTTCAGCGGTTGCCCGATATTTGACTGGACGGTGAGCCGGCCCAAACCAGCCGCTTGCGCCAAAACTGGTGCAACCAGCAGCGCTAATACCAGCGCTTTGCCTAAAGTAAATGTGCGCACCACGGCTCCCGTATCGTTTTTCTATGGGATAACAAAGTTAGCATCAATCAGTTAGCCATGCAAGCTAAGGCTATGTCGAATGTTGCCACCCAACCACATATTTTTAAAAGGAAATTCAGCTTTTTTGGCAACACTGCAAACCCTTGCAGACCGCCCCGAACAACACCGGATCAAGCGCTTGCCGCGACCTTGACCGATGACCCACGCGGCACAGCACCAGACTCCAGGACAATCCTCAGCATGCGGCGTAACGGTTCGGCAGCCCCCCAAAGGAGCTGGTCGCCAACGGTAAACGCCGACAGATACTCCCCGCCCATCGGCAACTTTCGCAAACGACCCACCGGAACCGTCAAGGTGCCGGTCACCGCCGTCGGCGTCAGTTCACGCAGAGTGATGTCACGCTGATTCGGAATAACCTTCACCCAGTCATTGGCTTTGGCGAGCAACTGTTCGATTTCCGGCAGCGGTACATCGCGCTTCAGTTTTACCGTCAGCGCCTGGCTGTGGCAGCGCATGGCGCCAATGCGCACGCAAACACCATCAATAGGCAGCGGATTCGTTTCGCGGCCGAGAATCTTGTTGGTCTCGGCCATGCCCTTCCATTCTTCCTTGCTCTGGCCATTGCCGAGATCCTTGTCGATCCACGGCAGCAGGCTGCCAGCGAGCGGATGACCAAAGTTTTCGGTCGGCACCGCGCCTTTGCGCAGTGTGTCCGCAACAACGCGGTCCAGTTCCAGAATCGCCGACGAAGGATTGTCGAGCAGCGGTTTGGCGACGGCATGCACCGCCCCCATCTGCGCAATCAGTTCACGCATGTTAGCGGCACCGGCGCCCGAAGCCGCCTGATAAGTCATCGCCGTCACCCACTCGATCAGTCCGGCCTTGAACAACCCGCCCATCGCCATCAGCATCAGGCTGACTGTGCAGTTGCCGCCGATGTAATTCTTCACGCCTTTCGCCATTGCCGCGTCGATCACGTCGCGGTTGACCGGGTCGAGGATGATCACGGCATCGGACTCCATGCGCAGCGCAGAGGCCGCATCAATCCAATACCCTTCCCAACCCGCTTTGCGCAGTTTGGGAAAAATCGCGTTGGTGTAATCACCACCTTGGCAGGAAATCAGGATGTCCATCCGGGTCAGCGCAGCAATGCTGTTGGCATCCTCGACAACACAAGCATCACGGCCGATATCCGGCCCGCGACCGCCGGCTTGCGACGTCGAAAAAAACGTCGGCGCAATCAGGTCGAAGTCGCGTTCCGCGCGCATGCGCTCCACGAGCACCGAACCGACCATGCCCCGCCAACCGATAATGCCGACCTTCTTCATGAAAAAACCTTAAAAAACAATATATTACATTATATATTGGATCACAGCGCAGCGACCACCGCATTGCCCATCTCAACCGTTCCGACTTTTTTCGCGCCGGCCTCGTCAATATCCGGGGTGCGGTAGCCCGCGGCAAGGACGTTCTTCACAGCCGCTTCAATCCGGTAGGCCCACTCATCCTTGTTGAAGGTATAGCGCAGCATCATCGCCGTCGAAAGGATGGTCGCCAGCGGATTGGCGATGTTCTTGCCGGCAATATCCGGCGCCGAACCGTGAATCGGCTCGTACAGTCCGCCGCCACCGGAATTCAGTGATGCCGAGGGCAGCATGCCGATCGAACCGGTGAGCATCGACGCCTCGTCGGAGAGGATGTCGCCGAAGATGTTGCCGGTGACGATCACATCGAACTGCTTGGGATTGCGCACTAGTTGCATCGCCGCGTTGTCGACGTACATGTGCGACAGCGCAACCTCGGGATATTTCTTCGCCACATCGCTGACGATCTCGCGCCAGAAGCGACTGGTCTCAAGAACATTTTCCTTGTCCACCGAACACAGCTTCTTGCCGCGCTTCATCGCGGTCTGAAAACCGACGTCGGCAATACGGCGGATTTCCGGCTCCGAGTACAGCATGGTGTCGTAGCCTTCGCGTTCGCCACGCGCATTGTCGCGACGACCGCGCGGCTCACCGAAATAGATGTCGCCGGTCAGTTCGCGGATGATCATCAGATCCAGCCCTGACACCACCTCCGGCTTCAGCGTCGATGCATGCACCAATTCCGGATACAGCACCGCCGGACGCAGATTGGCGAACAAACCGAGTTCCTTGCGGATGCGCAGGATGCCCTGCTCCGGACGCTGCGCGCGTGGCAGCGCATCGTATTTAGGGCCGCCAACAGCACCGCACAATACGGCGTCGGCTTCCTTGGCCAGTTTCAGCGTCGACGGCGGCAGCGGATCACCATGCGCATCAAAACCGGCGCCGCCGAACGGCGCTTCTTCGAATTCCAGCTTGAGTCCGTCTTCCGCCAGGCGGCGCAACACCTTCAATGCCTGGCCGACAATTTCAGGACCGATGCCGTCGCCGGCAAGAACTGCGATTTTCATTTTTGATTCCGGAAAACGTAAAAAAGTACAGCGTGAATCCGCTCAACCGAACAGCCAGGGCTGGCGCTCGCGATGTTTGGCCTCGAACGCCTTGATTTCACCAGCATGCGCCAGCGTCAGGCCGATGTCGTCAAGACCGTTGAGCATGCAATGTTTGCGATGCTGATCGATGTCGAAGGTATAGCTCTCACCCGACGGCGCGGTCACTGTCTGTTGCTCAAGGTCCACTGCCAGCCGGTATCCGGGGTTGGCGTCCGTTTCACTGAACAGCTTGTCGATGATCTGCGGATCCAATTTGATCAATAACAGGCCGTTTTTCAGGCTGTTGTTGTAGAAAATGTCCGCAAAGCTCGTCGCGATGATCGTCTGGATGCCGAACTGCAGCAGCGCCCACGGCGCGTGTTCGCGCGACGAGCCGCAACCAAAATTCTCGCGCGCGAGCATGACCGTCGCACCGATGAAGCGCTGGCGATTCAGCACAAAATCCGGATTCAGCGGACGCCCGGCGTTGTCGCGATCCGGCTCGCCGCGGTCGAGGTAGCGCCATTCATCGAACAGGTTGGGGCCGAAGCCCGTGCGCTTGATCGATTTCAGGAACTGCTTGGGAATGATCGCGTCGGTATCAACGTTGGCGCGATCCAGCGGCGCGACCAACCCCTCCTGGCGGACAAATTTATCCATATTACTTCGTGGATTTCTGGATGGCCTCGCCGGCCTTTTCAACATCCTTGCCGACACCTGCCACGGTATTGCAACCAGCCAGCACCAGCACTACCGCCAACAACGTGATTACGCGTTTCATGAGGATCTCCTTTTTGAGTTTCAGGTTAATTCGCGAACATCGACAAAATGACCAGCCACCGCCGCAGCCGCGGCCATGGCCGGACTGACCAGATGCGTCCTGCCGCCGGCGCCCTGGCGGCCTTCAAAATTGCGGTTCGATGTCGAGGCACAACGTTCACCCGGGCTCAGCTGATCTTCATTCATGCCCAGACACATCGAACAACCCGGTTCGCGCCATTCAAAACCGGCTTCAAGGAAAATCTTGTCCAGTCCTTCCTGTTCCGCCTGCGCCTTCACCTGACCGGAGCCCGGCACCACCATCGCCAGCATGATGTTGGCTGCGACCTTGCGACCTTTGGCCACGGCGGCCGCGGCGCGCAGATCTTCAATGCGCGAATTAGTGCACGAACCGATGAACACCTTGTCGAGCTTGATGTCACGGATCGGCGTGTTCGGTTTGAGATCCATGTATTTCAGCGCGCGCGCATAACCTTCGCGCTTCACCGGATTGGTTTCCTTTTCCGGATCCGGCACCTTGCCGTCAACACTGGTGACCATCTCGGGCGACGTGCCCCAGGTCACCTGCGGCACGATGTCTTCCGCCTTCATCGTGATCACCTTGTCGAACTTCGCGTCCGGGTCGCTGACCAGCGTGCGCCAGTAGGCCGCAGCCTTGTCCCATAGTGCACCGGTGGGGGCGAACAGACGGCCTTTGAAGTAATCAACGGTCTTGTCGTCGACCGCGACCATGCCGGCGCGCGCGCCCGCTTCGATCGCCATATTGCACAGGGTCATGCGGCCTTCCATCGACAGCCCGCGGATCGCGCTGCCGGAGAATTCCACCGCGTGGCCGGTACCGCCGGCAGTGCCGATATGGCCAATGATCGCCAGCGCGACATCCTTGCCGGTCACACCGGGTCCGAGTTTGCCTTCGACGACGATCTGCATCGCCTTCGATTTTTTCATCACCATGCACTGCGTCGCCAGCACGTGCTCGACTTCGCTGGTGCCAATGCCGAAGGCCAGTGCCGCACAGGCGCCATGCGTGCTGGTGTGCGAATCGCCGCAAACCACTGTCATGCCCGGCAGCGTCGCGCCGTTCTCGGGCCCGATCACATGCACGATGCCCTGTTTCTTGTCGAGAAACGGGAAATAGATCTTGGCCTTGAATTCCTTGATGTTCTTGTCCAGCGTCTCGACCTGAATGCGCGACACCGAATCGGTGATGCCGTCGAGGCCGCGATCCCAGTTGCGGGTCGGCGTGTTGTGATCGGCCGTGGCCACCACGGAATCGACGCGCCAGACCGGGCGCCCCGCCAGCTTCAGCCCCTCGTAGGCCTGCGGGCTGGTGACTTCATGCACCAGATGGCGGTCGATGTAGATCAGCGCCGTCCCGTCCGCTTCTTCGCGAACAAGATGACTCTCCCAAAGCCTGTCGTATAAGGTCTTGCCTGCCATGAGAATTACCAGTTAAGTTGTCCAAGCCACTGAAACGGCAGATTATCTCACAGGGCCGGCACCCACCATATGCGCGGGTTCACACCTTGAAAGGCTCGGATCAACCCTCACCCAGCCAGCGCCACAATACAGCCGTCGCCAACAGACCACAGCCTGCCGCCAGCGTAAATGTCAGCGCCGGCCCCAGCCCACCCCAGGCATAACCGCTGGCCAGTCCGCCCGCGGTGCCACCCAGCCCATAAGCCAGGCTACCGTAAATGGCCTGTCCGCGCGCCTGATGGCGGCCGCGGAACAGTTTGTGCACGACACCGATGGCCGCCGCATGGAAGGAACCAAAACTCGCCGCATGCAAAGTCTGTGCCGCGAGCAGCAGCACAATGCTGTCAGCGCCCCAACCGATCACCACAAACCGCAGTGCCGCGAGCAAGGTGCTGGCGATCAGAATGCTGCGCAACGTGAACGCACGGTACAGCCGCGACATCCAGATGAAAATGCCGATTTCGCAGATCACGCCCAGCGCCCACAGCCAGCCCGCGGCTGACTTGCTGTAGCCATGGTCGACCAGATGAATGGTGTAGAAGGTGTAGTACGGTCCGTGTGCCGCCGCCATCAATGCGGACGCGCCGATCACTGCCAGCACCGCCGGTTTGCGCACGATCTGCCACACCGGCAAATCATCACTCTCATGCGGCTCCGGTCGTGCTTCGGCGAGCGTGAACGACAGCAGCAACATGCCCGCCATCAACCCGGCAATCACCCACAGCACCGAATGCGCACCGGTCGCGTCGATCAGATAACCGACAGCAACCACTGCGGCGATAAAACCCACCGAACCCCAGACGCGGATGCGGCCATAGCGCGCAGTATCGTCACCGAGCTTGGACAGCGTCGTCGCCTCCACCAGCGGCAAGGCTGCGCTCCAGAAAAACATCATCGCGAACAGCACGACGAACAGCAGCGCAAAACTGTCACCGGTGAACACGCCGAGAAAAGCGATCATCCCGGCAGCACCGGAAATCCGCACCACACCGATACGCCGCCCGGTGTGATCCGCCAGCCAGCCCCACAGATGCGGCGCCAGAATGCGCGTCAGCTGCGGCAGCGCCATCAGCACGCCGATTTCAACGGCAGTCATGCCGACCGACGTCAGATACAGTGCAAAAAACGGCGCGAAGGCGCCGAGATAGGCGAAGTAGAAAAAGTAGAACGCGGAGAGGTTGAGGTGGATCGGCCGGGCCACGGTGCGGCACCGCGCCTGACGGCACGCGGCATCCTGTAAATATTTGTTTTTAAACGACTTTTTAGACTGTCTCTCAGGCTTCGTCGGGATCCGGATTTTCCGCAGCCGCCGCTGCCCGCAGCTGGTCGATCACCGATTGCGGCGCCTGCGCCGCAATCGCCGGCGTGCCAGTGTTCACATCAGCGTTCTGCGCACGATGGCGCAAGGCGTGATCCATCAGCGTCAGCGCCAGCATCGCTTCACAGATCGGCGTCGCGCGGATGCCGACACAGGGATCATGACGGCCATGGGTTTCGATCATCGCCGCATTGCCCGCGGTGTCGATGGTGTGACGCGCCAGACGAATGCTCGAGGTCGGCTTCACCGCAACATTGACGATGAGGTCCTGTCCGGTCGAAATGCCGCCGAGCACGCCACCGGCATTGTTGCTGACAAAACCCTGGGGCGTCATTTCATCCGAATGTTCGGTGCCGCGCTGGCTGATCGACGCAAAGCCGGCGCCGATCTCGACGCCCTTCACCGCGTTGATGCTCATCATGTTCCAGGCAATGTCGGCATCGAGCTTGCCGTACACCGGCTCGCCCAGCCCCACCGGCACACCAGTGGCGACCGTGGTGATTTTTGCACCGACCGAATCGCCGGACTTGCGCAGCTTGTCCATGAAGGTTTCGAGTTCATCGACGATCTGCGCATTCGGCGCGAAGAAGGGATTGTTGCCGACTTCATCCCAAGTGACGAAGGGAATCTCCACCGGTCCGAGCTGCGACATATAGCCGCGGATCACCGTGCCGTACTTTTCATGCAACCATTTTTTGGCAATCGCACCGGCCGCCACCCGCACCGCTGTTTCGCGCGCCGACTGGCGACCACCACCGCGATAATCGCGGATGCCGTACTTCTGCCAGTAGGTGTAGTCGGCATGCCCCGGTCGGAACAGGTTCGCGATTTTCGAGTAGTCCTTGCTTTTCGCATCGGTATTGCGAATCAGCAAACCAATCGGCGTACCGGTGGTTTTGCCTTCGAACACACCGGAGAGGATTTCGACTTTATCTTCCTCGCGGCGCTGCGTGACATGGCGCGAGGTGCCGGGCTTGCGGCGGTCGAGTTCGAGCTGAATGTCGGCTTCGCTCAGCGCCAGACCCGGCGGGCAGCCGTCCACCACACAGCCGATCGCCGGCCCATGGGATTCACCAAAGGAAGTGACACAGAACAGGGTACCCAGCGTGCTGCCCGACATGAGGTAAAAACTCCATTAAAATCAAGCACGAAGTTTAACATAGCCGTCACCGCCCCCGACGGGGTGAAAAGAGTAAGCGCATGAGCGACAAACCCGATCCCGACAAAACCGACCCGGAACAGATCAAGGGCCCTGGCGGCATGAACATGCGTGAGCTGCACGAACTGGTGAAAAAAAGCCACGCGCGGGACCAGCTCAGTCGCGGTCCCAATGCGCTGAAGCAACCGCAGAACCGCTGGCAAAGACTGGTGCGTTACGTGTGGGACAAAAAAAGGTAGTTCCGAGGAATCTGCTTCGCCTCGTCGCTAATCCCGTTCATAGCCGGCAAGGAACAGCTTGCCCCAGGCCACACCAAAGCCGGTGCAGTCCGTCGCCACCGCCCCCAGTCCGCCCTTGCAGCCGTGCGCCGACAGGTCCATGTGGATCCACGGCGTGTTGTCGGTGAAGCGTTGCAGCAGTCGCGCCGCAAGAATATGGTCGGCCTCGCCGTACAGCGTGCACTGCTTGACGTCGGCCACCGTGCTGTCGAGCGCGCTGTCGTAATCCTCATCCATCGGGAACGCACACAAGCGCTCACCGGACGCAACACCCGCCTGCAGGGCAAACTGCGCCAGTTCATCATTGGTCGCAAAAATCCCGCTGTAACGACTGCCCAGCGCGACATGCATGGAGCCGGTCAGTGTCGCGAAATCAACCATCACATCGGGCTTGGCGCGCGCCGCCAGCGTCAGCGTGTCGGCCAGCACCATGCGACCTTCGGCGTCGGTATGGACGATCTCGATCGTGGTGCCGTTCAGCGAGGTGACGATGTCGTTCTGCTTGTACGCGCGCGGCCCGATGTGGTTCTGCGCCAGCGCCAGCCAGCAGTCGATGTTGACCTTCAGTTTCGCCGCGGTCGCCGCCATGAGTATGCCCAACGCCACAGCGGAACCGTTCATGTCTTCGTGCATGCCGTTCATGTAACGCGCCGGCTTCAGGTTGTGGCCACCGGTATCAAAGCAGATGCCCTTGCCCACCAGCGCCACGGTTTTATTCGCGCCACGCGGCCGGTAACGCAGGCGCACGATGGCGGCATCCGGCACGTCGCTGCCTTGCGCCACCGCGCAGAACGCACCGGCGCCCATGCGCTTGAGCTTTTTGAAATCGTATTCCTCGCGAACCCAGCCCTGCGTCTTCGCCAGCGCAGCCAGACGTTTGCGGTAGGCGCCGGGCGTCAGCTCATTCGGCGGCAGCACGGTCAGTTCGCGGCACAACACATTGCCTTCCGCCGCGGCGCGCGCCTGCGCAAAACCATCGGTCGGCCGATGACCAAAAAGGGCTATGGTTTTCAGCGTTTTCTGATCGGATTTTTTCTTGCGTTGCGGCAGGGCAATGCCGTTGATCCAGGTCACATAAACCGCGCGCTCGGCCAGCTCGTGCCGGACCGATGCCGCCCCAGTGACCACGATGGTCAATGTTTCGGGTTGCTCGGCCAGCAGCGCGCTGACCGCCTTGCGCAGCAGCGTGTGCTGCTCGAACGCCGATTGCGCTACATCCGGCGTCACCCATGACACTAGCGCGCCCTCCGCTGTTTCCGCGGTGATGGCCCCTTTGAGCAGATCAGTCATTTTCTTGCGCCGGCGCGCCAGGGTTTTCGCCAGCACCTCGTGCAGCGGTAAAGTCGGCAGCGCAATGCCGGCCGGCGCGATGATCAGCAGATGGCTGATTTTTTTCAGCTCTCGGGCAGCGGGCGATTCGGAACGGGCAGACAGTCGGGCAAGCATCGCGGAAATCCATGGATTGAAGTGCCGGTGATTATAGCGGCGACCGCCGCGCGGCCTGCTAAAATCGCCGCCATATTCAACCGACCCCAGCGACCTCCGCCTTCCATGCGCCCCTACCACGACCTCCTGCGCCATGTGCTCGAAACGGGCACCCGCAAATCCGACCGCACCGGCACCGGCACGATTTCAGTGTTCGGCGCTCAACTGCGCTTCGACCTGAACGCCGGCTTTCCGCTGATGACCACCAAGAAGGTACACCTGAAGTCGATCATCCATGAACTGCTGTGGTTTCTGCAGGGCGACACCAACGTCAAATACCTGAAGGACCACGGCGTCTCGATCTGGAATGAATGGGCCAAAGCGGATGGCGACCTCGGCCCGGTTTATGGCTACCAGTGGCGCTCGTGGCCCACGGCCAATGGCGGTCACATCGACCAGATCAGCCAGGTATTGCAGCAACTGAAAACGAATCCCGATTCGCGCCGCATGATCGTTTCGGCGTGGAATGTCGCCGACCTCGACAAAATGGCACTGATGCCCTGCCATGCGTTTTTCCAGTTCTATGTCGCCGACGGCAAACTGTCCTGCCAGCTCTATCAGCGCAGTGCCGACATGTTCCTTTTATGCCACTGTTATAGAAATGCTCAATACAGGGATCTCATGGAGGTTTTTTTGAATCAGCTTGTTTTAATTGCTTCTTTATTATTGTATAAATGTTCAATCAAATTCGACATTGCGAGTCTAATTGGACATTCACCGCTCAACGAAAAGCAAACGCCCCTCTTACTTGCTGTTGGATGAATCGGAACGTGTTGCTACGCTTCCGACGAATTTCATCCAAAGCTTAGAGCGCTCACCCCGTCAGCGCAGTCAAGCCACGCTTGATTTGTACGCACGTAGGTTAAGAGACTTCTGCTCATTCCTGGAAGATCACCCGGTATTCGGTCAATACCGAGTAGACGAGGCTGTTCGCGCTCTGGGACTGCCTGTAATGGATGAGTTCTATCGTGCCTGCAGCGCCCGCGGGCTGGGCGCATCAACCATACGCGGGTATGAAGTCCTGTTAAAGCAGTTCACTGACTGGCTATCCACTGAAGAATCAGGTCGAGTTCGTGAACGTGCTCTTTACACAAACATCACGTATCGAACACCGCGCCCACAATTACGAATGCCGCGCTACCTGACTTTAGATCAGGTAATAGAACTACTGAAAGGGATGCATTGGGAGGCCCAGCGACTGGTAGCTCATTTTATATACGACACTGGCCTCCGAGCTTCAGAAGTGCCAAGGGTTCTAAAAAGCGACCTGCCAGTTTTTGAGCACTATCCATCAAGCCTAATGTACTTCCCACTATTTGTTCGAGGAAGTAAAGCGAGGGGGAAAGAATTCAAGGAGCGATACACGATCATCTCCAGACCAATGCTGATTCGCATCAACCGCTACTTTAAGTCTCGCACCTACTTTACAAATCACGACTGGCCTGAGAATGAAAAACCAGCCTTCTTAAATACATACGGCACGGCCTTAACTACAAAGGCTATTCAAGCATCAATTGCAGACGCCTTAAACAGAACTTCACTAAAAGCCGCCTCGGCGCATCGATTAAGGCATGGCACTGCATACTCGGTGATGAAAAGCGGTCACGGGAAGACACTTCTGGACAACTTAATAGTACTTCAGCGAGCACTCGGGCATAGCAAACTGGCAACCACAGAGATTTATACCCACATCCCCGCACCAGTCCTTCAACAGATGACAGAGGCAAGAGGGCCAGACGAGGTTCGATATCGGTTTGAGGAGGCTCAGAAAATAATAGACGCCACTTTCCTGCCAGAAAAGTCGCAACGCAAAGTCATAGTTATCGGGCGAAAAAAATGAAAAATCAGAATAAAGTTATTTCGCTGGATCCAAGACATTACGGCCGCCCTCCGGCTCCAACAAAAGCCAAACCCTTTGCTCAAGTTGAGTGGATATTTAATCAACGAAGTAATAGAGCACAAAACGCCGACACTAAAAGCAACTACAAGTCGGCCAAGACATTTTTTATTTCACACGTCGAAGCAATTCATGGACGAAAACCCTATTTTTTGACACAGATGTGGGACGAACTCGCCATGGTCCGATTCAAGCAGGAACTGGATGACCGCATTGATTCAGGCGAACTGAAACTGGCCTCGCACACATTAACGGGTTACTTCAGCGCCATACGCCAAGTAATGCTTGAGGCGGCCGCATATGGACTGCTGGATTCAATCACACTCCAGGAGACTGCATGGGGATCGGCATACCGTGAGACAGCTGCACATGAGAGCTACTCAGAAAGTGAAACCGCAAAGATTCTGGATGCAATAGCTTCCGAACTGACTTACTGCAGAAAAGTTATTGCCGGTTATACATCTCAAGATCAAAAGCTCGGGCGGGATCCTACGATGAGCCCAAAGTTAGGACGCAAACGTGGTTTTGGATGGGGAGTCGAAGCGAATATGCGGTGGTACTTTGAAAAAGTTCTCCAAAATACCCCCATCATAGGAACAGGAGCCGCAAAAAAAGAACATAAGCCTTTCCTTACATCAGCAACAAATTTGCACGGCGGACTTCACGAACTTTATCGGCGTTGGGGAGTTGCAGCATTAATTGATGAGAACCTGATAATGCCTCTCGCAATTGAGCTTCAATTTCTTACCGGGCTAAATCCTTCCTCGTTACTACAACTCCGGGTTGACTGCCTTAAAGAGATTCACCCGTTGACAGGAATGCCCTATTTGACCTTCGTGAAAGAACGTTCTCAAGGTGAAAAAGAGCTCCACCTGCCACTGCTGGATCCTCGAGAGCAACGTACTCTAATGCGAAAACAGTCCTTAAGAGTTGAGCGAGTCATCACTTCCATTAAACGATTAACTAAAAAAGTTCGCGATCAATTACCTGCACATCACGAACTTAAAGATCATCTCTTTATTTACGAGTCTACCGGGCCAAGAATGCACAAAGAGATTTGCGCAATTACCAAGAAGCAAACCTCGTCTTGGTGCAAACGGATAGTAGAGAAATACAAGCTTACGAATGATCAACACGAACCTCTGGCCTTTAACTTGGTTCGCTTCAGATCAACAAAGCTAACGGAATTAGCATTAGAGGGTAGAGATCTATTTGAGATTCAACAGATTGCTCGCCACAAGTCGATAAAGCAGACCTTTAAATACTTGGCAATGAATCGCCTTGACGTAACAGGCCGAAAAGCGGTTAGTGAGGCACTCCAAAGAATCAGAGAAAATGCCGACGAAATAAAGGATGTCAAAAGAAATGGCAAAGATCAGATACAGCCGATTCACTTTTATAAAGGCCTGGTTGCTGATTGCAAGAATGTCTTCGATCCACCCGAGCGGATTAAGAAAACAGCAAATTACGTAGAAGGGCAAGCATGCACAAGATTTAATATGTGCCTGTTTTGCAAGAACGTTGTCGTATTGAAAGAACATTTACCATCTCTCGCCGCCTATCGCGATCAAATTCATTCGATCAAAAGCAACAACATTCAGAATCTACCCAACAGCAATCATTACGACCAAACATTAGCCGTGATTGATGATCTACTCAATCCCACGACGAGTCAGTTTAGCTCCGAAGATATTCAGTTGGCGATTGAGATGAGCACGACCCTGGACATCATCGTCGATCCACTGCTTGACCGAGGTGTGATGAAGTGAGGAATAAGATCAGCAGCCTTCGCCTTAGTGATTTATATAATAAAAAATCAATTGTCATTAAAGCAGACGAACGTGTGTCAAATAATTCACGCTTTGGTGATGAACTGTGGGATTTTAACGATCATAAAATAATACGACTGAATTCCGTACCAGCATCAAGGCTGAGAATTGATTGGGCCAAATATTCCGCCGAAAGAAATCAAGAAAAATTACGGCGCGGCCAACAAACAATCATTCCTCAAACCATGATTCAGGAACTTAAAACCTTCGCCTATCTTTACCTAACAGTTCCCTCTGCTTTCGGGAAAACAAATAGTCATTCGATCAAGCCGCAAACAGTAGTGGTTATGTTGCGTGGGATGATTTTCTTATTTTCAAGAATTTACCAAAGACATCAAGAAGTAGCCACTTCGCTTAACAGCAAAAAGTCAACCATTCGCTCACTTACAGACATATCCGTGCGCGATCTACGTAAAGCGCTCATTGAGTCTGATCGAGCAGACGGAGCACAACTGAGCGGATCACTTAGGGCACTTACGTCGTCACTGATGTCGAGGGCTTTACCGAGTTCCAGACTTAAGTGGACAGACAAAGACGTTTCAACCCTTGAATTTAAATACCCCAATAAACGCACAGATTACAAACGGGTAATGCCGAAAGAGCTTTTCCGTCTTCTCTCAATCAACGCCTGTAGAGACGTGACTGGGTTTTTACTCTTCAATGGAATTCAACCAATCGATAATTCGCAAAAGATTCCCACTCACACATTTTCGGGTCGAATATCTAATGGAGCGACAGCCTTCAACGATTATGAGTCCATTCGAATTAAAGACCGCGAGTACTCTTCTCGACGAGGCAGTAGGGGCACGTTGTCACAAGGCGAAAGGCGTCACTTTAAAAAATCACACGGGGTAACACCCCAAGAGTACTTCAAATACATTAGCAGAGTGCAGCGAGCCGCAATGACATTGATTGGGTTATACACAGGGGCTCGCTACAGCGACCTAACAAGCTTTACAAAAGATTGCGTCAAATCACTTCATGGAACTCATGTAATCGTTGGAACCCATGCAAAACAACAGAAGATCAAAGACAAAGAAAATGCCGATATTTGGCCCGCCATTCCAGTCATGCGTGATGCATTCGAATGCCTTAAATTAATTTCCCGAGTTACGTTTAACCCATACCTATTAAGCGCAATAGAGACGGTCCCAATTGGACAAACACCGAAGCCAATGACGCTTTCGTCGTTCGCTGAGGCCATCAACAAATACCTAAAGGTTGTAGATTCCACTGGCAGGTGGTCAGAATGGCAC
>CAIZLW010000025.1 GCA_903933915.1 uncultured beta proteobacterium | reverse complement strand
TGTCAGTAAGCCAGCAGCCCGCTCCCGCGGCGGCATCGTGGCGTCTCAGAACCGCATTGCCAGCGAGGCCGGCGCCCGTATCCTCGCCGCCGGCGGCAATGCCGTGGACGCCGCGGTCGCCACCGGCTTTGCACTGGCTGCCGTCGAGCCGTGGAACAGTGGTCTTGGCGGCGTCGGCTTCATGATGGTTTATCTGGCGAAGGAAAACCGCGTGCATGTGGTCGACTTCGGCCCCATATCGCCGGCCGGATTGAATCCCGCCGACTATCCGCTGACCGGCGGCTACACCAGCGACCTGTTCACCTGGCCCACGGTAAAGGACGATCGCAATGTGCACGGTCCGCTGTCGATTGCCATACCGGGGCATGTCGACGGTCTGGCCACGGCGCTGCAGACCTTCGGCAGCCTGCCTTTCCGCGAGGTGATGCAGCCGGCGATTGCGCTTGCCGACCAGGGTATCGCCATTGACTGGTACCTGACGCTCAAAGTCGCCACCATGGCGCGCGAACTGGCGCAGTACCCGACCACCCGCGACATCTGGCTGCCCCGCGGCATGCCGCCGGTCACCGCCGCCGGTGCCCCGCTGGGACGATTGCAACTCCCCGGACTCGCCGCCACGCTGCGCCGCCTGGCCGAAGCCGGACCGCGGGATTTCTACGAAGGCGAGATCGCCGCCGGCATCATCCGCGACCTGCAGGCCATGGGCGGCAATCTGGCAGCGGCGGACCTGAAAAATTTTCATGCACGCATCGTCGAGCCGATCGAGTCCGAATACCGGGGCGCGCAAATTGCACTGCCGCCGTCGCTCACTGCGGGCCCGACCATGCTGCGCGCGCTGGCACCGCTGCGCGATTTTCAATTTCAATCCGGAGGGCCGCAGGCCGATGCATTTGTCGCCTACGCCGGCGCGCTGCGCGAGGCTTACGCAGAACGTCTCAATACCATGGGCGACAACAGCGACCGCCGAGACCCCTCCACCACCACACACCTCAATGTCATCGACCGGCACGGTAATATGGTCGCGCTGACGCAGACACTGCTTTCGGTGTTCGGCTCCAAGGTGGTGCTGCCCTCCAGCGGCGTATTGATGAACAACGGCATCATGTGGTTTGACCCGCGCCCCGGTTCGCCCAACAGCATCGCGCCGGGCAAACGCGCGTTGTCGAATATGTGCCCGCTCATCGTCCGCCGCGACGGCAAACCCTGGTTCTCGATCGGCGCTTCAGGCGGACGCAAGATCCTGCCTGCGGTCTATCAGATCAGTTCTTTCCTGATCGATCACGGCATGTCCCTGGAACAGGCCTTCCACCAGCCGCGCATTGATGCCAGCGGCGGCGACACTGTCGGCGTTGATCCGCGCCATCCGCAGGCCGTGCAATCGGCGCTGGCGGAACGGTTTCCGGTTGAAACCAACGAGCTCGTGGTCTATCCCACCAACTATGCCTGCCCCAGCGCCGTGTTCCGCGATCCTTGTTCTGGCGAGCATTACGGCATGACCGACGTCATGTCGCCCTGGTCGGGGGCCGTAGCCACCTGAGCCAGCCACCATAATGCTCCAGCACCCCGCCCCGCAGATATTCCCCATCGCGCCGAACCCCCATCGGTGTGCCACTGTTTCCCGCGCTGAACCCGAACCAGCGGGCATTGCCGTTACCGGCTGAGGCGTAATTCAGCTGGCCGGGCCGCACCTTCGCCAACACAATGAGGTCCCTGGCCGACTTCACGGTAACGGACGGATGTGCCACCAGCATGTAATGCCCGGTCGTCAGCAGGCTGATCGGGACAAAATCGCGCACCATGTCATACCCCGACTTGCCGCTGGCGACGCTGATGCTGCCCAGTCATTCAGCGAGTCTCGGGCTCACCAGACGCGCCACGATGTCCACACCGCTTCCCGGCGATGAGGCCACTATCAGTCGTACCGCTTTCGCCGGATAGGTTTGCGCCGATACGCTTGCGCCGATACGCTTGCCGCACTCCCGAAATACGCAGCCAGAAGGCATGCCAACAAATTAATGAAACAGCACCTATTCACACGCTCTAATCTTGTTATTTGCTGTCTTGCATGAACGTAGCTGACTATATCAACCGACCATGTCAACCGACCATGCGCCAGTTCGCGATATGACATGCACGTCCATCGAGTGGACATCTGAACACGTTTATTGTCGTGACCGGAGTTCCGGGATTAAACTCAATTAAACCCCCACGGCATCCCGCATCCCCATTCTTTCAGTCCACAGCACTGTCGCCACTCATGAAAACCATCACTGATTTCCCGCATCGCTGGACCGAAACCGAAGACTGCTGGATTCCCATGCCAGACGGCGTGCGTCTCGCCGCCAAGCTGTGGCTGCCTGACATCGCCCCGACCAAACCGGTGCCGACGATCATCGAAGTTCTGCCCTACCGCAAGCGCGACATCTACGCACCGCGCGATGCCATGCACCACCGCTATTTCGCCGGACATGGCTACGCCTGCATGCGTGTGGATATCCGCGGATCGGGCGACTCCGACGGGCATCAGGGCGTGTTCGCGATGAAGCAGGAACAGGACGACACACTCGAAGTACTCAAATGGATCGCCGCCCAGCCGTGGAGCGACGGCCAAGTAGGCATGTTCGGCATTTCGTGGGGCGGCTTCCAGGCCATCCAGACCGCCTATCGCGCGCCGAAGGAACTCAAGGCCATCGTTCCCTGTTCGTTCGCGCCGGACCGCTACACCTACAGTCAGGTATTTCGCGGCGGCTCGGTGCTGCTGCGTTCGATCCGCTGGTCGACGCAGATGTTCGGCTACAAATCGCGTCCGCCCGACCCGCAACTGGTCGGAGCCAAATGGCGGGCGCTGTGGCTGGAACGGCTGGAACACAACACACCGCAGATCATCTCGGCGCTGCAGCACCAGAACTACGGCGACTACTGGCGCAGCCGCGCCATCGACTTCGACCGCATCAAATGCCCGTTTTATGCGGTCAGCGGCTGGGCCGACAGTTCGTATGTCGGCGCGGTCGGTGAGACGCTAAAAAAACTCAAGGTGCCGCGCAAAGGACTGATCGGCCCCTGGGGCCATCGCTTCGCGCACCTCGGCGTACCGGGTCCGGCGATCGGTTTCCTGCAGGAAACGCTGCGCTGGTTCGATCAATGGATGCGCGCCAAGAACACCGGCATCATGCAAGAGCCGATGCTGACCGCCTGGATGCCGCAGGCGGTGCCGGCAAAAAACTATTACCCGGAATCGCCGGGACGCTGGGTCGCAGAAACCGCATGGCCTTCACCGCGCATCAAGGCCAAACGGTTTTTCATGAATGACGGCGGCCGGCTGGCCGAACGTTCCGGCAAAGCCGGCAAAATCACCGCGCAGTCGCCGTTGACCCTGGGGCTGGATTGCGGCGAACTGATGCCCTGGTTCCAGCATGGCCCTAGCCCCGAAATGCCCGGTGACCAGCGCGCCGACGATGGCAAATCAATCTGCTTTGACGGCCCAACGCTAACCAAAACCGTGGAAATCCTCGGCACGCCAGCCGCCACACTGACGTTCGCCGTAGACCAACCAACCGCATTCATCTGCGTGCGGCTGTGTGATGTCGCGCCGGATGGCGCATCGACGCGCGTCACCTACGGCATTTTCAACCTGACACACATCAACGGCTCGGACAAACCCGTCAAACTGGTTCCCGGCCGTCGTTATACGGTGCGCGTGCCGCTCTCCGATACGGCGTATTCGTTTATCAAAGGCCACCGCATGCGCGTCGCGGTGTCGACCACTTACTGGCCACTGATCTGGCCGTCGCCGAAACCGGTGACGCTGACTCTGCATACCGGCAAGAGTGCGCTGGAACTGCCGGTGCGACCGCCGCGCAAGGAGGATGCGAAGATCAAATTCAAGCCGGCGGAAGCCGCACCGCCGTTCAAGCGCACCGCGCTCGCAGCCGGCGGACGTAACCGCGTGGTGCGCACCGATATGGGCAGCAACGAAACCGTGGTCGAGGTCACAGACTCCAGTGGTCGCGGCCGTTACGACGACATCGACAATCTGATTGCCGAAGCGCGCTCCACCGAACGCTATCGCATCATCGAGGGCGATCCGTTGTCCTGCGAAGTCGAAGTGACCTGGACCTGGCAGTTCGAACGCGGCAACTGGAATGTGCGTACTGAAATGCGTACGAAAGTTACTTGTGACAAACGTGATTTCATCGTCACTGCGCGGCTCGAAGCCTATGAGGGTGAACGACGTGTGTTCGAACGTGACTTTGCCGAGCGCATCAAGCGTCATGGGAATTGAATAATATGTCAATTAAATCAAATACTTATAAAAATACACCGCACCAACTGCTGCGGTCGTTTGCAATCACTGTGCTGGTCGCCGCCGCATTGCTGTACACCATCAGCGCCCACGCGCAGGTGTATCCGCGCCGTCCGGTCACCATCGTGGTGCCGTTTCCACCGGGCGCAGCCACTGACTCGTTTGCGCGTGCTGCAGGCAGCCGCATGGGCCAACTGCTGGGCCAGCAGTTCATCATCGATAACCGCTCCGGCGCATCAGGCCGTATCGGCACCGACCATGTCGCGCGTGCGGCCGCCGACGGCTACACCCTGCTGTGGGGCAGTTCGGGGCCGCTGGTGATCAGCCCGGTGTGGGGCGAAGGCAAATCGCCGTACGATACGCTGCGCGATTTCGCGCCGGTGAGCCTGTTCGCCAAGATTCCCTTCATCCTGGTCGTGCATCCCTCGGTCCCCGCCACCAACCTCAAACAACTGCTCGCGGTGGTCAAGGCACGGCCCGGCAAACTGACCTATGCGTCATCGGGCATCGGCGGCACTTCGCACCTCGCCGGAGAATTATTCAAATCCATGGCCAGGCTCGACGTACTGCACGTGCCCTACAAAGGCACCTCCATCTTTGCGACCGAACTCATCGCCGGCCAGGTGGACATGGCGTTTGCCGGCCCGACGACCACGCTCCCGCACCTGCAAGCCGGTCGCATGCGCGGCATTGCCATTACCAGCACCGTGCGTTCGCCCCTGGTGCCGCACATCCCGACGCTGAACGAAGCCGGCGTGCCTGGTTATGAATTCACGCAGTGGTATTCCCTGCTCGCGCCGGCCAGGACGCCGGCCGACATCCTGTCCACGCTGCATGGCACGCTGCTGAAATCGATGGACGATGCTGAAGTAAAAAAGCGCGTCGGCGTCGAAGGCGGAACCCTCACCCCAAACACACCTGAACAATTTTCTGCGTTCCTCAAACTGGAACTCGACAAGAACGCGAAAATGATCCAGAGCGCCGGACTGAATCGCGACTGATACTTCGCACAATCCCTGCTGCGGAGGCACTTCGCTTGCGCTCGTTTTTTCCGCGCGCCGGCAACATTGATGAAGGCGACAATTACTGTATATAATTACAGTATCATGAAGTCATCATCCCCCGCGCCGAAATCCACGCCTGCATCACGTCATCCGCCCCTCGGCATTCCGCTGGCAGTCGCAGCGGACTCCGGGAGGCTGTTGCTGCCAATGGGCGCGGGCAAAGCCACCGCAGGTTTTCCTTCACCGGCAACCGACCACATCGAGCAGCGCCTGGATCTGAGCGAATACCTGGTGCTGCACCCCGAAGCGACTTTTTTTCTGCGCGTCAAAGGCGACTCGATGACCGGCGCCGGCATCCACCATGGCGACCTGCTGATCGTAGACCGGTCGCTGTCACCGGCATCGGGCCGCGTTGTCGTGGCCACGCTGAACGGCGAACTGACCGTCAAGCGCCTGCACCGCAGCCGCGGCAAACTCACGCTGAAAGCGGAAAACCCGGCCTACCCCGACATCGCCGTCAGCGACGAACATGAATTCCAGATCTGGGGAGTGGTCGCGCACGTCGTTCATACGCCATGAAGTCGACCATCGCACTGGTCGACGGCAACAATTTTTATGTCTCCTGCGAACGGGTGTTCAATCCGGCGCTGCAACGGCGCCCGGTCGTCGTGCTGTCGAACAACGACGGCTGCGTGGTGTCGCGGAGCAACGAAGCCAAGGCACTGGGCATCCGCATGGGCGTGCCGTTTTTTGAAATTCGCAGCTTCGTCAAAAGCCACGGATTAGTCTGGCTCAGTTCCAATTACGCGCTCTACGGCGACATGAGCGCACGCATGATGGTGCTGCTCGGCGAGTTCGCACCGCTCCAGGAAATTTATTCAATCGATGAATGTTTTCTTGATTTCACCGGCATGCCGGGAACAGCCCGCGACCATGGCCGCAGCATCCGCAGTCGCGTCCGCCAGTATCTCGGCATCACCACCTGCACCGGCATCGGCACCTCCAAAACACTCGCCAAACTGGCGAATCACGTTGCCAAAACGCATCAGCAATACCGGGGTGTCTTCGACTGGGCAGAGTTGCCGGCACCGGAACAGGAAAGGCTGATGAATACGCTGGATGCCGGTGAAATCTGGGGCATCGGCCGCAGACTCTCCCCGCAATTGCAGGCGATGGGCATCCGCACCGTTCTTGACATGAAACGCGCGAACGCCGCGCAGCTGCGCAAACGTTTCAGTGTGGTTCTGCAGCGTACCGTTGCCGAGCTCAACGGCGAATCGTGCATGAACCTGGATGACGTCGCAGAGCGTAAAGCACAGATCCTCGCGAGCCGGAGCTTCGGCAGGCCGGTAACCGCGTTGCAGGAATTGCGCGAAGCCGCATCCAGCCACATCATCCGCGCAGCGGAACGGCTGCGGACGCAACACTCGTCCTGCTCACAGGTCACCGTGTTCATGCATACCAACCGGTTCCGCAGTGACGACGCTCAATACAACCCCGCCATACTGCTGCCGCTCACCGTCGCGACCGACGATACCCGGCGGCTGATTGCTGCGGCGATGTCGGGCCTGGAGAGCATTTACCGCCCGGGATTTCGCTACAAGAAGATCGGCGTCATGCTGACGGGATTACAACCGGCCCATGCTGTCCAGGAAGACCTTTTCTGCGCCGCCGAGCGACCACGCGCCACGCGCCTGATGAACGCCATGGATCACATCAACCGGATCTACGGCATGAACACGGCCACGTTTGCCTGCGCGGGAATCAGCCAGCCCTGGCGCATGCAGACCGCGCAAAAATCACCGCGCTACACAACATCCTGGAATGAACTGCCGCAGGTCGTCTGACAAGCGCGTAATTTTCAGCGACGGTTCGCCGCAGAGCCGCTTTGCCACAGATGCGCCCGCCAGAACCATGCAATCAGCACCGTCACTGACAGACCGAAAAGACTGTACGTCGTAGCCATCGCGCTGTAGCCGTAATGAGCGATGAACGGCCCCGCCAGCAGCAGCCCCGGCAGATTGCCGTAAATCGCCATCATGCGGATACCCATGATGCGCCCGCGATAACGTTCATCGGATGTTCGCAACAGCAGTGTGCTGATCGGAATCAACCCCATGGTCTGCATGATGCCGGCGACGAACAGCAGCGGAATGCCTTCCGCCGGCGTGCGCGTCTGCGCAAACAGCAGCAGCATTCCCAGCCATGCGGCACCGAAGACGAGCATGGCACGAGCCGGCGCAAAGGAACCGCCAAAGCGGCTCATGATGATGGATCCGATCAGCCCGCCGACGGCAGCCGACGCCACCATGGTACCCAAGGTGGTCTGGCTCGCGCCGTAAACCTCCTTGGCAACATAAGGCATCAGTCCGGTAAACAGCGGAAACGCGGTGAGATTGAGCAGAAAGGCAAAAAACATGGTGGCGCGCAGGTGCGGCGCACGCCAGACATAACGCATGCCCTCCTTCAGATCACGCCACGGCGTGGCCTGCTGCATGGCGGCCGTGTGACTGACGCTGCGCACCTCGATCACGCGCGTGCTGAGCAAAAGGCTGATGCCATAAAAGACGACCACCGCCACATAAGCCCATGACATGCCCAGCACCGCAACAAGGCCCGCGCCCGACAACGCGCCGGCGATGCGCGCCGAATCCTGCGTGGTGCGCTGAATGCTCATCGCCGGCATCAGATGCACCGAAGGAACGGTTTCACCAACCAGTGCGGTGCGCATGCCGATATCCGAAGGCTTGACCAAGCCGAGAATGGCTGTGGTCATCAGCACCAGCGTCGGCGTCACCGCATCCATGAAAGCAGCCACCATCAACACCGAAGCCAGGGTTGCGTACAACCCCCGCATCGCACAGAGCACGATGCGATGTCCGATGCGATCACCCATGACACCGAACATCGGCGACAGCAGGGTGCCGACATATTGCAGCGAGGCAAAGATCGTCAGCATCAGCACCGACCGGGTCTCGACCAGCACATACCAGCCGAGGATGAGCATTTCCATTTCCATGGCCCAGGATGCCGCCAGATCGGCTGGCCACTGAAAACGGAAGGCGCGAACGCGGAATGGCGCCAGCGCCGGGCTGCGGACAATTCCGCCGCTTGCACTCATGCCGTCAATCCAGCCAGTAGTCCGGATGCGCCCCGAAGGAAGTCCCCTTGGGGGACGCCCCGAAGGAAGTCACCTTGGGTGGCGCCCCGAAGGAAGTCCCCTTGGGGGCGCCCCGAAGAAAGTCCCCTTCGGGGGAAGGCTGCAGGCCGCAATCCGGGAACAACTTTACGACCACGGATGCATTAACCCTATTGTCATGGCGTACATTGCCCGGGATTCCGCGATGCTCCATCCGGGCTAGGGATACTTTCATCGCGTCAATCCAGCACCATCAGCCAGTCCACCGCAGTCACTCCCTGCGGCCCGGCCAGCACCGGATTGAGGTCGAGTTCAGCGAGCCGTGGCCCCGCCGCCGCGCCAAACCGCGACACCGCACTGACCATCTGCGCCAGCGCCTGTTTATTGACCGGCGGCTTGCCGCGCACGCCATCAAGCACGACCCTGCTTTTCAGTTCATCGAGCATGCGCAGCGCTTCACCCTCAGTCACCGGTGCCGCGCGGAATACCACATCCTTGAACACTTCGATCAGCACCCCGCCCAGCCCCACCATCACCACCGGACCGAATGTGGCGTCGCGCTTCAGCCCGATCACCAGTTCAACATCGCCCTGCGCCATCGCCTGCACCAAAACACCGCTGATCCGCGCATCCGCCTTGTAGTGTTTGGCGTTGGCGACGAGCTGGCCGTGTGCCGCACGAACAGCGTCTGCGTCATTGAGATTCAGGGCAACGCCTTTGGCTTCGGTTTTATGCAGGATGTCCGGCGATTCGATTTTCAGCACCACCGGATAACCCAGTGACTGCGCTGCGGCCACCGCCTCATCCGCAGTGCTGGCCAATTTAGCGGCGGCGGTGTGCACACCACAGGTCTGCAACAACGCCTGGCCTTCAAGGCTTGCTACCGGGCCGGGCTGCGCCGGCAGCTTCAGTTCCGGCATCTGCAGTGCGGCACGTGCCGAGGCATCGGCCACCCAGTTCCGTCGCGCTTCGGCATAACGCACGATGGCGCCCACCGCATCCACCGCGGCTTCGGCGCTGCGCAGAACCGGAATCCCGGCAGCGCGCATCTTTTCGCCGGCAGCATCCGGCATGCCCATCCAGCACACGATGAACGGTTTTGTCGTCTGCGCCTTGGCGTCGACGAAATTCTGCACATTCATGTCAGCCTGTTTTTCCGAGAACGACAGCCACGCGATGGCGACGTCTACCTTCGGATCAGACAGCAGGATATTGATGCTCTCGCGCATCAGGTTCGGATTAACCAATCCCTGCGCGGTGATATCCACCGGGTTGCCGGTGGAACCAAAGGCCGGCACCACCTTGCGCAGCGCCGTGGTAGTCGCATCACTGAGCGTGGCGACATCGAGGCCGATTTCTTCGGCCCGGTCCGCCATCAATGCACCGGCGCCACCGGAACGCGTGATGATGCCGATGCCGTTGCCGCCGGGCAACGCACAGCTTGAAAATATCTCAACAAAATCAAGTAGTTGCTCATCACTGCGGGCGCGAATGATGCCGCGCTGACGGATCACGCCGTCGAACACCGCATCCTCACCCGCGAGCGAACCGGTGTGCGAGGCAATCGCTTTCGCGCCTGCGCGCGTACGCCCGACCTTGGTCAGCACCAGCGGTTTGCAGCGCTGCATCGCGTCTTCCGCCACCTGCAGCAGCCCTGCGCCATTCTTCAGACCCTCGATATAACCGGCGCCGACCTTGATCTGCGGCTCCGCAATGATCGCGCCCATCACATCGACAAACTGGATGTCGGTTTCATTGCCGGTGTTGACGAAAAATCCGAAATTGAGACCGCGTTTGCGCGCCACACCCGCAGTTGCCGTACCCAATGCACCGGACTGCGTGACGAAGGCCGCCGGGCCTTCCGGCGTCGGCCCCAACGAAAACTGGCTGAAGGTCGCCATCACGTTTTCAAACACATTGACCAGCCCCAGGCAGTTCGGGCCGAGCATGCGCACACCGCTTTCGCGAATGGCCTGCTTCAGTTCGGCTTCAAGACGGATGCCGTCACCGCCGACCTCGCTGAATCCGGAACTGAACACCACCGCAGCCTTGACGCCCTTGCGTCCGAGTTCACGCAAAGTGTCGGGCACATGGCGCGCGGGCACCGCCACAACAGCCAGATCGACAGAACCCGGGATCGATGCGATGTCCGGATAACACGGCCGATCGAGCAGCGTCTGGTATTTCGGATTCACCGGCAGAATGCGCCCGGCATAACCCTTGTCGACCAGCGCCTTGAAGGTGCGGCCGTTGATCTTGTTGAAATCACTGGATGCGCCAATGACGGCGATTGATTGCGGGTGCAGAAGCGCCCGGATGGCGTCGTTCATTGATTGGACTCTGTTAAATAAAATAAGGTTGACCGAAGATAGCCGCTGGTCATGCCCGGGTCAAACCGAACTCGTGATAGATTCGACAATACGGACTGCACAAAAAAAGGGGAGACCACGTGAGAAAAATCATTCAATGCGGCATTGCATCAGTGTTGCTGGCCACTGCAACGCTCGCCGGCGCGCAAACCGCGCAGAACTATCCTTCACGTTCCATCCGCATGATCATTCATTTCCCGCCGGGAGGCCCCACCGATTTTGTCGGCCGCGCACTGGGACAAAAACTGACTGAAGCCTGGAAGCAGCAGATCATCGTCGAAAACCGCCCCGGCGCAGGCGGCGTCATCGGCATCGAAACAGTCCTGCGAGCACCCGCCGACGGCTACACACTGCTGTTCGGCACATCCGGTTCACTGGCGCTTGCCCCCGCACTGCAGAAGCTGCCCTACAACGTATTCACCGACCTTGCACCCATCGCGCTCACCGTGATCAATCCGCAGGTGCTCGTTGTTCACCCTTCGCTCCCGGTGCGTTCAATCCAGGATCTGATCAAGCTCGCCAAGAGCAAACCGGGCCAGATCAACTACGGTTCGGTCGGCCCGGGCAGCCCGCAGCACATGGGCATGGAATTGCTGAAGTCGATGACCGGCACCAATATGCTGCATGTGCCGTACAAGGGCACTGCCCTCGCAATGACCGACCTGCTGTCCGGCCAGATTACCGTGATGTTCAACAGCATCCCCACGGTGCTGGCGCAGATGCAGGCCGGTCGCATGCGCGGCATCGCCGTCGGCAGTGCAAAACGCTCGCCCGCCATCCCGGACATTCCGACCGTGGAAGAATCCGGCGTCAAAGGTTTCCAATACGCCACCTGGTACGCGCTGATGGGACAGGCGGCCTTGCCCAAGGACATCATCGCCAAGATCAATGCCGAATCCGTGAAAGCGCTGTCCGAACCCGAAATGGCCAAACGGCTGTCGAGTCAGGGCGCGGAACCTTCACCAGGAACCCCGGAAGCGCTGGGAAAATTCATGCGCGACGAATACGACAACTGGGTGAAGGTCATCAAGACTGCGAACATCAAGCTCGACTGAGAGGCGGCATCGCCGCGGCCGCACCCACCGAAAATGCTAACGTCTGTTTCGCCACCCCTTAGCTCATTCGACCGCAGGGATTTACTGAAATGCGACATCCGGGCGACAGCCTCTGATTGTTTGACCTTGCCACGGTTTCACGTTCATCAGACTTCCTTCGGGGCGCATCCGGGCTACAACAGCGTAGGCGCGGCCTTTGTAGCCCGGATGCAGGCCGCAGGCCGCAATCCGGGAAGAAGCACCGTCATCAATTTCTTCAACACCTGAACTGCCCCGGATTACATCCGGGCTACAAGGGCGCCACCCAAGGTGACTTCCTTCGGGGCGCCACCCAAGGTCACTTTGCGACCCCGGCGGGGTTTCATGGCACGCGACAGCAATTGAATTCAACCCGCTTCAATCTTGATTAATTTTCTGAGGATGATGCACATAATGAAAAGCACAGCAACGATACTTTCATGCATTGCGTTATGGCTTTATACCGCCGGCGCCGGCGCTGCAGCGAACGTAAAAGACCCGAACGGTGCATGGGTTAATATGTGCAGAGCGGGCGAAATGCAGGTCGTGTCCGACGGAAGCTGCGTCAGCACATGCCCCAAAGGCACCAATTTTGTGTCGGGAGCAATATGGCCAAACCGCGGCGGTCCTTCTTGCATTGGCCCACTTAATCCCCCACCGCCAAGACCAGCCGCCACTAATGCAAGGTCGCCGGACCCAGAACTCAGCGAAGCGAAAAGTCAGTTAGTGAAATGCCTCGACAATGCGCCGAACCACGTCGTGAATACTAATTCTGGTAAGTTTGTCGCGTATTGTCTCCGACAGCTAGGCTGGTAAGACAGGCACTTGGCGGCAGGCGGAAAACAAGCGTGATGCAACCGTCAAGCATCAGCACAATGGCAACGCTGTCCAAGCCGCCGCCATCGCCATGGGGCATACGACCGTAGAGGCGCCGCACGATCTGCTGCCGCTCTATGGCCGCGACGAGGTTATCGGTTCAATGCGGGCTCTTGGTGCCGCTCGTCAGCTTGGCATTGCAGATGACACCACCTACACGCCGACCGACCAGAGCATGGCTGGCGTTGTGGCCGCAGATGCGCTGTTCAGGTTGCCGCACCCAGCGTTGGCAGGGACGCGTCCGGTTATGCTGTGAGCACTGGTGGCACGGCCATCCAGTAGCCATCTGGCCATGCACACAGCCATACACAATCAGGCCGTAAACCGCCCTGCTTCATAAGCAAAACGGCTAATCTGGCAATTGCTAGCCCATGCAGACAAAAAGCACCCGCGTCGCCATTGTTGTTACGCCGCGTCGATAAACAAGCGCTGCTTCAGCACATGCAGCTCATCGCGCAATTGCCCAGCCTTCTCGAACTCAAGGTTACGCGCGGCATCGAGCATTTCCTTCTCGACGCGCTTGATTTCGCGGGTCATTTCCTTGGTGCCCATGGCATCGTAGCGGGCCTTGTTCTGCGCCGCCTTCAGTTCCAGGCGCGCGCCTTCCTGGTTGTAAGCGCCGTCGATGATGTCCTTGATGCGCTTGGTGACGCCGATCGGCGTGATGCCGTTCGCCAGATTGTGCGCCACTTGCCTGGTGCGGCGGCGGTCGGTTTCATCCATCGCCTTGCGCATCGACTCGGTGATGCGATCGGCATAAAGAATGGCCTTGCCGTTGATGTGACGCGCCGCGCGACCGAGGGTCTGGATCAATGAGCGTTCCGACCGCAGGAAACCTTCCTTGTCGGCATCGAGAATGGCGACCAGTGAAACTTCCGGCAGATCAAGACCTTCGCGCAACAGGTTGATGCCCACCAGCACATCAAACTCACCCAGCCGCAGGTCGCGGAGGATTTCAACCCTCTCCACAGTGTCAATGTCGGAGTGCAGATAACGTACCTTGATGCCATGTTCGGCGAAATAGTCCGTCAAATCCTCGGACATGCGTTTGGTCAGCGTGGTCACCAGCACCCGCTCACCAGCGGTAACCCGGAGATTGATTTCAGACAGCAGGTCATCGACCTGCGTCGTTGCCGGCCGCACTTCCAGCTGCGGATCGACCAGACCCGTGGGCCGAACCACCTGCTCGACCACCTGCCCCTGGTGCGTGCGTTCGTATTCCGACGGTGTTGCCGACACAAATACCACCCTGCGCATGAATTTCTCGAATTCATCGAAGCGCAACGGCCGGTTGTCCAGCGCCGACGGCAGGCGAAATCCATACCCGACCAGATTCTCCTTGCGTGCGCGGTCGCCTTTATACATGCCGCCGACCTGTGGAATAGTCACGTGGCTTTCATCGATGAACATCAGCGCGTCCGGCGACAGATAATCAATCAGTGTCGGCGGCGGCGCTCCCGGCGGGCGACCGGACAAATGCCGTGAATAGTTCTCGATGCCCTTGCAGAAACCCATTTCATTGAGCATTTCAAGATCAAAGCGGGTGCGCTGCTCGATGCGCTGCGCTTCGATCAGCTTGTGTTCCTTGGTGAAGGTATCGATACGTTCGCGCAATTCAATCTTGATCGCCTCGATTGCGCGCAGCGTGGTCGCACGCGGCGTCACGTAATGGCTCGACGGATAGACCGTGAAGCGCGATACCCGCTGCAGGATGTGGCCGGTCAGCGGATCGAAGATCTGGATGCTTTCCACCACATCATCGAACAGCGACACCCGCACCGCCGTCTCGGAGTTTTCCGCCGGAAAAATGTCGAGCACGTCGCCGCGCACGCGGAACACGCCGCGCTTGAATTCCAATTCATTGCGGTCGTACTGCATTTCAGTCAGCCGCTTGATCGTGTCGCGTTGCGACAGCTTTTCATTCTCCCGCAGATGCAGGATCATGCCGTGGTAATCCGACGGATCGCCGATACCGTAAATCGCCGACACCGTGGCGACGATGATCGTATCCGGGCGCTCCAGCAGCGCCTTGGTCGCTGACAGACGCATCTGCTCGATATGCTCGTTGATGTTCGAGTCTTTTTCGATGAACAGGTCTTTCGACGGCACGTAGGCTTCCGGCTGGTAGTAATCGTAGTACGAGACGAAATACTCCACCGCGTTCTCGGGATAGAACTCGCGCATCTCCGAATACAGCTGCGCCGCCAGCGTCTTGTTCGGCGCCATGATCAGCGCCGGGCGCCCCATGCGGCCGATGACATGCGCCATGGTGTAGGTCTTGCCGGAACCGGTGACGCCGAGCAGCGTCTGATGCACCAGTCCGTCGCGCAGCCCCTCGGTCAGCTTGTTGATGGCCTCCGGCTGGTCACCGGCCGGCGCGAACGTCTGGTGCAGTCGGTATGGACTGTTGGGGAAAGTGACGATTTCCATGGATGGCAGACGAAAGGGTCGATAGTAACAAAACGTGAATTCCATCGTCAGGAAATCCCGTCCATCCGCCCCTTTAACCCCTGTTTGCCATCCCGCTTCAGCCGTTCAGTGTAAAAACGTCATCCACCCGCAGATTCCGCGGCAGGTTGTGCGCGATGAAAACCATCGTTACCTTGCCTTTGAGTTGATTGATGGTCTGCGCAAACTGCTCCGCGGTCGCCTGATCCAGGCCGCTGGTGGCCTCATCAAAAATCAGCACTTTCGGACGCTTGAGCAGCGCGCGGGCAATGGCCAGACGCTGCTTCTGCCCACCCGACAGGCCAACACCGTGTTCGCCCAGCCCGGTTTGATACCCCTGCGGCATTTTTTCGATCACGCCATGGATTTCCGCCATGCGGCAGGCCTGCATGACCTCATCAAATCCGGCATGCGGGCTGGCCATCAGCAGATTCTCGTAAACCGTGTTGGCGAACAACAGGGTTTCCTGCGGCACCACGCCATAACACTGACGCACCTCGTTGGCCGCAAGATGGCGGATGTCACGGCCGTCGATCTCGATGCTGCCGTCCTCCGGCGGATAAAACCCCTGCAGCAACTTGGCCAGCGTGCTTTTACCGCAACCCGAGGGGCCGGTAATCACCGTGAGCCGGCCGGGCTGCAGCGTCAGCGTCAGGTTGCGATACAGATAAGGATGTTTATCGCTGTAGCGAAACGACAGCCCGGTAATGTCAATGCGCCCTGCACCAGCCGCGGCGCGTGACGGCAGCAAGGCGTACGGTTCCGCCGGCGCATCCATCAAATCACCCAGGCGGCGAACGGCAATATCCGCCTGCTGGAATTCCTGCCATAGCGATGCCAGCCGCAGCATCGGCTGCGCCATGCGGCTGGCAAACATCTGGAACGCCACCAGCATGCCGATGGTGAATCCGTCGTTCCGCATCACAATCAGCGCGCCGACACAGAGTATGGCCAGGGTCTGTGCCTGTTCAATCGCGTTGGCCAGCGTATTGGTGGTATTCGACAATTGGCGGGTGCGAAAACCGGCGGTCATGTAATCGGCCAGCAGATCGTCGTAGCGTTTTTCGAGGTGCGGTTCCATCTGCAGCGATTTGACGGTTTCCATACCTGCCACATACTCGGTCAGGAAAGCCTGGTTGCGCGCGCCCTTGAGGAACTGTTCGTTGACACGCTCGCGCAGCAGCGGCGTGACCACGATGCTGAGTATGGCCAGCAGCGCCACCGTCGTCACCGCGATCAGCGACAGCTGCCAGCTGTACCAGAACATCACCGCCAGAAATACCAGCAGAAAAGGCAGATCGAGAAACAGCGTGACCGCAGCGCCGCTGATGAACTGGCGGATGGTTTCCACGCCATGCAGCCGCGCGATCAGCGTGCCCGTGGGCCGTTGCTCGAAATAGCGCAGGTGCAGACGGATCATGTGACGGAACACCGAACTGCCCAGCACCGCGTCGATGCGGTTGCCGGTGTGCAAAATAAAGTACTGCCGCAGCCACGTCAGAAAAGCATTAAAGAGCAGGAACATGACCAGCGCGCCGGCAATCGCGATCAGCGTGCTTTCAGTCTGGTGCACCACCACTTTGTCGATAATGACCTGGGTGAACAGCGGTGTGGTCAGCCCCACCAGTTGCAGCACCAGTGAAGCCGCCAGCACGTCACGCCATACCGTTTTGTGTTTAACCAGCTCCGGAATGAACCAGCGAAAACCGAAGTTTCCCGGTTCACGCACGTCGGATTCATCATCCATCACGCCATGCGCATGCTCGCGGGTCACCAGCCATACCAGGGGTTCAAAACGCTGTGTAAATTCGCTGGCCGGCAGGGTCTCGGGCTTATGGCTGCCGGCGGCAAAATACAGCAGCCGCTGGTCATCGCCCCTGACCATCAACGCCAGTCTTTGGAATTGCGCCGCAGTTGCAGAATCCGCGCCCGCACCGCCATCAGCAGCCGGTTGAAGCATCCACGCAACCAAGGGAAACGTCAGCGCCGCAACCCCATGCATCGACGCATCACAAGCGCCGACCTTGAACCCAAACGCGGACGCGGCATCGATAAACGTGGCCGTCGAGTGCGGCGGCGGATATTGCCGCGCCACCAGCGCAGCATCAAAGGGAATGCGATGGATCTGGCACAGGCTGCCCAGTATCCACAGCAGATCAGCCGCGGCCCACGGCCGATCCGCCACTCCCCCTGCAATTTCAGGATTCATCTTTTAGCGATGAGTCGTGTTATTGGATTTCTGGTCACTATAGCAAATGGACAGGAAAAACCGACAGTGCGCTGCCGGGTGTTCGGGGAAAAGGTGAAATGGGGCGACGATATGAGGAATTGGGACCGTGATGTTGAACAAGATCACGATTTTTTATGCTGGGTGAACCGTCGACTGCTGAAGCGGTATATTTTTTCGCTCCTGCCTGACGTAAAACGAAGACTATGTGCTGGGCAGCAAACGCCTTGAACATCAGATCGTCCGGGGGCTCAAGCAAGGTGTCACCCGCAACAAGGCCGGACGACCCTCAACAAAAGTAGTGGATGACGGAGATCAGGCACGGCCATTTTGAAAGGGAAATCCCGGGCCGCCCCGATTACCGGCCATTGCATTTTCCCTGAAAAACCATAACCAATTGTTTTTATTGATATTATTTTGCGTAGCCATCGAGGTGGCGTTGATTTTAGTGTTGTTAATTTAACAACGAATGCTTAAAATCATCATCATGAAAGCCAGTGCTGACGCCATGCTGAGGGAAGTTTTTGGAAGCGACGAGCGATATCGCGTGCTTCGAACCCTGTACGAGCAGCCAGAACGCGCGCTGCCACTGCGTCGTCTGGCGAGCGCCGCTCAGGTGGATCCCGGCAATGCGTCCAAGTTGCTGAAGCGACTGGCTCTGGTCGGTTTATGCGAGCGCGTCGAGGGGGATTCACATCCGACATTCCGAGCGCCCCGCGACAACCCGCTGCTCGGCCCTCTCTCCGCTTTATTTATCGGAGCGGGCACATCGCAGGCCGGCAACAATGAATTGCCCGAAGCACGCCTGCGTTACGGCGATCAGGATCAGCGCGAACTCAACGCAGCACTGGCGCTACTGCAGATGCCGGCAAAGCGGCGTGGGCGCACCCTCGCCGCCCGCTTTGGGCGGCTGCAGGCTCGCGCCAACAGCATCCTGTCACCGGAACCGGTGCACCCCGGTATTTTGTATTTCAAATCGATGGCCGAAAAAAACCGGCGCGACGAAGACCTTGAGCTGGAACGCGCCGTTCGACATGCGCGGGCAAGCGCTTGACGACGGAGCGACGGTTACCGACCCCGGATGATCTCGGCGCGCTCGTGAAAGCGCTGAACGATCACGGTGTCGAATACGCCGTTATTGGCGGAACCGCCATGATGTTTCATGGTTTTCCGAGAGCCACCAAGGACATCGATCTGCTGCTGCCCTTGAGTCGCGGGAACAACAGGAAACTCCGGGCGGCGCTCATGGAACTTCCATTCAATCAGCAAGCGCTCCAGGGATTGGCGATCGAAAGCCTGGACAAGGGCTATACGACAGCAGTCGAAGGCGATATTGCGATAGACATCCTGTTTGTCGCAAACGACCTGAAATTCAGCGCATTCCGAAAATTCCTGGAACACCATGACTTCAATGGCTGCAAGGTTTCAACACTGAGCCTGGACGGGCTGATCAAAAGCAAGGAAACCACACGCGATTCGGACAAACTCGACGTCGCGAAGCTGCGACGGCTGCGAATGGCACTGCAGAATTCTTCCGGTGATCGTTGGCAAAAATAAATCACTGAGATTTCGGATTTGGCCGCAAGGGGACTGCGCGCCTGCCGCCTTGCCCGATTGACGCTGTTCCTGATCCTGATTCATCTCGGCGTTGCCAGCGCCACTGCGCTGACTTCAGCAGCGCTGCCAATCAACGCGCCGCAGAACAGGGTCTGCCTCGGCACCGAAACCTTCACCAGCAAGCAGTTCACCCGGATTGGCCTCTCGCTGACGGGCCTCGCTTATGTGGTGTTGCTGCTGGTGATTGCCCTGATCGGGTGGAAATGCCTCGGCTACGTCTAAGCACTTCCCTTTGCCGGTCCACGGGTGACGATATAAAAAACAAGCCTAAAATAACTATTTTTCCCTTTATAAACAATTAATTAAATATTTTCACCAATAACTCCAGCGGCAAAGGGCATGCCCAGTCATTGCGATCTTCTACAGATTGTCTTATTGTCCGACAATCTGTAAATATGAAAATCTGACAAGCGACAATGACCCTACCCGCTGCGCCACTGCTCGAAATCGCCAAACACGCCGCTCCGCTGCGCCAACAGGTGGAACACGCCATCCGCGAAGCCATCATCAATGGCCAGTTTCGTCCCGGCCAACGTCTGACGGAACGCGAGCTGACGCACAGTCTGGGCGTATCACGAACCCTGGTCCGGGAAGCGCTGCGGCAACTGGAATCCGAGGGCCTGATAACGGTAATCCCCAATCGCGGCCCCATCGTGCGCGAACTCAGCACTGAAGAAATTGAAGATCTCTATGCCATACGCGCCGTTCTTGAAGGACTCGCGGCACGCTCGTTCGCCGAAAAAGCCGATGACGACAATCTGCGGTTGCTGGATCAGGCCGCAACCGATGCCATCCGGGCTTACGAGGCCGGCGATGCCGTGCAGGCCCTCGACGGCAAGAACCGTTTTTATGACATTCTGGTCCGCGGTTCACGCAGCCCTTCCATACCCGCCATGCTCGCCACCTTGCAATCAC
>CAIZLW010000024.1 GCA_903933915.1 uncultured beta proteobacterium | reverse complement strand
GGCGCGTACGGTCAGCTCGCCTTTTTTGGTCTTGAACAGTGCGCCTTCGACGCTGATAATGTCGCCGCTGTCGTAATGCTTGAACGCTTCCATAACGTCGGCGCCGGTATCGTCGACGGAGACGTAAACCTGGATGCGGCCGCTCATGTCCTGGATCGTCGCAAAACTGGCCTTGCCCATGACGCGCTTGAGCATGATGCGGCCGGCGACGGCGACAGTCACTGCGGCTGCTGCGAGCGCTTCGGCTTCGGCGGCGCCGTGTTTGTCCTGCAGCGGTTGCGCCAGGTCGCGGCGCACGAAGTCGTTGGGGAAGGCGATGCCGGCGGCGCGGATGGCGTCCAGTTTTCTGCGGCGTTCGGCGACGAGTTTTTCGTCGCTTTGCGCCGCATCTGCCGCATCAGGAGTCTGGGGATCGAGGCCGCTGCTGTTTTTGTCGGTCATGATTAAAGTCCTGATTTGAGGCTGGCGGTGATGAAAACGTCGAGGTCGCCGTCGAGTACGCCCTGGGTATTGCCGATTTCGACGTTGGTGCGCAGATCCTTGATGCGCGACTGGTCGAGCACGTAGGAGCGGATCTGGTGCCCCCAGCCGATGTCGGTCTTGGCGTCTTCCATGGCCTGTTTCTGCTCGTTGCGTTTGCGCAGTTCAAGCTCATACAGTTTTGATTTGAGCATCGCGTTGGCTTCGGCGCGATTGCGGTGCTGCGAGCGGTCTCTCTGGCACTGCACGACGATGCCGGTGGGGATGTGCGTAATGCGCACCGCCGAGTCGGTCTTGTTGATGTGCTGACCGCCGGCGCCGGAGGCGCGGTAGGTATCGACGCGCAGGTCGGCCGGGTTGATGTCGATCTCGATCGAGTCGTCGACTTCCGGGTAGACGAACACGCTGGCAAACGAGGTGTGGCGGCGATTGTTTGAATCGAACGGTGACTTGCGTACCAGCCGGTGCACGCCGGATTCGGTGCGCATATGACCGAAGGCATAGTCGCCGCTGATTTTCAGCGACGCGCTCTTGATGCCGGCGACGTCGCCGGCGGATTCCTCAAGCACTTCAACCTTGAATTTCTTTTTCTCGCAATAACGCAGGTACATGCGTTCGAGAATGGAAGCCCAGTCCTGAGCCTCGGTGCCGCCCGAGCCGGACTGGATGTCGAGGAAGCAGTTGTTGGGGTCCATCGCCTGCGAGAACATGCGGCGGAACTCCATGTCCTCGACAATGCCGGCGTGCTTGGCGGCATCTTCTTCAACGGCGAGCAGGGTGCTGTCGTCGCTTTCGCCGCGGGCCATTTCGAACAGTTCATGCGTGTCGGTCAGGTCGCGGTCCAGATCACGCAGCGTGAAGACGATGCCTTCGAGGGTTTTGCGTTCGCGGCCGACTTCCTGAGCGCGCGGCGCGTCATTCCACAGCGCGGGGTCTTCGCTCAGCTTGACGAGTTCTTCGAGGCGACGGGTTTTGGTATCGTAGTCAAAGATACCTCCGCAGCGCCCCCGTGCGCTCCCGGAGATCCTGCAGGCGATTGGCGATGGCGTTGAGGCGTTCGGCTTCCATGAGAGTTCCCGCGAAAAACCCCGATTTTACCGCAGCGGCACTGGCCATGCCGCCTTTCCGGCGCGCTGGCGGGAGCAGTCGTGTGCATTGCCATCACGGAATAAGCGTCTGATAATCAAAACCTTGGACCTCATCCGGAATCGCCATGCCCCGCCTTGCTGCCCTCTTTGCTGGCCTTGTTGCGCTCACAGTGTCTGCTGTTACAGAAGCGGCCGATAGTTACCCCTCCAAACCGCTGCGCATGGTCATCACCTTTCCGGCGGGCGGCCCTTCGGATGTGGTGGTGCGGCTGGTGACGCAGCGCATGACTGAAGAGTGGGGGCATCCGGTGATCATCGACAACCGTGGCGGTGCCGGTGGCATCGTCGGCACCGAAGTGGTCGCCCATGCGCCGCCCGACGGCTACACGTTTCTGGTAGGCACCGCGGGTGGCATGACCATCAATCCGGCATTGCACGCCAAACTGTCCTATGACCCGTTCCGCGATTTTGCGCCGGTGGGCATGCTGGTGATGAATCCGCAGATACTGATTGCGCATCCGTCGGTACCCGCAAAAACCGTCAAGGAGCTGGTGCAGTACGCGAAGGAGCGTCCGGGGCAGCTCAATTTCGGTTCGGCGGGTTCCGGTACGGCAACCCACCTGGGGCTGGAGTTGCTGAAACTGTCGACCGGCATGCAGGCCGTGCATGTGCCGTACAAGGGCGGGGCGCCGGCTTTGACCGATCTGGTGGGCGGGCAGATCCAGTTGTTGTGGCTTTCAATCCCCTCAGTGCTGCCGCATGTGAAATCCGGACGCCTGCGCGCGTTGGCGGTGAGCACATTGAAGCGTTCCGCTTCGGCGCTGGAGGTGCCGACCGTTGCCGAGTCAGGCTACCCGGGTTTCGAATATGCGAACTGGAACGCGCTGTTTGCGCCGGCCACCACGCCGCAGGCCCGCATCGCCAAAATCAACGCCCGGGTCGTCAAGGCGCTGAATGAACCTGAAATTGCGCAGAAGCTGGTCGCCCAAGGTGCGGATCCCGCGCCGGGGACCCCGGCTGAATTGGGGCGTTACATGCACACTGATCACGAGCGCTGGAAAAAGGTGATCAGCAGCGCCGGGATCAAGCCGCAGTAGTCCGGCAGAGTTCAGCCGTTTGCGGTGTTGCTGGAGATGGACGGTTAACGGGTCAACTGATCCAAAGCGGCATCAGCTCTTTGCTGACTTCGTGGCCGATGACGCCGCCGAATGCTGCGCCGCCAACAGCGCCTACACCGGCACCGATTGCGACTGCCATGAGGTCCCGGCATTGATGCGGGTCGGTGCGAGGCCCAGGCAACGCACTGTGGGCATCTAGGCTTGCAGTATTGGATATCCCGTTTGTGAACTCTTTGCGCCAGCGAAAATCATTGGCTGATCGGGATCGGCCGGCTAAACGTGTGAGTTTTGCCTCAGGCCTGGGATGGCCGGAGCGATGAATGTGGTGCTGTTAGTGCCGTATCCGCAGGCGGAGGCGCTGCGAGTGGTGGTGCGGCGTACAGACTCAGGCGTCCTGGGTCTGCCAGTGCTCAAGGATCAGTTGCAGGGTGACCGAGCCGTTGTAGTGGTTGGCACTGAGCCGGTAGGTTGCGGCAATGGACTGCGGCAGCGGATCGGCATGGCCGAACAGCATGGCGTCGATTAGCTGGCTGCCGCGGCGCTCCCCAAGGGGACTTGCTTCGCGGCGCAATCGCAGCTTCAGGTGGCGTTCACCAACGATGCGCTGCGCGGCGACCTCGAAGCAGTCATGAAAGCGGGGTTCGGGAAACCCCTGGCCCCAGACTGCGTCGGCGATGGCTGCGGCATTGGCCAACGTCATGTCTTCAGGCGGCAGCGGGCCATCGGTGACCCATTCCCGGTCAAGGTCGCCCGGTGTCAGCAGTTCGCGTGCCACGGCTTCGAAGGCTTCACGGAAATCGTCGAACGCGCCCTCGCGCAGTGAAAGTCCGGCCGCTGCGGCATGGCCGCCGAAACGCAGAATCAGTTGCGGATGCCGTTTCGATACCAGATCCAGTGCATCGCGCAGATGCAATGCTGTAATCGACCGGCCGGAGCCTTTGAGTTCGCCGTTGCCGGCAGCGGCAAAGGCGAAAGTCGGACGATGAAACCGTTCGCGCAGACGCGAGGCGAGGATGCCGATGACACCCTGGTGCCATTGCGGATCGTAGAGGCTCAGGGTGTAGCCCGGCGCCACGTCTTCAACGCGGGCCAGTGCCGACTCCTGCATGTCGGCCTCGATGTCGCGGCGCTGGCGGTTCAACTGGTCGAGCTGGCGTGCGATGTCGCCGGCGCGGATCGGATCGTCGGTGGTCAGGCATTCGATGCCCAGCGACATGTCCGTCAACCGCCCGGCGGCATTGAGCCGCGGACCGGCGACAAAACCCAGGTCATAGGCGCCCGCTCGACGCACGTCGCGTCCGGCGGCATTGAACAATGCGGTGATGCCGGCATGGGCGCGGCCAGCGCGCATGCGCTGCAAGCCCTGCTGCACCAGCAGGCGGTTGTTGTCATCTAGGCGGACCACATCGGCGACGGTGCCCAGCGCGACCAGATCCAGCAAGGCGCCGAGATTGGGTTCGGGTTTTTCAGCGTAAGCGCCGCGATGGCGCAGTTCGGCGCGCAGCGCCAGCATCAGGTAGAACATCACGCCGACGCCGGCGAGGCTCTTGCTCGGGAATTCGCAGCCCGGCTGGTTGGGGTTGATGATGCACCAGGCGTCGGGCAGGGCGTCGCCGGGCAGGTGGTGGTCGGTGACCAGCACTTTCATGCCCAGGCGGTTTGCTTCGGCGACGCCGTCGATGCTGGCGATGCCGTTGTCGACGGTGATCAGGATATCGGGTTTTTTCTGTTCGGCGGCGAGGCGGACGATTTCCGGCGTCAGGCCGTAACCGTATTCAAAGCGGTTGGGTACCAGATAGTCCACTTGAGCGCCGCAGCCGCGCAGCGCACGCAGTCCGACCGCGCAGGCGGTGGCGCCGTCGGCGTCATAGTCGGCAACAATCAGCAATTTTTTACCACTGGCAATGGCATCGGCCAGCAGGGCGGCCATGGCGCCGACGTTAAGCAGGCGTTCCGGCGGTATGAGCCGTTTCAGGTCGGCATCGAGTTGCGCCTGATCGCGGATGCCGCGAGCAGCATAGATGCGCGCCAGGAACGGCGACAGTCCGCTCCCGACCAGTTGCGCCGCGAGTGCAGTGTCGATGGGGCGCGTGACGATGTTGGTCATGCCCGGATGCCGGTCAGGGTCGACCAGTCGGGTGTGCGCCGCCAGAATTTCAGCCGGTCGGCGGCATGCAGCGTGACACGCAGGCATTGTTCCGGGTTGGTCGCCACAATGTGCAGTTCTTCAATGGGGCCGCCGATCGCCGCCCACAATGGTGCGAACCAGCCGTCCTCCAGCGCGGCGACGGTCTGCATCCAGGCATCGGGTCCTTCGTAACGGGCGGCATGGTGAGCCTGGTCCAGCGTAATCAGGTGGCACGCGCCCGACGCTGTTTTGCCGGACAGCGCGCCCAGCCATGCCGCAGCCGTGTTGGGTACGGGTGCGTATTCCGCGCCGCTTTGCAGGGCGAGGGCGGCGGCCAGCGGATCCGCGCTCCAGACGTGCGAAAAATGCCGGCCTGGTACGGCGGGTTTGTTGCCGCCGCCCCACAGCAGCAGGCTGTTGATGACCGGATCGCCGCGTTGTTCACGCGCATTATTGACCGGATGTTCGTGGAGCAGCATCTGGCATTCCGTCAGCCAGCGATGCCAGGGGCCGGCGAGTTGCGCGCGCGGCAGCGGCTGGCCGGCGAGGGCAGTGAGGGTCGGTGAGGTGATCGCGGCGGCCTCGCTGTGTGTGCAATACCAGCGGGTGGGTTGAGCGGCATTCAGCACAATGCCGTCCGCGGCGAAATGTGTGTTCAGTGTTTCTGCCAATGCGGCGGCTTCTGCCGCGGTGATGGCCAGTGCGGGAGCAGCGAGGAGCAGGCTGCGGCTGCGTTGCAGTTGCAGATGTATCGGGTCGGCGCGCATCCAGAAACCGGATGCTGCTGGCTGGCCGTCGATCAGCGCGGTGAGTGCCGCCACCGGCCAGTTGAGTTGTTTCTCGACCTCGAAGGCCTGGCACAGCCAGGTTTCAACATCAATGGCGGGAAAATGCTGTACGGCGCCGCGGCCGCACATGCGGCGCAGATTCGCTGCAGTGCCGGCGGTGAGGCGCTCGGCGCCGGGGGGCGGCAGCAGGTCGGGGATGAACAGGGTGAGTTGCACGTTCTTGCACGTTCACATACGCAATGGTCTAGGCGGTATTGGCATAACAACAGCATAACAACAGCATAATTGCAGCATAACTGCGGCATAACCGCGACTCGAAACGAGTCTATCATGGCGTCGCGCCCGATCATTTATGGCAAACTGCGCCTTTCCATTTTACGGTTTCCCGTGAATTCATTTCCGCTTTTTGTGGGCCTGCGTTATACCCGTGCGCGGCAGCGGACCCGGTTCATTTCCGTCATCTCGCTGATTTCGGTGATCGGCATCGCGCTGGGCATGACCGTGCTGATTACCGTGCTGTCGGTGTTCAACGGGTTTCAGCGCGAGGTGCGCACGCGCATGCTGAGTGCTGTTGCCCATGTGCAGATCAGCGGATTGGGAGAGTCGCTGCGCGACTGGCCTTCGGTGGCGGCGACCGCAGCCAAACATCCGCATGTCGTGGCTTCAGCGCCTTATGTTTCGGCACAAGGGTTGTTGACCAGCGGCGGCAAGGTGCGCGGCACATTTCTGCGCGGCATCGATCCAGCCCAGGAAGGCAAGGTCAGCGAAATCGGCGCGCATATGCGTTCCGGAACGCTGGATGATCTGCGTTCCGGTGAGTACAACGTTGCCCTGGGTGCACCGCTGGCGCGGGCGCTGGGCGTTGTTGTCGGCGACAGGGTGGTGCTGGTGGCGCCGCAGGGGCAGGTGACCCCGGCCGGCATCCTGCCGCGGCTGCGCCAATTCACGGTGACCGGGATTTTTGAGGTGGGTCACTACGAGATCGATGCGGGGCTGGCGGTGGTGCATATCGAGGATGCGCAACGGCTGTACCGGATGGACGGCCAGGTCAGCGGCGTGCGCCTGAAACTCGACGATCTGTTCCTCGCACGCCAGGTTGCACGCGAACTGCTGGCGCAACTCCCGCCGGAAGTGTCGGTCAGCGACTGGTCACAATTTAATGCGACTTACTTCCGCGCGGTTGAACTTGAAAAGCGCATGATGTCGCTGCTGCTGTTCTTCATTATCGCCATCGCCGCATTCAATATGGTGTCCAGTCTGTTCATGGTGGTGAAGGAGAAGCAGGCGGATATCGCAATCCTGCGCACTATGGGCGCGTCGCCCGGCGACGTGATGCGCATTTTCATGGTCCAGGGCACGTTGATCGGCGCCATGGGCGTGGGCTGCGGCATCGTTTTCGGCATCCTGGGTGCAATCAATGTCGCCAGCATCATCGCGTTCATCGAAAACCTGTTTCACGTGAAGTTCATGCCGCAGGATGTGTATCAGATCGCCGATCTGCCTTCACAGTTGCAGGCCGGCGACGTGGTGCTGACGGCGGTAGTGGCGTTTACGCTGTCGATACTGGCGACACTGTATCCCAGTTATCGCGCCTCCCAGGTCAATCCGGCGGAGGCTTTGCGTTATGAGTGAAGCTGCCGGCAATCCGATGCCTGTAATCTCCTGCCGCGGGCTGCGCAAGGCGTATCGTGAAGGCGCTGACGCCGTTCCGGTGCTGCTGGGCATCGATCTGGATGTGATGCCGGGCGAACGCATTGCGATCATCGGCGCTTCGGGTTCCGGCAAAAGCACGCTGCTGCATTTGCTGGGTGGTCTGGATGCGCCCAGCGCAGGCGAGGTCAGCATACTTGGCGCGCCGCTGTCGGGGCAGAGCGAGAAACAGCGCGGTGACGTGCGCAACCGCGCGCTGGGTTTTGTCTATCAGTTCCATCACCTGCTGCCGGAATTCACTGCGGTGGAGAATGTCGCGATGCCGCTGATCATCCGCCGCGCGCCGCGAGTCGAAGCCTTGGCCGCTGCGCGGCAGATGCTGGAGGCGGTGGGGCTGGGGCACCGGCTGACGCATACGCCGGGTGAACTCTCCGGCGGCGAACGCCAGCGTGCTGCACTGGCGCGTGCCCTGGTCACCCGGCCGGCGTGCGTTCTTGCCGATGAACCCACGGGCAATCTCGACCGGCGCACTGCAGAAACGGTGTTTGATCTGATGCTGCAGTTGAATCGCGAAACCAGAACGAGTTTTGTGATCGTGACTCACGATCCGCGCATGGCCGAACGTGCCGACCGCATCCTTGAACTGGATGATGGCGAACTGAAACCGTTTACGCGCGCGCGGGCCTGACCAGCTGGATCACCCGGTTGCGCAGCAACTCCTGATACAAACCCGCGTCGCTGAGCGCCTGCTGCAGCAGAAAGTGTGGCGCGCCGCGTTTAATCAGTCTGGGTACGATGATGCCCAGGGCGATCACGGCGAGGCCGGTCCATACCCAGCCCGTCAAAGCCAGTGCGACGCCGATGCCCAGCACCGGCATTATGAACAGCGGCAGCAGCAACTGTCCGCTGAGGAATCGCGCGGCAGCTTTGGCGTCGAAATTGACGATGACCGTGCCCTGCGCATATTCGGCAATGAACTCGGCATGCGGCAGCGTCAGTGCTGTGTTTCCAGGGGTTTCCAAGAGGTGATCTTAAGTATTTGTTTTTATTGATAAATATTTTAATACTCAACCGGGATCGGGTCGAGGCTGCGCCACAAGTACCAAGTTGCGACCGAACGCCAGGGCGACCACAGTTTGCCCAATGCCGCGATACGCCGGTCCGACAGCTCGCGGCCCTTGTTGTAGTGCAGTTGCATTGCGCGTTGCAGGCCGATGTCGGCGAGCGGGAACACGTCGGGCCGCGTCAGATAAAAAATCAGGAACATTTCGGCAGTCCAGCGACCGATGCCTTTGACTTCGGTCAGTTCATCGATCAGCGACTCATCGTCCCTGTCATGCCAGCGGCTGACATCGATCGCACCCTTGGCAAACCGCGCCGACAGGTCGCGCAGGTAATTCACTTTCTGTCCGGACAACCCGCAGCCGCGCAGCTGTTGCACCGAAAGCCGCAGCACGCGTTTGGGCTGCATCTCGCCAACCGCCGTGGCGAAACGATCCCACACGCTTTGCGCCGCTTTGACTGAAATCTGCTGGCCGATAATGGAGCGCGCCAGCGTCTGGAAAGCGTCGCCGCGGCTGGCCAGCGTCAGGCCCTTGTATTGCACGATCAGCGCACCCAGCACCGGGTCCGCTGCGCTGAGTTCGCGGGCGGCGCGTTTCCAGTATGGCGGTGCTTTTGTGGCCATTATTTCCGCTTCCGGCTTTTGGCGCGGCGTTGCCAGGCGAGCCGCACATAGATTTTCCACGCATTGTCCGCCACCAGGTATCCCACTGCGGCGAGCGTAATGCCGAGCAGCGGCAGCCCGACGGCAAGCGGCTTGCCCATGGCGACCATCCAGTCGAACAACGCTGGCAACCAGTCCGTCCAGGAGAGCCCCTCGGTGCTGAATGTCGCCGGCTGATGGTTCTGCGCATCGCTCATCGTCACCAGCGCGCCATACCGATAGGCGAGGTAATACAAGGGCACGATGGTCAGCGGGTTGGTATAGAGCGTCATCAGCGCCGCGACGGGCAGGTTGACGCGGAACAGGATCGACAGGATGACGCCGGTGAGGATTTGCAGTGGCCCCGGCACCAGCCCGGCAAACAGCCCGACCGCGACGCCGCCGGCGACCGAGGACCGGTTCAGGTGCCACAGGTTGTGGTGCTGCAGCCAGGGGCCGAACCAGGCGACGAAACGGTTGCCGGTGATCGACTGGTGGGTGGGCAGGTATTTGCGGAAATGCTTGCGGGGCATTGCGGATTCGGCGGGTGAATATCGTCATTGTAGCGGCTTCGGTCAGCGGCGGCCGCGGCGCGGCGTTATGCAACGATGGTCCTGTTTATTCTTTCATTTGCGGTCGGGGTCTGGCTGTTGCAATTGCAGCCGGCATTGCCGCCATTGGCCTGGGCAGGAGGACTGGCCGCCGGGCCGCTGCTGGTGCTGTTGCTGCAGGGCGCCGGTGGTGCGCGTCGGGTTTTGCGCCGGGTCGTTATTCTCTCGACGGCTTTGGCCTGCGGATTTGCCTGGGCCGCGTGGCTGGCGCATATCCGCATGGCAGACGCGCTGCCGGGCGAATGGGAGGGGCGTGACATCACACTGACCGGCGTGGTGGCGACATTGCCGCAAAGTTATGAACGCAGCGTGCGTTTCGAGTTTGATGTCGAGCAGGTGCGGACTCCGGAGGCGCAGGTGCCGCGCCGCATCGTGTTGTCGTGGTGGGGCGCCGGGGGCCGTGACGGTGCCGCCGTGCAATTGCCCGAAGTGCATCCCGGCGAGCGTTGGCAGTTTACGGTGCGTCTGAAGCGCCCGCACGGTCTCGCCAATCCGCATGGCTTCGATTACGAAGCATGGCTGTTGGAACGCGGCATACGGGCCACGGGGTATGTGCGCCCTAAGGGCGGCCATCGCCGGTTGGATGCGCGGGTGCAGTCACTGGCCTATACGGTCGAGCGCGTACGCGAGCAACTGCGTAATCGCATCCAGGGGGCGCTGGGTGATGCGCCGGCATCCGGCGTCATCGCGGCATTGGTGATGGGGGATCAGCGTGCAATTCCGCCGGAGCAATGGCAGGTGTTTACACGCACCGGGGTCAATCACCTGATGAGCATCTCCGGCCTGCATGTGACGATGCTGTCGGGACTGGCGTTTGCGCTGGTCAATTTCGGCTGGCGGCGCAGCACAAGGCTGACGCTGGCGCTCCCTGCGGTAAAGGCTGCAGCCGTTGCGGGTTTGCTGGCGGCGCTGGCCTATGCCTTGCTCGCCGGATTTGCGGTGCCGGCGCAGCGCACGGTGTTCATGCTGGCCGTGGTCGCGGCCGCACTGTGGCTGGGCCGGGCGACCGCGGCGCGCGAAGTGCTGGCGCTGGCGCTGTTGGTGGTACTGTTGATCGATCCATGGTCGGTGCTCGCCGCAGGGTTCTGGCTGTCGTTCGGCGCGGTGGCGATCATCATGCTGGTGACGGTGAACCGGTTGCAGCCCGCGCACTGGCTGGAGGCGTGGGCACGGGTGCAATGGGCGGTCACACTGGCGCTGGTGCCGGTGTTGCTCGCCTTGTTCCAGCAGGTATCGCTGATTTCACCGGTGGCCAACGCGCTGGCTATCCCGTTGGTGAGTCTGGTCATTGTGCCGCTGGCGCTGGCCGGTGTCGCACTGCCGTTTGACGGAATTCTGCATGTTTCTCAATGGCTTATGAACGGCTGTGTGATTGTTCTTGAATGGTTGAGCGGATTGCCCGATGCCGCCTGGGAGCAGCATGCGCCGCCGGCATGGACGGTCATGGTGGCGCTGGCAGGTACCATCTGGTTGCTGTTGCCGCGGGGATTTCCGGCGCGCTGGATCGGTACGATTGCGTTTCTGCCATTGCTGCTGATCGCGCCCGAGCCACCGCCCGAGGGTGCGTTGCGCCTGACCGTGCTCGATGTCGGGCAGGGCTTGTCAGTGGTGGCGCAGACCCGCAATCATGCGCTGTTGTTCGATACCGGTCCCGCCTTTGGTCCGTCTGCGGACAGCGGCAATCGCGTGATCGTGCCGTTTCTGCGCGCCTCCGGCATTCGCCGTCTGGATGCACTGGTGTTGAGTCATGACGACATTGATCACACCGGCGGTGCGCTGTCGGTGGTGCAGGCCGTGCCTATTGCGGCAATGCTGTCCTCGCTGCCGGATCTCGATCCGCTGCTGCTGATCGGGCCCGAGGAGCGTCGTTGCGCGGCGGGGCAGGCCTGGCAGTGGGACGGCGTAACGTTCGAGATGTTGTATCCGGATATGGCGACGCAGACCGCGGAAAAGCTCAAGGACAATGAGCGCAGCTGCGTGCTGAAAATCACCGCCGATGCGGGCAGCGTGCTGATTCCCGCGGACATTGAGCGTCATGGCGAGCGCACCCTGCTCGCGACCGTGGCGGAACATCTGCGCGCTGATGTGCTGATTGCGCCGCATCAAGGCAGCCGCACCTCGTCCTCCGAGGCGTTTGTGCGGGCTGTCGCGCCTCGCACGGTGATTTTCCCCGTGGGTTATCGCAATGCATTCAGGCATCCGCACCCTGATGTGGTGGAGCGTTACCGGCAACTGGGCAGTGCCATGCATTTCACCGACCGTCATGGCGCGGTTTTGCTCCAGTTCGGGGATGGTGGTATCGCGCTCGCGCGACAGCGTGAGTCAAGGCGGCGATACTGGCTGGATCCGCCAGAGCCTGCTGCAGGTGCTGATGAATTTTCAACCGTTTGGTGAGGCAAAGCTTAACGACGTCAATGAGTTACCGCTGACGCCGGGGAATGGCCCTGTGCACGTTGGGTGCACTGTCAAATCCCGGTAAAATACGCTGATGCAACAACACCTCATCCAGCAGTGCTGTCCGCAGGCCGCAGATTGTCTGGCCGGCTTTTTCATTCAGTCCCTTTTATGACCGAAGTCCCGACACCTGCAGTCGCTGCCGAGGTCGCAACGGTCGCCAAGGTTTATGGCCAGCCTATGCTGGAAATGCCGCTGGATCTGTACATTCCGCCGGATGCGCTGGAGGTATTCCTTGAGCAGTTCGAAGGTCCGCTGGATCTGTTGCTGTATCTGATCCGCAAGGAAAACATCAGCGTCCTCGAAATTCCGATGGCAAAGCTGACCCTGCAGTATCTGGAATATGTCGAGCTGATGCGCTCGCAGCAACTGGAACTGGCTGCCGAGTATCTGCTGATGGCGGCGATGATGATCGAGATCAAGTCGCGCATGCTGCTGCCGCGGTCGAAGAATGCCGAGACCGAGGAAGATCCCCGCGCCGAGTTGGTACGCCGGCTGATGGAATACGAGCAGATGAAGCTCGCGGCGCAGAATCTCAACGAAGTGCCGCAGGCCGGACGTGATTTCACGGTGGTGCAGGTGCTGTTCGAACGCGAAGCGGCTTTGCGCCTGCCGGACGTGAGCATCGAGGATCTGAAGCTCGCGTGGCTGACCATTCTGCAGCGTGCTTCGATTACCCAGCATCACAAGATTACCCGAGAACAATTGTCGGTGCGTTCGCACATGACGCGCATCCTGCGCATCCTGCAGGCCGAGGAATTCGTCGAATTCACCAAGCTCTTTACTGCTGAAGAAGGGGTGCCGGTGTTGGTAGTGTCGTTCCTGGCCGTTCTTGAACTGGCCAAGGAAACGCTTATTGTGGTGAGCCAGGAAGAGGCTTACGCGCCGATTTACGTCAAACTCAGGAGCGGGCAGGTCGCCGCTGTGCAATAAAGAACGCCATGGAAGAAAACACCGTAGAAAATACCGAGGACGTCACGCCGGAAGTCGTGCCTGAAGTCGTGGCTGAAAATGCGCTCGATCTCGGTCACGTCAAATATGTCCTGGAAACGGCGCTGCTGGTGACCCAGGAGCCGATGTCGTTGCACGACCTGAAGAAATTGTTCGACCAGAAGCTCGATAACGACACGCTGCGCAAGGTGCTGGAAGATCTGCGCGGCGACTGGGACGGCCGCGGCATTGAACTGGTGTCCGTGGCGACGGGCTGGCGTTTCCGCGCCCGCCCTGAAGCACAGAAGTTTCTGGATAGGTTAAGCCCGGAAAAGCCGCCCAAGTATTCCCGCGCGGTGCTGGAAACGCTGGCAATCATTGCCTACAAGCAACCGGTGACCCGCGGTGACATCGAGGATATTCGCGGCGTGACGGTTTCGCCCGGCATTCTGAAAGCGCTGGAGGCGCGCGGCTGGATTGATGTCATTGGTCATCGTGAAGTGCCGGGGCGCCCGGAGATTTTTGCGACCACCAAGTTTTTTCTGGATGATCTCAATCTGCGATCACTGGAAGAATTGCCGCCGTTGTCCGAGTTGGGGAGTCTGGTCGAGCAGTCGCCCAATGCCGAAATCAATCTGGATGCCGCGTTTGCGCCTCTCGAATCCGTCAGCATGGGCGAGGGGTTGATGGATGACGCGGACGACGACGACGCGGATACGGCGGTCGATGCAGCCGATGCAGCTTTGGCGTCGGAGGATGCCGCTGAGGCGAATGACCGTGCCGACGAGGCTGTCACAGCGAACGACGAAACGCCGCCGCCGGCGAAATTGCATTAGCCGTAACCGGGTTCACGCGATGCGCCGGCCTGTGATGAGGAGGGGGCGAGACGCTGTTTCTGCTATTTCGGGCTAATCTTCGAACGGCATTTCCTTATTATTTGTTGGAATAATTGGGGGGGGCATTGTTGCCCATATTGTGGGGATTCTTGTCTTATGCCGAGGGCGTAGTCGCTTCCATTCCGGATTTTTAGTGCTACCATGCTCAGCCCTTATCTGAAATTAATCATCACTTAATAGCTGCTGGCATGCGAACAAACGGATTACAGATATCAGCGCTCACTGGAGCGCTTTTTTTGTTTTTGGCGGCCACGCATGCTGCAGCGCAATGGTATGCGCCTGATCCGTTTGGCATGAATACGCAGGTTTCTCCTGCACCGCATCTGCGTTGGGAAAACGCGATCAAGTTGCCCGAGGTGGGTGGGCCTGTTCCGACGGGCGATCTTTCAAGCGCGCATCCACTGTCACTGCCTGAACTAACCGAGTTTGCGTTGCGGAATAACCCGCGCACCCGCCAGTCCTGGATGGCCGCGCGTGCGGCAGCAGCAGGTGTCGGTATCGAACGCGCCGACCAGTTGCCGACCATTACCGGTAACTACAACGTCCTCCGCGCCCAGCAGTTCAATGCAAATACCGGCGCCGTGGTGCCGTGGCAGACACGGTTTGGCCCGTCCATTTCTTTCAGTTATCTGCTGTATGACTTTGGTGTTCGTGGTTATCAGATTGAAACCACGGAGTATCGCTTGCTGGCCGCGAACCTTTCCCACAACCGTGCATTGCAGGATGTGATTTTCCTGGTAGAGCAGGCCTATTACCGCCTGATCGGTAATGATGCGCTGGTCAAGGTCAATGAGCTGTCGCTGAACAACGTCAAAACGGCGCTGGAGGCTGCACAGAAGCGCCGTGAGTCGGGGCTTGCGACGGCGGCAGACGTTTATCGGACCGAAACTTCAGTGGCCCAGGCCGAACTCAATCTGACACGCAGTCGCGGTGAGCTTGAAAAGTCCCGGGGTCTGTTGGCGGCCGTGGTCGGCTTGCCGGTCAACAAGGCCATCGGCGTGCGTCCGATGGAGGCCCCGCTGCAACTCGGCACCATTGCCGATTCAATTGCCGATCTGCTGGCACGGGCCAAGACGACCCGCCCGGATTTGGTCGCCGCCGAAGCGCAGGTTCGCGCCGCGCAGGCCAGCGCAAAGGCGACGGCGCGCGCCGGACTGCCGTCGATTGAGGTAAATGGCGCCGGCGGTCATGCGCTGTTTAATGACAACCGCAATGCCGTCAGCAATTACAGCGTCGGATTGGCATTGCGCATTCCCATATTCACCGGTTTCCGTGATACCTACAGCGCACGCCAGGCGCAGTTTCAGGCGGAAGCCGCAGAGGCCGGCCGGGATGTGCTGGTCAAGCAAGCTGAGGTGGAAGTCTGGCAGGCCTATTACGACCTGACTACGGTAACCAGCAGCATATCCAGTGCCGAAGCCCAGGTGCGCTCTGCCGAGCAAACTGCGCAGGCGACCTTGGCCCGTTACCAGAGTGGTTTTGGCACCATCCTCGATTTGATTACCGCGCAGCAGGAAGAATCGAATGCGCGGGTGCAACGTATTCAGTCCTATCTGGATTGGTTTACCACGCTGGCACGGCTGCAGATTGCAGTTGGCGCGAGCGATCTACTCAAGGCGGCGGGCGGAGCGAAATGAAACGACTGATCATGTTGCTGGTGTTTGCCGCAATTAGTGCGGGTGTTGCGGGCGGTTACTGGTATTGGCAGCAATCGGGCCAATCCGGTGCAGGCGCAACCAAGGCGGAAAAAGGCAAAGGCAAGGGCGGACGCGGCGGGCCGCTGACCGTCAAGGCCACCCGTGCGGTGTCGAAACCGATGCCGGTGCTGATCGAGGCCGTGGGCACCGTTGAATCCGAGCACAGCGTGCAGGTTCGTGCACAGGTCAGCGGCGTGCTGCAAGTTGTTCAGTTCAAGGAGGGCGACAAAGTCAAAGCGGGGCAAACACTGTTCCAGATTGACCCCCGGACCTTCCAGGCGCAATACAACCAGGCCATGGCTGCCGTGGCGAGAGACAAGGCTCAGTTGGAGAACGCCAAGGCGCAACAGCAGCGCCTTGAGCCATTGCTGAAGCGCGAGTTCATTACCCGTCAGGAGTACGATGTGGCGGTGACTTCGGCAAAATCGCTGGAAGCCACCCTGCAGTCCTCACAGGCGCAGCTGGAGCAGGCCAAGATACAACTGGATTACTCGCGTATCACCGCGCCGATCAATGGCCGGACCGGCCAGTTGTCAGTGCGGCCCGGCAACCTGGTGGTGGCATCGGGCGGCGGCGTAACGCTGGTGACAATCAACAGCACGGATCCGATCCTGGTGGCCTTCAGCATTCCGGAGCGTCAGCTGGAGCAGATCCGCCGTTACCAGAATGAAAAAGACATGCGCATTGAAATCCTGCCGGATCGCGCCGGTGCGCCGGTTGCGACGGGCAAGCTGGTGTTCGTCGATAACACGGTGACCACGCAGACCGGCACGGTGCTGCTCAAAACCCGCGTCGACAATTCGAAGGAAGTCATCTGGCCCGGCCAGTTCGTGAATGTGCGCATTGTGCTGACGGTGGAGCAGGATGCAGTGGTGCTGCCGGAGGCGGCGGTGCAGCCGGGTCAGGAAGGCAGCTTTGTTTACCTGATTGATGATGCAAGCAAGGTCAAGGTGCAGCCGGTCAAAGTGTCGCGCCAACTGGGCAACGAGATTGTCATTGCATCCGGCGTCAAGGCTGGCGACCAGGTCATTACCGAAATCCCGCAAACCCTGATGCCGGGCGCCACCGTGAAGATTGCCGATGGAGAAGCCAGGGCCGGTGGTGAAAAAGGCAAGGGTAAGGGCAAAGGCAAGGGCGAGGGCAAAGCCGAGAAAAAGTCAGAAGCTAAGTCCGACTAAAGGAAGGGAAAGACGCCATGAATTTGTCACGCATCTTTATTGAGCGGCCGGTAGCAACGACCATTCTCGTCGCTGCCATCGTGATTTTCGGGGCGATCGCTTTCCGGACCCTGCCAGTCAATGACCTGCCCAACGTCGATTTCCCGACCATATCGGTTACTGCGGAATTACCAGGCGCTAATCCAGAGGTGATGGCTTCGACGGTGGCGACGCCGCTGGAGCGTCAGTTCAGTCAGATCGCCGGCGTCGATGCGATGAATTCGGTGAATTCGACCGGCCGCACCCGCATTACGCTGCAATTCAGTCTTGAGCGTGACATCGATTCGGCGGCGCAGGACGTGCAGACCGCGATTTCCCAGGCGGCCCGTCGCATGCCGGAAGGCATGGATCCGCCGACGCTGCGCAAGGTCAATCCGGCCGATGCACCCATCTTGTTCCTGGGTGTTACCGCGCAGACATTGCCGATGCAGGCGCTGGACGAATTTGCCGACACGCATATCGCACAGCGGCTGTCGATGATCAATGGTGTTGCGCAGATCGTCGTATTTGGTTCGCAAAAATATGCGGTTCGCGTGTTCCTGGACCCCGAGGCGCTGTCGAAGCGCGGACTGGGTCTGGACAAGATTGTCGGATCGATCCAGAACGCCAACAGCAATCTGCCGTCGGGGGTGTTGCAGGGGGCGGCGCGTAACTTTACCGTCAAATCGTCGGGTAAGTTGGAAAATGCCAGTAATTTCAATGAGTTAATTGTTGCCTATAAAGATGGTATGCCGGTCCGGCTGTCCGACATCGGACGTGCCGAAGACAGTTTCGAGAATATCAAGGTCAAGACCTGGCTAAACGGCGAACGTGCTATCCAGCTGGCGGTATACCGTCAGCCGGGCGCCAATACGGTCGAAGTGGTGAAGAACATCCGCGCGCTGTTTCCGGCGATCGAGCGTGAAGCGCCCCCCGGTGTCCGTATCAGCGTGGTCAACGACCGTGCTGAATTCATCCAGAGTTCCATTAATGAGGTGAAACTGCATCTCGGACTGTCGGTAGTGCTGGTGGTGCTGGTGATCCTGGTATTCCTGCGCAATGTCACTTCCACGCTGATCACGGCGCTGATACTCCCCACTTCGGTCATTGGCACATTCGCGGCGATGTACGCCCTGGGCTACAGTCTCAACAACCTGTCGATGATGGCCATCATCCTTTCTGTAGGCTTCGTGGTTGACGATGCCATCGTGGTGCTGGAGAACATTACCCGTCACATGGAGATGGGCAAGAACCGAATGCAGGCCGCGCTCGAAGGCGCCAAGGAAATCGGTTTCACCGTACTGTCGATGACGATTTCGTTGTCGGCCGTGTTTATTCCCATCCTTTTCATGCAAGGCATGCTGGGACGTTTGTTCAGGGAATTTGCGGTCACCGTCGGCATGGCGGTGCTGATTTCGGGTGTGGTTGCGTTGTCAATGACGCCGATGCTGTGCAGCCTGATGCTGAAGCCGACGCACGAGCATGGCCGTGTCTACAATTTTCTGGAGCGGATGTTTGATTCCGCCCGTGATTTCTATCGCATGACGTTGACCTGGACCATTCACCGACCGACGCTGATGTTGGTTGCTTCGGTGGTTTTTTTGGCGTTGACTGTTGTCCTTTACAAGGTGATTCCGCAAGGTTTTATTCCGCGTCAGGATACCGGCGTATTTTTTGGCAACGTCATCGCGCCGGAAGGGACACCGTTCCGCGAACTGGAGCAGCGTTTAAAGAAGGTGTCGGAAATTGTCCAGAAGAATCCTAATGTTGATGCAGTGATGTCGACCGCAGGGCAGGGCACCGGCGGTGTGGTGGGTGACAACGTTGCACGGATTATTGTGCGTTTGAAATCTCGTGACGAGCGGAAGTTCGGTGCCGACCAGATTATCCAGGAGTTGCGGCGATCATTTGCCGGCGGCGCACAGGGGCTCCGCGTTTCCATGAATAATCCGCCTTCAATCAACGTCGGTGGTTTGATCAGTACTGCTGATTACCAGTTGGTAGTGCAGGGCACGGAACTGAAGACGCTGTACGGACCGGCACAGGAACTCGAAGCCCGGTTGCGCGAATTGAATACACTGCAGGACGTCAGTACCAGTCTTGAATTGAGGAACCCTGAGATTCAGATCGACATCCTTCGCGATCGCGCTGCTGTACTTGGTGTTTCGTCGCAGCAAATCGAATCGGCGCTGTACAACGCTTATGGCGGCCGCAGGATTTCCACCCTTTACGGTGCCTCAGACCAGTATTACGTTTTGCTTGAGCTGGATCCCAGGTTTCAACGGGATATCAATGCGCTGCGTTCGCTGTTTGTGCAGTCGTCTTCGGGGCAGATGGTGCCCATCCATGCGGTTGCCGATGTGCGTATGGGGGTTGGTCCGGTTTCGGTGCATCATTACGGCCAGTTACCCTCGGTAGTGTTGTCGTTCAACCTGGTGCCGGGCGTATCAATCGGCGATGCGGTCGCCCAAGTGCAGGCGTTGGCAGCAGAGACTTTGCCCAGTGGTGTTACAGCGAATTTTGCAGGCAGCGCCAAGGCCTTTGAAGATGCCTTTCGCACGCTCCCCATTCTGCTGATCGTCACCATTGTGGTGATTTACATGGTGCTGGCGATTCTCTATGAACACTACGGCCATCCCATCACCATTTTGACGGCGCTTCCGTTCGCGGGTTTCGGTGCTTTGCTGATGCTTTTGTTGTTCGGGATGGAACTGAATGTATTCAGTTTCGTGGGCATCATTCTGCTGGTAGGTCTGGTGAAGAAAAACGGCATCATGATGGTTGATTTCGCGCTTCAGCTTCAACGTGAGCAGGGCTTAGGCCCGGCAGAGGCGATTGTTGAAGCGTCGGTGATCCGTTTCCGCCCGATCATGATGACGACCTTGGCGGCAATTTTTGCCACATTGCCGCTGGCATTGGGCACCGGTACCGGATCTGAAATGCGCCAGCCGCTGGGTATTGCGGTGGTCGGCGGTTTATTGTTTTCACAGATGCTGACGTTGTATGTGACGCCGACGTTTTACGTGAGCATGGATCACGCTATAGGGTATTTCCGTCGCTGGCGCGAGCGACGTAGCGGAACATTGCCTGCGACAGGACGATAAGGCCTGTAAGTTTGTTGCAAAGAGTGTTGCGTTACACAAAAAAACGATGGATAATAGCTGGCTTCGCTGATGAAAGACCTGAACGATAGCCAGTGCGATCAGGAGTCAGAGAAGGCGGGTTCAGAAGTTAAATTGTTTGTTGACAGATAGAAAACAAACAGTCATAATTCTGGGCTTGGTTGATCGGGCGCGGGGTGGAGCAGTCTGGCAGCTCGTCGGGCTCATAACCCGAAGGTCACAGGTTCAAATCCTGTCCCCGCTACCAACGTTCTTTAAAAAATTACAGCCGATAAGTGTGGGCACTTGGTCTTGAGTGCGCTGTGTGAGGTAACTCGCACGGTCATCAAGTAACAAAGAAGTGCTCGCACGACGAAATTGAAGCAAACGTCAAGCGAGAGTAATGATTTTGCAGAGATTAAACTGAAGAGTTTGATCCTGGCTCAGATTGAACGCTGGCGGCATGCCTTACACATGCAAGTCGAACGGTAACGCGGGGGCAACCCTGGCGACGAGTGGCGAACGGGTGAGTAATACATCGGAACATATCCAGTAGCGGGGGATAACCTATCGAAAGATTGGCTAATACCGCATACGATCTACGGATGAAAGCGGGGGACCGAAAGGCCTCGCACTATTGGAGTGGCCGATGTCAGATTAGCTAGTTGGTGGGGTAAAAGCCTACCAAGGCAACGATCTGTAGCTGGTCTGAGAGGACGATCAGCCACACTGGAACTGAGACACGGTCCAGACTCCTACGGGAGGCAGCAGTGGGGAATTTTGGACAATGGGCGAAAGCCTGATCCAGCCATGCCGCGTGCAGGATGAAGGCCTTCGGGTTGTAAACTGCTTTTGTACGGAACGAAAAGGTTCTTTCT
>CAIZLW010000023.1 GCA_903933915.1 uncultured beta proteobacterium | reverse complement strand
GTGCCGAACCGCACCTCGCGCGCGCTGCTCGACGTCGAGGATGACAGCCTGATTCCCGTGATCCGCAATCCGCAGCGCTCCGCCGAGGATGCCGAAGCGGTGTTTTATTTCCCTGGTTGCGGTTCGGAGCGGCTGTTTTCGCAAGTCGGGCTGGCCACCCAGGCCATGCTCTGGCATGCCGGCGCAACCACGGTGCTGCCGCCTGGCTACTTGTGCTGCGGCTACCCGCAGACCTCCTCCGGCGACGAGGACAAGGGCCAGACCATCACCACCGCCAACCGCGTGCTGTTCCATCGTGTCGCCAACACGCTGAACTACCTCGACATCAAGACGGTAGTGGTCTCCTGCGGCACCTGCATGGACCAGTTGCTGAAATACGAATTCGGCAAGATCTTTCCCGGCTGCCGGCTGGTGGACATCCACGAGTGGCTGATGGAGCAGGGCATCAAGCTCGATGGCGTCAGTGGCACGAAGTACATGTATCACGAGCCCTGCCATACGCCGATGAAGCATTATTCGGGGATCAAGGTGGCCAATGCCCTGATGGGCCAACGTGTCGATCTCAACGATCGCTGCTGCGGCGAATCCGGCACCCTGGCCGTGACGCGGCCCGATGTGTCGACGCAGATCCGCTTTCGCAAACAGCAGGAGATTGAAGCGGGGGCCGCGGCACTGAGAGAAGTCGGTGACAGCGGCACGGTAAAAATCCTCACGTCCTGCCCGTCCTGCCTGCAGGGACTGTCACGCTACGACAATGACGCAGACATCTCGGCCGACTACATCGTGGTCGAAATGGCCAGGTCGATTCTCGGTCCGGACTGGATGCGCAACTACGTTCGCGCCGCCAACAGCGGCGGCATCGAGCGGGTATTGTTGTAAGCCACACGGAACCCGATCTGGATTGCCGCTAGCACAGACCGTCAGATTGGCGCTATCCTTGCCAAGTGGCGAAAAAAAGCGAGTGCGAATTGTGTGCCGATCCCGGTGGCGACCTGCTCTGGGAGGATGCCTTGTGCCGGGTGGTGCGGGTCACCGACCCGACGGCAGCAGCCTTCCCCGGCTTCTGCCGCGTCGTGTGGCACCGGCATGTGGCGGAGATGAGCGATCTCGCCGCGGAACATGCACATCATGCGCTGGATATCCTGCTGGCCACCGAGCGCGCCTTGCGCCGCACGGTCCAACCTGACAAGATCAATCTCGCCAGCCTCGGCAATATGGTGCCGCACCTGCACTGGCATGTCATTCCCCGCTGGAAGGATGACAGCCACTTTCCCGCGCCGATCTGGGCCGGCGCGCAACGTGAGGATATCAAGCGCCGCACCGCGGACCATGCCGTGTTGCGGAAAGCCCTGGAAACCGAACTTTCGACCTTGAATGAAATGCCATGAACATTGAACTGCCTCCCACCGGAACCGAGCAGAGCCCGGCGTTTGTAAGTGCAACCGCCTGCGAGGAATGGCTGGCCACGGTACCCATGGCAAATGCCGTGCAGGCGCAATCCATGTTTTTGCAGCAGCTGCATTTGCTGCACCGGTTCACGCTGTCGCCGACCGAACGTTTTGCCATTCTCGAGACCTTGCGCCATTCCGTTTGCAACGTACAGGAGGATGCGGGCAAGAAGTTCGCCGGCAAGCCCCTGCCATTCGCGCCTCACGAACAGGCCGCCCTGGAAAGCACGCTGAGCGTCTGGCATGCCTTGAGCCTGGGGTATCTGCGTTGTTTTGACGCCTTGTGCTGCGGCGATGCCGGTGCTTTCTCCACCCCGCTCCTGGTGGCGCAACATGCACAGATTGTGAGCCACCCCGAACTGGCGGGCAGGGCGGCCAAGCTGGCCCAGCGCACGCTGTCGGTATTTGCCGACTGGCAGGTCGATCTTTTTCGCGGCGAACAGTTGCCTGATGCCACGTACTGGAAAACGCTGCATCAGATTTTTTCCGCCGCCGAGACCCTCGGCGTGGCTACCCGTGCAGTGACCGATCACGTGCGTCACGGCGTTGCGCATTCCAGTGCGCTGGCCACTTACGCCGAATGCCATCTGATGAGCACGGCCAACATCTACGAGCTTCCGTCCCGCCATCTGGCCTGGGTGGTGCGTTGGGCGAAACGCTGGGGCCCGAAGATTTCGTTGCTGAAGGCGCCGCCGGAGGACATTCGCAACCGGGCCGTGCCGCTGTGGGTCGACATCGAATCCGATAGTCCGGCATCCTATGTGCCACAGCCGTCCAGCGGCAGCCGCTGGCTCGAAACCACCGAACTCAGGAAGAGCCTGATTGCCCGCATCACCTTGTTGGCGCAAGGCCGCGAGCCTGCAGAACTCCAACTCGGCGACGACGTCACCCAGCCATCCGCCACCCTGCTGCTGCAGCGCGTCCTGCAACGCTGGTGCAAGGGTGGAGCGCCACGCCGCCACGAAAGGCATGCCACGAACGACGACTGCAGCTTCATTGCGGGCCTCGAAGCAGTGCATTTTCACCTCTCGGGGCACCAGGTTTTTCGTGCGCCCACACGCAGCGATACGGCACTGCGCCGTGAGCGCGAGGAATTCGAGACTTTTGGTGATCGCAGCCGCAGCACGGAAGGTGGTGGCGAAAAGGACGATTCACACATCGAAAACTGGCATGTGGTTGACGAGTCAGCCAGCGGAATGCGGCTTACGCGGCCGCTCAAGGAAGGCGCGCGCATCGGTACCGGCCTGTTGATCGCGGTAAAGACGAACGACAGTCAGCGCTTCACTTCGGGCAACGTGCGCTGGGCATTGCGCGAGGGGGACAATTTACTCGCCGCCGGCATCCAGCTATTTCCGGGAGAAGCCCGTCCCGTGGCGATCCGGGTTGTCGAGGCCGGCGCAACCGGCAATCCCTGGCGTCAGGGTTTCCTGTTGCCGGCAATACCCGCCATCAATGAATCGGCCAGCGTGGTCGTGCCTGCCGGCACATTCCGCATCGATCGCAGCATTGAGGTCATGGTGGATGAGAAGGCACAAGTGTTGAAGCTGTTCCGCGTCCTCGATCGCGGCGTCGAGTTCGAGCGCTGCAACTTCTACGATTGAACCCGGTGCGGTGGAAACACCGCGCTGAAGCGGGAACCCTTTCCTGGTTCGCTTTCAATCTGCAGTGCCGCCTGATGCCGTTCCAGCACATGTTTGACAATCGCCAGGCCCAGGCCCGTGCCGCCCACTTCGCGCGAGCGGCCGCGATCAACCCGGTAGAAGCGCTCGGTGAGACGGGGCAGATGCTCGCGGGCGATGCCGAAACCACTGTCGGACACTGAAAACCTTCCCCCGGCTGAACCTTCAACACTCCAGCGCAGCACGATCGTTCCACCGGCGGCGGTATAGCGCACTGCATTTCCAGCCAGATTGGCAAACGCCGAACGCAGCTCGCTGGCGCTGCCCAGCAGCCTGCGCGGCCCCTGATTTTCAAGGGTAATGCGGTGTCGCCCGGCCGACAGCGCTTCCACATCGCGGTATATATCGGCCAGCAGGGCAGCCACGTCTATCGGATCCTCCAGCGGCGGCGGCGAATCCGTCTCCAGCGATGAAAGCGTCAGCAGGTCGTCGATCAACTGCTGCATGCGCTGTGCCTGCACGGCGGCGGTTTGCAGATATTGCGCAATTTCCTGCGGCGGCGTGTCGTTCAGGGCCTCGAGCGCCGTTTCGACAAAACCAATGGTAACGGTCAGCGGCGTTTTTAGTTCGTGCGATACATTGGCGACGAAATCGCGGCGCATGGTGGCGAGCTTCTGCAGCTGCGTAACGTCGCGGACCAGCAACAAGGTGCGTCCGGCAGCGAAGGGGGCCGCCTGAACGTGAAGGCTGCGACCCGGATTGCGTTGCGTCTGCAGCTCCAGCGGCACGCCGCGATGGTCAGGGCTGTCAAGATACGCGAGAAATTCAGGCTCACGCAGCAAATGCGTGATGCGACTGCCGGTATCCACCGATGCCTTGAGGCCGAAGCAGGCCTCCGCCTGCAGATTCATCCACTCGATGACGCGGTACCCGTCGAGGATGACTACGCCATCCGGCAGGGCTTCGGCAGCATGGCGAAAACGCGCCAGCTCCTCGGTAGCATGTTCGCGTTCGGCACGGGCCAGCCGGGCGCGCCGGTGCAAGGCCTCGAAGGCCGCGCCCCAGGCACCGCTGGCGCTCGGCGTCGGCGTGCCCAGCGGACAGCCGGCCCAGTGCACGAGGCGCAAGACCATCCACAGCTGGCGCAGGAAAAAGAAGCTGACTGCAACGAGCGCCATCCGCTCGGCCCCCACGTCACCAGCGGCAAACCATCCCGCCAGCGACGCCAGCATCGTCAGCGCAATCGCCGTCAGCAACTCCGCAAGGACGGCGTTCACGTAATTGAAAACCGATAGCCGCTGCCGCGCACAGTCTGGATCAGCGCGTCATGTCCCGTTGCCTCCAAAGCAGCGCGCAGGCGACGGATATGCACATCGACGGTGCGCTCTTCGACGAACACGTGATCGCCCCAGACCTGATCGAGCAGCTGCGAACGTCCATGCACGCGCTCCGGATGGGTCATCATGAAATGCAGCAGACGGAACTCGGTGGGACCCAGATTCACTTCCGCAGTCCCGGTGGTAACGCGATGGGTTGCCGGATCAAGACGCAAGCCGCCGAGATCGACCGCATCCTCCGTCGCCTGCGGCGCGTGCCGGCGCAGCACGGCCTTGATTCGTGCCACCAGTTCGCGCGGACTAAAGGGCTTGGTGACGTAGTCGTCCGCCCCGAGTTCGAGGCCTTCGAGCTTGTCGGTCTCCTCGGCGCGTGCAGTGAGCATGATGATCGGCAGACTGCGGGTGCGCGCCTGGCTGCGCAGCAAACGCGCAAAATCGACGCCACTCATTCCCGGCAGCATCCAGTCGAGCAGTACCAGATCGGGCAACGCCTCCTGCACCAGCTGCCGCGCCGTTTCGGCATCGGCCGCGAGCTGCACGACGTGTCCAGCGCGGCGCAGATTGACTTCGATCAGCGCCTGGATCGCCGGCTCATCTTCAACTACCAGTATCGTTGCGGACATGGGCTTACTTGGGAAAGGGACAAATACCAGTGTATTGCAGCTTGATGACGGTTCCGTGACATCGATCGCGGCCGCGGAGCTTGCCGCCGTGTGCGCTATGATAGCGGCCCCACTGACGCTCATTGCACCGAG
>CAIZLW010000022.1 GCA_903933915.1 uncultured beta proteobacterium | reverse complement strand
CTGATGGGTGCGGGCATGGCGGTGTCAGAGATGGTGTCTAGCAATTCATTGCTCTGGGGCTCGGCAAAAACGCTGCGCCGGGCCAATCATGAAGGCGAGGTCGATCCGATCTCGGTGCAGATCGCCGGCGCCGATCCGCAGTTGCTGGCCGACGCCGCGCGTTACAACGTCGACCAAGGCGCGCAGATCATCGACATCAACATGGGCTGCCCGGCAAAGAAGGTGTGCAATGTGATGGCGGGTTCGGCGCTGCTGAAGGACGAGCCGCTGGTCGCGCGCATCCTCGAGGCCGTGGTCGGTGCCGTGAATGTGCCGGTCACGTTGAAAATCCGCACCGGCTGGGACCGCGACCACCGCAACGCCATCATCGTCGCGCGCATCGCCGAGAGCGCCGGCATCCAGGCGCTGGCGATCCACGGTCGTACCCGCGCTTGCGGTTACAGCGGCGAAGCCGAATACGACACCATCGCCGCCGTGAAGACCGAGATCAGAATCCCGGTGATCGCCAACGGCGACATCACCACGCCGGAACGCGTCAAGCATGTTCTGGAATACACCGGCGCCGATGCCGTGATGATCGGCCGCGCCGCGCAGGGCCGGCCGTGGATGTTCCGCGAGATCAGCCATTTCCTGGCCACCGGCACCCATCTGCCGCCGCCGGCCGTCGCCGAGATTCACCGCGTGCTGGTGGCGCACCTGCAGGATCTGTATGGGTTTTATGGCGAACACACCGGTGTGCGTGTCGCGCGCAAACACATCTCCTGGTACACCAAAGGTCTTGCCGGATCGGCGGCATTCCGCCACGGCATGAACCAGTTGCAGACCTGCGTCGAGCAGCTTGCGGCCGTCAATACGTTTTTTGCTGAATTGTCGGGTCATGGCGAACGCCTGACCTATGTGGAGGAGGAATTGGCAGCATGATGAATGAAACAGAAATGGCCCGTGTCGTACGCCGGGCAATCGACGGCTACTTCCGCGATCTCGACGGTGAAAAAGCCAGCGGCGTTTACGATATGGTGATTGGCAGCGTCGAAAAGCCGCTGCTGGAGTCGGTGCTGCACAAGGTGCGCGGCAATCAGTCGCATGCAGCGGCGATGCTCGGCATCAACCGCAACACGCTGCGCAAGAAAATCAAGACCTACAACATCAAGTTCTAGCGAGACTTCACGGGAGCAGCAACATCGAGCCCGTTCCATCCCCAGCCATGACTATTATCAAACAGGCGTTAATCAGCGTTTCCGACAAGGCGGGTGTCGTTGATTTTGCACGCGGCCTTGCCGGTTTCGGCGTGGCGCTGTTGTCCACTGGCGGCACCGCGAAGCTGCTGCGCGAAGCCGGATTGAAAGTCACCGAAGTCGCCGACTACACCGGTTTTCCCGAAATGCTCGACGGCCGCGTGAAGACCCTGCACCCGCGCATCCATGCCGGGCTGCTCGGCCGCCGCGATCTGCCGGAACATGTGGCGGCGATGCAAAAGGCGGGGATTGCCGGCATCGACCTGGTCTGCGTCAACCTTTACCCGTTTACCCAGACCATCGCCAAGCCGGACTGCACGCTGGAAGATGCGATCGAAAACATCGACATCGGCGGGCCGGCGATGGTGCGCAGCGCGTCGAAGAACTATCAGCATGTTGCGGTGGTCACCGACCCCGCCGATTACGCCGGCCTGCTGCAGGAGATGGGTGCGGCCAGAGGTGCAATCGGCGCAGATACGCGCTTCCGTCTTGCCTGCAAGGCGTTTTCGCATACGGCCGCCTATGACAGCGCGATCAGCAATTATCTGACGGCGCTGCAAGCGGACGGCCGGCGTGAACCGTTCCCGGCGCGACTGAACATGCAGTTCGACCGCGTGCAGACGCTGCGTTACGGTGAAAATCCCCACCAGCGCGCGGCGTTTTACCGTGATCTGGCGTCCGTACCCGGCAGCCTGGCCGCGTATCGCCAGCTGCAGGGCAAGGAACTGTCGTACAACAATATTGCTGATGCCGACGCGGCCTGGGAGTGCGTGAAGACTTTTGACGCGCCAGCCTGCGTCATCGTCAAACACGCCAATCCCTGTGGGGTCGCGACCGGTACTGACGTGGCGGCTGCCTACGACAAGGCGCTTGCCACCGATCCGACATCCGCGTTCGGCGGCATCATCGCAGTTAACCGGCCGCTGGATGCAGCGACGGCGCAGGCGATTTCGAAACAGTTTGTCGAAGTCATCATCGCGCCGAAAATTGCATCCGATGCACTGGCCGTGTTAGCGCAGAAGGTGAATATTCGCGTGCTGGAGGTGCCGCTCACCCCCGGCGCCAACGCTTTCGACATCAAGCGTGTCGGCGGCGGCGTGCTGGTGCAGACCCCGGACGGCATGAATGTCGCGCCGGCGCAGTTGAAAGTCGTCACCCGCCGCAAACCCACGGACGCGCAGTTGGCCGATCTGCTGTTTGCCTGGCGTGTCGCCAAGTTCGTCAAATCCAACGCCATCGTGTTCTGCAGCAACGGCCAGACCCTGGGCGTCGGCGCCGGCCAGATGAGCCGCGTCGATTCTGCGCGTATCGCCTCGATCAAGGCGGGCAACGCCGGGCTGACGCTGGCCGGCTCGGTGGTGGCGTCGGATGCGTTTTTTCCGTTTCGCGACGGCGTCGATGTGGTGGCCTCGGCAGGTGCGAAAGCGATCATTCAGCCCGGCGGTAGCCTGCGCGATGAGGAAGTGATCGCCGCCGCCGACGAACACGGCATCGCGATGGTGTTCACCGGGTTCCGGCATTTCCGCCATTGATGTGCACACCGGGTTGATCGGCGCGCACGGCAACCGTCATGCCAGTCAGCCTTTTGTCCGATTAATCACGTTGCACGGTATACGACCCTTATGAAAATTCTGGTGATCGGCGGCGGTGGCCGCGAACATGCGCTGGCGTGGAAACTCGCGCAGTCGCTCCGGGTATCGAAAGTGTTTGTTGCGCCGGGCAATGCAGGCTCTGCGCGCGAGGATGGCGTGCATAACGTCACCCTCAGTGATAATCAGCAAATTGTTGATTTTATTGAGAAAAATGAAATCGCACTGACCGTGGTCGGTCCCGAAGCGCCGCTCGCTGCGGGTGTCGTCGATGCGGTGCGCGCTGCCGGTCATCGCATTTTCGGGCCAACGCAAAAAGCGGCACAGCTCGAAAGCTCCAAGGATTTTGCCAAGAACTTCATGGTGCGCCATCGCATCCCGACGGCGAAACACGCGACGTTCACCGATGCGGCGCAGGCCCATGCCTATATCGACCGCGAAGGCGCGCCGATCGTGATCAAGGCCGATGGTCTCGCTGCCGGCAAAGGCGTGGTGGTGGCGATGGATGCCGCCGAAGCGCATGCCGCCGTCGACATGATGCTGGTCGGCAACCGGATGGGCAGCGCCGGCGCGCGCGTGGTGATCGAAGAATGTCTCGTTGGTGAAGAAGCGAGTTTCATCGTGCTGGCGGATGGCCGTAACGCGCTGGCGCTGGCCAGCAGCCAGGACCATAAACGGCTGAAAGACGGCGACCAGGGACCGAATACCGGCGGCATGGGTGCTTATTCTCCGGCACCGGTGGTGACGCCGGAAATTCACGCGCGAGTCATGCGCGAAGTGATCCAGCCGACGATCAACGGCATGGCCGCTGACGGCATTCCGTATACCGGATTTCTCTACGCAGGGCTGATGATCGGCGCCAACGGTGAATTGAAAGTACTGGAATTCAACTGCCGCATGGGGGACCCCGAAACGCAACCGATCATGATGCGGCTGAAGAGTGATCTGACGGTGCTGCTGGACGCGGCCATCGACGGCAAACTGGATAGCGCCGAAGCGGAATGGGATCCGCGCGTGGCACTGGGCGTGGTACTCGCCGCCGCCCATTATCCCGATGATCCGCGCAAGGGCGACGTCATCAGCGGACTGCCGCCGGCGGGCGACGATTTCCACGTGTTCCATGCCGGCACCGCGCTGTTGGGCAAGAATGTCGTGACCAGCGGCGGACGCGTGTTGTGCGTCACCGCGCTGGGTCATAACACGCGCAGCGCACAGCGCCGCGCCTACGAGATCGTCGATCTGATCCGTTTTGACGGCATGCAGCATCGTCGCGATATCGGCCATCGTGCAGTCGGCGGCGGACGCAAGTAGCGCCGGCGATCCAGGGTTTCATTCAACGGCCATGGACACTGCAGCAGTCAAAACCTATCTGACGGGACTGCAGGACCGTATCGTCAACAAATTGGCCGAACTCGACGGCGGCACCTTCATTCGCGATGCCTGGGACCGGCCGCAGGGCGGTGGCGGCATCACCCGCCTGATCGAAGGCGGCAAATTGTTCGAACGCGGTGGCGTCGGCTTTTCGCATGTCTACGGCGACAATCTGCCGCCGTCGGCCTCGGCGGTTCGCCCGGAGATCGCCGGGCGTTCATTCCAGGCGATGGGCGTGTCGCTGGTGCTGCATCCCCGGAATCCCTACGTGCCGACAGTGCACATGAACGTGCGCTGCTTTGTTGCCGAAAAAAACGGCACCGATCCGGTGTGGTGGTTCGGCGGCGGCATGGACCTGACGCCGTACTACGGTTTTGCCGAGGATGCGACGCATTTCCACCGCAGCTGCCGCGATGCGCTGGCGCCGTTCGGCGCTGATTATCACCCGCGGTTCAAAGACTGGTGCGACCGCTACTTCCATCTGAAGCACCGCAATGAACCGCGCGGGGTTGGCGGCATTTTTTTCGACGACCTCGGCACGCCGGACTTCGCCACCTGTTTTGCATTGACGCGCAGCGTCGGTGATCATTTTCTGTCGGCTTACACGCCGATCATCGAGCGCCGGCGGGATCTGCCGTACGGCGAGCGCGAGCGCGATTTTCAGGCGTACCGCCGCGGTCGTTACGTCGAGTTCAACCTGGTGTTCGACCGCGGTACCCTGTTCGGGCTGCAGTCCGGCGGTCGCACCGAATCGATATTGATGTCACTGCCGCCGGTGGTGCACTGGCGCTATGACTGGCACCCGGAGCCGGGTACGCCCGAATCCCGTCTTTATACGGATTTTCTGGTCGCCAAAGACTGGCTATAGGCGCAGCTTAACCGCCGAACCAGGATTTGATCGAGTGAATCCGGCTGCGCAGCGCTTCCAGAACCGAACTGTCGCCGCCGCGCGCCGCGGCAACACGATGCTGCTTGAGCAGTTTCGGTGACTTGCGGAACGACTGGTAACGCGCCAGCGCCGCCTGCACATGCTGTTGCAGCAGTTTCAGGTTCAACGGCTTGGTCAGGAAGCGGAATACCTGCGCCTGATTGATCAGGTCGATCACCAGTTCGGAGTCCGAGGCCTCGGTCATCACGATGGCGAGGATTTCCGGGTGGTCCTGCTTCAGCAGCTTGAAGGCGGTCAGCGATTTCTGGTCGCCGTGGCCGATGTCGGCGACGATCACTGCGATCTCATGCTCCTGCAGCACGGCCAGGGCGCGGTCAATGTCCGGCGCATGCAGTACCGGGCACACGCCGCTGATTAGTTCGTTGGTGGCACGGAAAACGCTCTGCCCGGATTCAATGACCAGCACGCCGCAGTCGAGTTTTTCCGGCAGGATCACCGGACTCGCCGCCATATCCGCGAGTTCAAGGGCGATGGCTGCGGCTTCACCGATGGTTTTCTGGATTTCGGTGTTGTCCCAGGGTTTGCTGACAAAACGGAACACTTCGCCGTCATTGATCGAGCCTACGATCGACGCCAGATCGGAATAGCCGGTCAGCAGGATGCGCACGGTATGCGGCGCAATGTCTTTTACCTGACGCAGGAATTCGACGCCGGTCATTTCCGGCATGCGCTGGTCGCTGATTACCACGTGCGGATTGAAGCGCTTCATGAACTCCATCGCTTCGGGTCCGCTGCTGGCGGTGAACACGTTGTACTGGTTGCGGAACACCGAGCGCAGCGCGGTGAGGATGCGCTCTTCGTCGTCGACGAACAGCAGCTTGGCTTTTTTGCCACCGGTGTCAAATATCGGTGCGACCGCCGCGCCAGTGGCTGCCGGAGCGGCTGCCGTCGCGGCGTTGCGTGTCGGTACGTTCAGGCCGGCGATCACCCGCGCGGCGGACACCAGTTTCGGATCCAACTGATGAGTCGGGGCGTCATCCTTGTTTTCGGGCGCGGCATTTTTGGCGGCGCGCACGCTGGCGGCAACACCCTGCACGAATGCCAGCGCAAATTCGCGCGCCGACTGGAAACGATCTTCACGCTTTTTGGCGAGCGCCTTGTGCGTGGCCCAGTCCAGCTGCGCCGAAATCTGCGGATTGAATTCGGAGGGGTTGGGGGGGCGTTCGCCGATCACCTGGCGCATGATTTCAACGTTGCTGCCGGTAAACGGCTTGCGACCGGCCAGCAGTTCGTAAGCGATAACGCCGGTGGCGTAGAGATCAGTGCGCGCGTCGGGCTCGTCGCCGGAGAACTGCTCCGGTGACATATAGCCCGGAGAACCCATGATCTCGCCGACCTGGGTCAGCGACGAAGTGTCGAGATGGGCGATGCCGAAATCACTGATTTTGATGCGGCCGTCGTCGTTGATCAGAAGGTTGGACGGTTTGATGTCCCGATGCACGACCCCCTGCGAATGGGCGTAACCCAGGCCGTCCAGCAACTGGCGGATGATCTCGCCGATTTCGGCCAGATCAAACTTGGCCTTGTTCTGCAGGTGGTCATACAGCGAGCGCCCATGCACCAGCTCCATCACGATGTAGGCGAGATTCTCGTCCTCGCCGTAATCGTAGATGGCCGCAATGCGCGGATGGGTCAGCCGTCCGACGGCCTGGGCCTCGTGGCGGAAACGTGCGATCGCATACTGCAGCTCCGAGGGGTCCATCACCGACTTGGTAATGGTCTTGATCGCCACCTGGCGGTGAATTGCGGGGTCGAAGGCCTTGTAGACGACGCCCATCCCGCCGCGTCCGAGGATGCCCTGGATCTCGTACTTGCCGATCTTTTGCAGGTGGTCAGTGCTCATTCTTGTTATTCGAGATCTGCGGTAACCGGCGGCGTCAGCGGCAGCACGATGGTGAATTTAGTTCCCTTGCCGACCGTGGAATCGACGCTGATTTTGCCGCCGTGCTGTTCAATGATTTTATAGGAAATCGACAATCCCAGCCCGGTGCCCTTGCCCACGGCCTTGGTGGTGAAAAACGGGTCAAAGATTTTCGACATGATTTCCGGCGGAATGCCCTTGCCGTTGTCGGAGATTTCGACCGCCACATGTTGCGCATCTTCGACCCGCGTGGTCAGCGTCAGTTCCCCGGTGCCGGATTCGATGGCCTGCGCGGCGTTGTTGATGAGGTTGAGGAACACCTGGTTCAGCTGCGACGGCGAGCAGGTGATGGCGGGGATTTCGCCGAAATTTTTCTTGATCGTCAGATGTTTCAGTTCATGCTTGGCCAGCAGCAGCGCGCTGTCCAGCCCCTCGTTGAGGTTGAAACTTGAAATCTTGCTGCGGTCGAGGCGGCTGAAGTTCTTCAGATTGAGCACGATCTCGGAAATCTGGTCGATGCCGTAAAGCCCGTCGGTGGCCAGTTGCCCCAGTTCGGCCAGCGCCTGCTGCTCGGCAAAGTGATGCACTAGTTCGCGGACAGACTGAAATTTTGCCTGCAGCCGCTCCGGATCGGGGCTGCCGGCCTCCATCAGCCGCAGCAGCTTGTTGGTTTCAACGATCAGTTTTTTGACTTCCGGCAGCTTGCCGGCGACCGAGCCCAGACTGTTCTTGACGTAGGCGAGCGGGGTGTTGATCTCATGCGCGATGCCGGCAACCATCTGGCCCAGCGACGACATTTTTTCAGTCTGGATCAGTTGCGCTTCCGATTCCTTCAGCTGATGGAGCGCATTGGACAGCTCGCGGGTGCGCTCCTGTACCCGGGATTCCAGCAGCCGGTAGCTAACCGCCAGTCGCGACAGCAGCCAGCCGGTGAGGATCAGCAGCGCGCCGGCGTAGGCGATCAGATAAATCCGGTAACGCTCGCTGTCGATCTGGGTGTTGGCGGTTTCGGTACTGAACGCATCGGTGAGACTGTCGATGCGCGGACCGGTGGAGGCCATGGCGACTTTCTGGAACAGTTCGTTTTCAATGGGTTTGGCGCCGAGGATCTGCTGCACAGTTTCATCCATGCGCGCCAGTCCGGCGCCCAGCCCTGCGGGCATGCCGCCGCCGGCTTTGCGCAGATCGGCCGCGAACATTTCCACGTTCTTGCGTTCGCTCTCGGTCGGATCCGCGGCGTAACGCATGACATGCGCGAACAGCAGGGCCGAAGTACTTTCGATGGCAACCAGCCGCTCCCGTTGCGGCACGCTTTGCCAGGCGCCGCGTACCAGGCCGGCGATTTCGGTATCGAAATCAACCATGCGTCCCAGCGATTGCGTGACCGTGGCGCCGGCGGCACGGTAACGGCTTAGCAGGTCAGCCTTCTGTTCAAAAGCCTTGACCAGCACCGGAAGACCCTGTGCCAGCACCGGGCTGTCGATGTCTGCCGTTGCGGTTTTCAGGCGCCGCAACAACTCGGGAACGCGCGTGCCGCGATCGGCGACAGCTGGCGCTTTGCCGGAAGCGCCTTCGACGCGCGCCCGCAGGACCTCAAGATCCCAGCGGGCGTCGATTTCCTTCAGTTCGCGCAGATAACCGAGGACTTCATTCTGCTGGCGGTAATCAACGCCCTGGCTTTTGAGATAAATGAATCCCAGCAGCATCACCAGTGCAACAGCACCGATTACGAACAGGACGAGCCGGGTATTGCCGTCGGCGCGCGCACGCTGCGTCAATGCAGTGACGGATGCTTTCAGTGCTTTCGGGTCCCAGGATTTTTTGCCCAGCAGTTTATTGATCAAGATCATTCACCCAGATAGGCATGTCGGACTTGCGGGTTGGACAGCAGGGCTTTGGCGTCGTCGGCCAGCACGATGCGACCGCTTTCCATGACATAGCCGCGGCTGCTGGTTTCAAGTGCAAGTTTGGCATTTTGTTCCACCAGCAGCATCGTTACGCCCTCGGCAGCGATCATGCGCACCGTCTCAAAAATCTTCTGCACCATCAGCGGTGCCAGCCCCATGCTCGGCTCGTCGAGCAGCAGCATCTGCGGGCGGCCCATCATTGCCCGCGCGATGGCCAGCATCTGCTGCTCACCGCCTGACAGCGTGCCGGCCAGTTGGCTGCGCCGCTCCGCCAGACGGGGAAACAGCGTGCAGACCCGCTCGGTATCCGCGGCAACGCCTGCAGCATCGTTGCGGATATAAGCGCCCATCGCCAGATTTTCTGCAACCGTCAGTCGCGGAAACATGCCGCGTCCCTCAGGCACCAGCGCCAGTCCGTGCTGCACCAGATAATACGCCGGTTTACCCGTGACATCCGCACCCTTGTAGGTGACGCGGCCACCCTTCGGCCGCAGCAACCCGGCCAGTGCTTTGAGGGTCGTGGTTTTGCCGGCGCCGTTGGCGCCGATCAGTGCAACCACCTCACCGGCCTCGACCCTGAGGTCGATGCCCTGGACTGCGCGGATGCCGCCGTAGGCCACTTCCAGTTGCGTGACTTCAAGCATGGGGAGGCCCGTTCATGCGAAACCACCGCCGAGATAGGCTTCGATCACGCGCGGATCGCGCCGCACCGACTCCGGCGCGCCTTCGGCGATTTTTTCGCCGTAGTCGAGAACCGTGACGCTGTTCGACAGGGCCATGACCAGTTTCATGTCATGTTCGATCAGCAGCAGCGTGATGCCATCGCTGCGAATGCGCTCGAGCAGGGCCTTCAGTGCGACAGTCTCGGTGGCGTTCATGCCGGCAGCCGGTTCGTCCAGCGCCAGCAATTTTGGATCGGTGGCTAGTGCGCGGGCAATTTCCAGGCGGCGCTGGTCGCCATAGGGCAGATCGCGCGCCAAATTGCCCGCCCGCGCCGCGAGACCGCAATAGTCGAGCAGTTCCTGCGCACGCCGGGTGATGGCGCGCTCTTCGGCGACTGCTGCACGTGTTCTGAATGCCGCACCCAGCACGCCGGTATGCGAACGCAGATGACGGCCCACCATGACGTTCTCCAGCGCGGTCATGCTGCCAAAGAGGCGGATGTTCTGGAACGTGCGTGCGATGCCGTGACCCGCCACCGCATGCGGTTTTAGTCCTTCAATACGATGGCCGTCAAATATCAGGGTGCCGGCGTCGGGGACGGCGAGCCCGGTCAGCACGTTGAACAACGTGGTTTTGCCGGCGCCGTTGGGCCCGATCAGGCCGAAAATTTCGCCGCGCCGGACAGTAATCGACACGTCGGACAACGCGGCCAGCCCGCCGAAATGTTTGCGGATGCCGCAGGCGGCCAGCAGGATGTTGTCAGCCGGCATTGGATTTTCCTGCAGGGATGGCCGCAACGGGTCGGCGGCGCGCAGGCCAGAGGCCTTCGGGGCGCAGCAGCATCATCAGCACCAGTGCCAGACCGAACAGCAGCATGCGCAGGTCGGCAGGGTCGACGATGACCCCGCCAAACCAGCGCTGCTGCAAGGGGCCGATATAACGCAGCGCTTCAGGCAGTGCGGTCAGCAGCACGGCGCCGAGCGCAACGCCGGCGACATTGCCCATGCCGCCCAGCACCACCATGCACAGCACCATGATCGAATCGATCAGCTGGAAGCTCTCCGGGCTGATGAATCCCTGAAACGATGCGAACAAGCCGCCGGCGACGCCGCCAAAAGTGGCGCCCATCGCAAACGCCAGCAGCTTCACGTTGCGGGTGTTGATGCCCATCGCCGAGGCGGCGAGTTCATCGTCGCGGATGGCGACCCAGGCGCGGCCGATACGTGAATTCTGCAAGCGCAGCGACAGTGCAATCGACAGTGCGGCACAGACCAGAAATACAAAATAGTAGTTGTGCACTGGCGAGAAGGTCAGGCCGGCAAAGGTGTGAGACTGCGCCAGCGAGAAACCGCCGATCTGCAGCGGATCAATCAGGGTGATGCCCTGCGGGCCGTTGGTGATGTTGACCGGGCGGTTGAGGTTGTTGAGGAACACGCGGATGATTTCACCAAAACCGAGCGTGACGATGGCCAGATAATCCCCGCGCAACCGCAGCGTCGGCGCGCCGAGCAGGATACCGAATACTGCGGCAATCGCAGCGCCCAGCGGCAGCAACACCATAAAAGGCCAATGCACGGCGAACTGCGGAGACGCCAGCAGGGCATAGCTGTAGGCGCCAACGGCAAAAAACGCGATGTAGCCCAGGTCGAGCAGGCCGGCGAAACCGACGACGATGTTGAGACCCAGCGCGAGCATCACGAACAGCAGGGCAACGGCGATGATGCGCACCCAACTGCGGCCGAGGACGGCTTCGGTGATGAAGGGCAGGGCGAGCAGCAGCAGTGCAACCGCGCCCCAGGTAATCCAGCGCCAGCGATGGTCGGTGAACAGGGCGTCGGGGTTCACGCACGATCCCCGCTGTGCTGGCCGAGCAGTCCCGACGGTCGTAGCACCAGCACCAGGACCAGCACCAGGAAAGCGAAGATGTCGCGGTAATTGCTGCCCAGCAGGCCGCCGCTCAGATCACCGATGTAGCCGGAGGCCAGGCTTTCGATGACGCCGAGCAGCAGCCCGCCCAGCACCGCGCCGCCGACGTTGCCGATACCGCCGAGTACCGCGGCGGTAAATGCCTTCAGCCCGAGCATGAAACCCATGAAGTAGTGGCCGATGCCGTAGTAGAGAATGATCATCAGGCCAGCAATGGCGCCGATCGCGGAGCCGAGCACGAAGGTGAAGGCAATCACCGTGTTGGTATTGACGCCCATCAGGCCGGCGACATCCGGATTCTGTTCGGTGGCGCGCATCGCGCGACCCATGCGGCTGGCTTTGATGAACCACAGCAGTGCGGCCATGATGGTGCAGGCGAGCAGGAAAATCGCCAGCTGCAGCGTCGTCAGTTGCGCACCGGCAATGTCTATTGCAGCAGGTTCAAGCAGTTTGGGCATTGCGATGTACTGCTTGCCCCAGATCAGCGCGGCTGAATATTGCAGCAGGATCGATACGCCGATGGCAGTGATCAACGGCGCCAGTCGCGGCGCGCGGCGCAGCGGCCGGTAGGCGACCCGTTCAATCGACAGGCCGAGCGCGGCACACACCATCATCGCACCACCGCCGGCGATGACCAGCACCACCGGCGCAGGCATGCCGGCTGCGGCCAGCGCCTGCACGATGGTCAGCGCGACCAGCGCGCCGATCATGGTGATATCGCCGTGGGCAAAGTTGATCAGCCCGAGAATGCCGTAGACCATGGTGTACCCGAGCGCAACCAGGGCGTAGATGCTGCCCAGCACCAGGCCGTTGATCAGTTGCTGCGCAAAAATATCCATGTCCAGAGACGGCAACGGCACCCGGAGCGGGTGCCGTTGCGTGGCCGTTGTCTTGGCTTACTTCTTTGTGGTTTCGGCGGCGGGTGCAGGCGTTGCTGCGGGCGCGGTGCCGGCATCGGCTTCGGGCTTCACGGTTTCCAGCGGCTCCCATTTGCCGCCTTTGACCACGTAAATCGTGATCGGGCCGTTCTTCAGATCGCCCTTTTCATCGAAGGCGATCGGTCCGATGACGCCGTCGTAACGGGTCTTGCCGACTTCGGGCAGGAATTTCGCCGGATCGGCCGATCCGGCGCGTTTCATGGCATCAATTAACACCATCACCGCGTCATAACCCATCGGTGCGTACAGCTCGACCTCCTGGTTGAACTTGGCTTTGTATTTGTCGAGGAAGGTTTTACCGCCGGGCATCTGGTCCTTGGGCAGACCGGGGATCGACGCCATCGCGCCGTCAGATGCATCACCGGCGAGTTTGATGAAGTTCGGCGTCTGCATACCGTCGCCGCCAATGAACCTGGCTTTGATACCGAGATCTTTCATCTGCTTGATCATCGGGGCGGCTTGCGGATCGATGCCGCCGAACATGATCAGGTCGGGTTTTTTGCCCTTAATCTTGGTGAGGATCGCCTTGAAGTCGGTGTCCTTGTCGGTGGTTTGCTCGCGAGCGACGACCTTGATGCCCAGCGATTTGGCGGTGGCTTCAAAGTTGTCGGCGAGGCCCTGGCCGTAGGCGGTGCTGTCGTCGATCACCGCGACAGACTTGGCTTGCAGCGTTTTCGCAGCAAAGCGCGCGAGTGTCGGACCTTGCTGACCGTCATGGGCGACGACGCGGAACGTGGTCTTGAAACTCTGCTCGGTGTATTTGGGGTTGGTAGACGACGGGGAAATCTGCGGGATGCCGGCATCCGAGTAAATTTTTGAGGCCGGAATCGATGCGCCGGAATTGAAGTGACCGACGACCCCGGCGACTTTGGCATCGACCAGTTTTTGGGCAACGGTTGTCGCTTTGGTCGGATTGGCTTCGTCGTCTTCCGATACCAGTTCGAATTTCACTTTGTTGCCGCCGATTTCGACATTGGCGGCGTTGGCGTCTTCAATCGCCAGTTGCACGCCGTTACGGATATCGATGCCGATGTGCGCCTGCGGTCCGGTCTGCGGCGATGCCGTGCCGATTTTTACCGTGAGCACTTCCGGCGCCTTGGGGGCTTCTGCCTTTGGTGCGGGCGGCGGCGCTTCTTTGCCACAGGCCACCACCAGAACGGCAGCCATCAGTGCTGCAACAACAGGTCGTATCGAGTACTTGTGCATGCAGGGCTCCAGTATTTTTTGATCCGTTGGGAAGGACAATCACGTAGTGGGTCGTGTCTGCCGAATATCGTTTAACTTGTTGTTCCTGAAAGGAATTTATTCATTATCGGGGGAGGCCAAGGCAAAGTCAATTTTGCCGCTACAACGCCGCCCGTCAAAAAAAGCCGGCATGCGCCGGCTTTTCGTGACTCGGTGCGGGTTGCGCCCGATTATTTGGTGGCCAGCACCCAATGCACGATGGTTTTGATGTCGTCTTCTTTGACATGCGCGTTCGGCGGCATTGGTGTGGCGCCCCAAACGCCGGAACCGCCGGCTTTTACTTTTTTCACCAGATTGGCCTCGGCATTTTTATCACTGCGGTATTTCGCCGCGATTTCCTTGTAGCTGGGTCCGATGACTTTTTTGTCGACAGCGTGGCAGGTCATGCAGCCGCTGGATTGCGCAAGTTTTTCATTGGCTGCGGTGTTGCCGGCAGCGAGCACGCCGAAGGCGGCCAGTGCGACGATTGCAAATCTCATGACTACTCCTTGAAAGGCGGTTCGTGAAGAGCGGCGATTGTAGCCGAAGCGGTGCGGAGCCAGAAGATCATGCGCCGTACATTCAATTCGACGCAGACTTGCCGGGAATTCCGCCCGTTTCGGACGCTATGATAACGCCGTGCTGAATGCCGACGTTGCCCCTGCCGTCAATGAACAGCTTTGGTGGGTTCATTTAACTAATTGTTTTTATTGAATAAATTATGGTGGCGCGCTTCAGGCTGGGGTACCTTGTGCCAGCAGGCTGCGGATCTGGCGCAGCAGCAGTCCCGGGTTGAAGGGTTTGGTCATCACCAGTTGTGCGCCTGCGGCCACGCACTCATCGGCGTACGTCTGCGCATGGTTAGCGGTCAAAAAAATCACCGGCACGTTGACTTGCTCCGGCTGCGAGCGCATCCAGTGCAGCACCGCGAGTCCGTCCGCTACAGGCATGCTGCCGTCGAGCACTGCCAGGTGCACCGGCGACTGGGTCATCGCCGCGATGGCTTCTCCGCCGTCCCTGCATACCACCACTTCGGCATCAGTAATGTGTTTCAGATAAAACAAAATAATACGCGCGACGTCGGCATTGTCCTCGGCCAGCAGGATGCGTATCTTGCCTGACGATTCACCCGCTGCGGCGGTCGTACTCATGAGGTTCAGTCGGTAACCGCACCCTTGCTCGCCGTCGATACCAGCCGCGCGAATTTCGCCAATACGCCGCGGGTGTAACGCGGTTTCGGCTGTTTCCACTTTTTCCTGCGTGCCGCGAGTTCCTTGGCCGGCACATTGAGCTGGATCAGCAGTTTGTCCGCATCGATGGTGATCGAGTCACCTTCCTTGACCAGTGCGATCGGTCCGCCCTCGAACGCTTCGGGTGCGACATGACCCACCACCATGCCCCAGGTGCCGCCGGAGAAACGGCCATCGGTGATCAGGCCGACCGATTCGCCCAGTCCCTGGCCGGTCAGTGCGCCGGTAGGCGCGAGCATTTCCTGCATGCCGGGACCACCCTTCGGGCCTTCGTAACGGATGACCACCACGTCGCCGGCCTTGATCTTTTTCGCCATGATCGCTTTCATGCAGGCGTTTTCGGAATCGAACACGCGTGCCGGGCCGGTGATCTTCGGTGATTTGAGGCCGGTGATTTTGGCGACACAACCTTCGGGCGAGAGATTGCCCTTGAGGATGGCGAGGTGGCCCTTTTTGTACATTGGATTGGACCACTGGCGGATCACGTCCTGATCAGCGCGCGGCGCATCCGGCACATTCTTCAGTTCCTGCGCCATGGTGCGGCCGGTGATGGTCATGCAGTCGCCGTGGAGCAGGCCTTTTTTGAGCAGCATTTTCAGCACCTGCGGCACACCACCGGCGCGATGGAAATCCACCGCGACATAACGGCCCGACGGTTTGAGATCGCACAGCACCGGCACCTTGCGGCGCATACGCTCGAAATCATCGATGGTCCATTTGACCTGGGCGGCATGAGCGATGGCGAGGAAGTGCAGCACCGCGTTGGTCGAGCCGCCGGTGGCCATGATCAGCGCCACCGCGTTTTCGATCGACTTGCGGGTGACGATGTCGCGCGGGCGGATGTTGTGTTTGATGGCGTTGACCAGCACGCGCGCGGAATCCGCCGCCGAATCGGCTTTTTCCGGATCGGGCGAAGCCATCTGCGAGGAACCGAGTGCGCTCATGCCCAGCGCTTCGAACGACGACGACATCGTGTTCGCGGTGTACATACCGCCGCAGGCGCCGACCGAAGGACAGGCATTTTTTTCAATACCGACAAAATCCTCTTTGCTCATCTTGCCGGCAGCGTAAGAGCCGACGGCCTCGAATGCGCTGACGATGGTCAGATCCTGGCCTTTCCATTTGCCCGGTTTGATGGTGCCGGCGTAGACGTAGATGCTCGGCACGTTCATGCGCAGCATGGCGATCATGCCGCCCGGCATGTTCTTGTCGCAGCCGCCGCAGACCAGCACGCCGTCCATGGCCTGGCCATTGACTGCAGTTTCAATACAGTCAGCGATGACTTCGCGCGACACCAGCGAATACTTCATTGCCTCGGTGCCCATGCCGATGCCGTCGGTGATGGTCGGCACGCCGAACACCTGCGGCATCGCACCGGCGGTCTTGAGCGCAGCGATGGCGCGATCAACCAGCGGCTGGATGCCGGCATTGCAGGGGTTCATCGTCGAGTGGCCGTTAGCGACGCCGACGATGGGTTTGTCGAAGTCGCCGTCACCGAATCCCACGGCGCGCAGCATGGCCCGGTTGGGCGAGCGCGCAACACCGGCGGTGATCAGTTGGCTGCGTTTATTGAGCGGCATCTATGTTCTCCAATGAAGGCGACGGCGTCGGCAATCCGGGCGGCGTCGCGGGGCACGTATAATAGGCCGTTCATTTTATCGTATCCCCCGCAATTTCCCCATGTTCGTACACCCTCAGTTTGATCCTGTGGCGCTGCAACTCGGGCCACTGGCCCTGCGCTGGTATGGCCTGATGTATCTGTTGGGTTTTGCCCTGATCTGGATGCTGGGACGCTATCGCATTGACCGCAATCCGGGCGGCGTATGGACGCGTGCCGACCTCGACGACGCACTGTTTTTCGGCATTCTCGGCACCATACTCGGCGGCCGGCTGGGCTACGTTCTGTTCTACAAGTTCAGCGATTATCTGCTGGCGCCGTGGAAAATTTTCTTCGTCTGGGAGGGCGGCATGTCCTTCCACGGCGGGTTCCTCGGTGTGGTGATCGCAATGGTGTGGTTTGCGCGCAGCCGTCATCAGGACTGGCTGCGCATCACCGATTTCATCGCACCGCTGGTGCCGCTGGGCCTGGCGGCCGGGCGCATGGGCAATTTCATCAACGCCGAGCTGTGGGGGCGTCCGACAGATCTGCCGTGGGCGATGGTATTTCCCAATGTCGACCGCATCGCCCGTCATCCCTCCCAGCTTTATGAATTTGCACTCGAGGGCCTGGTGCTGTTCGTAATCCTCTGGTGGTTCACGCTGAAGCCGCGTCCGCGCGGCGCGGCGTCCGCTGTGTTCCTGATTGCTTACGGCGCGTTCCGTTTCGGTGTTGAATACACCCGCGAGCCCGACAGTTTTCTCGGTTTCCTCGCCCTCGGACTGACCATGGGCCAGTGGCTGTCGCTGCCAATGATCGCTGCCGGTGCCGGCCTGCTCTTCTGGTCGTGGACGCGTCCGCGCTGAGCCGCGTCAGTTCAGTTTTTTCGGATTGACTTTAGTCGCGGGTTTTTCGGGCGTACGGCGCGCGGCGCGGCGATCCAGCAGACGCTGAAAATTGCCCAGCGACAACAGATGCAGATAAACCCGCGCCAGCACGCCGCTGCGCGCCAGTTCCTTCAGCGTTTCCGCCGGCAGCGCGTGCAGGCGTTCTTCGGACACACGATACATGCCGGTCAGCGTGATCGCCTGCTCCCCGTTCGGCAGCGCCTGGGCTGAAAACGGTTCGAACAGCTGCAATTCATGCAGTTTGCGCGCCATCTCTTCGCTGCGTCCGAGATCGGCCTCGAACTCGAACAGCAGTTTGCGCAGGCCGTCCCATACCGGCAGCGGTTCGCCCTTGCCGTCGAACAACGCGGTGCCTTTGGCTTGCAGCGCGGTTTTCTCGACGCAGGCGACGCGTTCCGCCTGTTCCTGGCCGTTGACCGACACCCGGGTCATGCAGAACGGGTAGCGGCGCACATAGGCCGGCAGGTAGGCCGCCGGTTCCCAGGCATCGTTGGCATCGACAAACAGGTTTTGCTGCGCCTCGACGCCGAGCAGGATCATCGCCACCAAGGATTTGCCGGCATCGCCCGAAATGAACACCGCCGGGTAGTCGCGGATCGCCGGCGCGAATTCGCTGAACGACAGCGGCATTGCACTCAGTCCGCGGAATTGCGCCGGCAGTTTGCGCGATTCCTGCAACTGCACCCGCTGGGTCTTGGCCAGCGGCACGATGTCCTGATATCCGTAGGGGGGCTTGATGTTCATGGCGGATTCTCCGGGTAAGCAGGTGATTATATCTCCATGATTCTGGACGTTATTTGCCGCTTGCCCGCCAAGCAGGTAGAATTCCGCCCTCTTTGAGGGGTGGTAGCTCAGCTGGGAGAGCGCCGCGTTCGCAATGCGGAGGTCGGGAGTTCGATCCTCCTCCACTCCACCAGAATTACTAGACCAGACTTTGCTCTGGTCTTTTTTTGTCTGCTCGAAGCGCCAACACTGGCGGGGCCTGCGGGTTTCGTGCGAATGTCAGCGGCGGCACAGAAACACGTGATTTGGCGGTTTTTCCCCTCTCTGCGCTCTCTGTTCTCTGTTTCTGCAAATGTCACATTTGCACCACCCTTCGTATTCATGCGGGTTCCCGACCGCGAGTCTGAACAGAAACTCGGGGCGCGCAGGCGACTTGCGGTCAAACCTGTCGCCCGAAGGACGCGATCATTTCCCGCTGCATGTCCCAATCCAGAGGCGGCGCGGCGCGCAAAAATAGATACCTCGACACCGTTCGCGGCAAGGTTCCATGTAGTGCCGCATCCGCAATATCCGGTGCCAACGAAGCGAGGCGCAATGTCTCGTTGACGGTGATCTTGCTGAGACCTTCCTGCGCGGCAATCTCCACAGTGTTGGCCACCACCCCGCTATCCAGCAGGTGCTGCCAGTAATAACAACGGCCCAGCGTCTTGAGGAGAAAGGTATCCTGGTTGGGCGTAATCGCTGGTACCGAGGCATTGACGGACACAGGATTAGCCACTCCCTCCGGCCCGACAACCACTTTCTTGAGGCCTCGCTTCCTGAATTGCAGTGGCACGAACGTGGTGATTTTCACCCCGCCGTCCTGCAGCGGGTGCCGACGCTCGTGCGGCTGCCCAGTCGGAATCAGTTTCTTGCTCGTTTGATTCATGCCGCTTCCTCCATTTCCAGCATCTCGCCGCCGATTGTGTCGGGGACGAGTTCACCGGCCAACTCTTTCCATCCCGCCTCGCGCCAAACGATATCGATGCCATCCGATAGCAACTGGACGCGCTCGATCAGCAGGTTCGCCAGACGCACCTGCTCGGAGGGGAACAACTGCTTCCAGACATCCCCCAGTCGGCACATGGCCAACACCACCGTTGGCTCCTCGATCTCGGGGTAGAGTAGTCGAACTCGGTTCCAGACACCCTGCACCGATTCGGGCGATTGCAAAGCACCGATCAACAGATTCACCACCACATCTTCGATCTGATCGGCGGGAATCATGCCGGTCGCGCTTGTCCTGTGGCCAAAGCGGATATCTGCCTTCGGGATGTAGTAACGGTATTTTTTGCCCGACGGTTTTTTCGAGAACGTGATGTGGTATTTCTCACCGTTCGATCCGTAGAGCAGCCCTCGCAGCAAGGCATCGGTCTTGCCTCTCGTCTGAGTCTTACCCATCCGTTCATGGGCATCCTCGGCCAGTATTGCCTGCACACGATCCCATAGTTGCCGTGTGATGATCGGTTCGTGCTGGCCGGCATGTACCGTTCCCTTGTGCCCGATCTCGCCAACGTAGATGGGGTTGCGCAGGGCCTTGGAGACATATTTCTTGTCCATCGGTGTGCCAAGCCGAATATTGCCGTCGCGAGTTTTCCAGCCCTTGGTCATTACTCCGTCCAGGGCCAGTTCGCGGCAGACCTCGGTGATCGACCGCAACTCAGCGAATTGCTGGAACATGCGCTCCACGGTAAGCGCCTCGTCAGCATTGATGATCAACTGGCGTTCTTTCACGTCATAGCCCAGCGGCGGATATCCTCCCATCCAGATGCCTTTGCGCTTGCTGGCAGCAATCTTGTCGCGGATGCGCTCACCGGTCACTTCCCGCTCAAACTGCGCGAACGACAGCAGCACGTTCAGCATCAGCCGCCCCATCGAGGTTGTCGTATTGAACTGCTGTGTGACGGAAACAAACGACACCTTGTGACGTTCGAACACTTCGACCAAGCGAGAGAAGTCCGCGAGGCTGCGTGTCAGGCGGTCGATCTTGTAGACCACAACGATGTTGATCTGGTCGGCGAGGATGTCGTTCATCAAACGCTTGAGCGCCGGACGTTCCATGTTGCCGCCAGAGTAGCCGCCGTCATCGTAGTCGTCAGCGACAGCCAACCAGCCCTCGGTTCGCTGGCTCGCGATGTAGGCTTGCCCCGCCTCTCGTTGCGCGTCCAGCGAATTGAACGACTGGTCGAGCCGCTCGTCGGTGGAAACGCGGGTGTAGACCGCGCAGCGCTTCTTGGTGACCACGGCGTTCATTTGGATCTCCTTTCTGTCTTGATGAGGCCGAAGAACACGGGGCCTGACCACTGAGTGCCGGTGATTTGTCGCGCAATCGCCGACAGGCTCTTGAACCGCTTTCCCTCGTATTCGAAGCCGCCATCCGCCAGGGCGATGACCCGGTGCTCGCGGTTGGCATGCTCTCGTAGCAGCACGGTGCCCGGCACGATGCGAATGTCGCTCGTTTTTCTTTTGATCTTCTTCGACTGAGCCTCGCCGATACGGATCAGTTGCTGGCGCACTTCCGTCTTGAGGCCGCCGAGCACTTCTTCCTGAAGTTTGTAGGCCACGCGTCCTTCGACGTAGCCCCTGTGATGGTGCGATGGTCGGCTCGGGAAATACTTGTCCCATAGTGCCCATAATTCCAGCATCGGCAGCTTCGGCAGCGCCGCCACGCGTGCAGCCAATGTTGGCTCTTGGTTTGATGTCTTCATCGAAAAACTCCTTGTTGAGAGGGGTTTGTATGAAGGCGCTCGGGTGCCGAGAAGCCAAGTGGAAT
>CAIZLW010000021.1 GCA_903933915.1 uncultured beta proteobacterium | reverse complement strand
TTCGTGCTGACCGACAAACACATGCGCTCGGTGAAATACCCGGAAATCTTCGCCGCCGGCGTCTGTGTGGCCATCCCGCCGGTGGAAGCCACGCCGGTCGCCACCGGCGCTCCGAAAACCGGCTTCATGATCGAGTCCATGGTCACCACAATCGTGGAAAACATCAACGCCGAAATCGCCGGAAAGCCGGCCGAATTCGAAGGCACCTGGAATGCCGTTTGCCTCGCCGATATGGGTGATACCGGCGCCGCATTCGTGGCCCTGCCGCAGATTCCGCCACGCAATGTCACCTGGACCAAACTCGGCAAGTGGGTGCATTACGCCAAAATCGCCTTCGAGAAATACTTCCTGTACAAAATGCGCAACGGCACGTCCGAACCGGTGTATGAAAAACACATCATGAGTCTGCTCGGTATCGAGCGCCTCAAGTAATCCCCACCCCCTGACCAACTTAGGAGTTCTTTATGAATCTCGATCGCGCTGTCATGGCTTTTGCCGGCGTCATGGTTTTGATCAGCGTCCTGCTGACCTATTTCGTGAATCCGAACTTTATCTGGTTCACGGTATTCATCGGACTGAATCTGTTCCAAGCCAGTCTCACCGGATTTTGTCCGGCCGCCTGGGCCTTCAAGCTGCTCGGCATCCCCGCCGGAAATCACTTCAAATAAGCGTCACTTCGCCGCCTAAAACGAATCTTTGATGACTATGAAAACCCTTACATCCGTTCTCCTGCTTTGCGCCGCACTGGCGTCCTGTTCGTCCGACACCGGCACCCCGCCGGCTATGGACATGCGGGGCATTGAAGCCATTACCCCGCAGTCCCAGACCACCGGAGCAGCAAGTCGATGGGACGGCGTCATTGAAGCCGTGCAGCAGGCCGACCTGACCGCGCAGACAGCCGGCCGTGTGGCAAGCGTTCTGGTGGATGTGAATGACCGCGTGCGTTCCGGCCAGGTCTTGCTGCGTCTGAGCGGCGTGGAACAACGTGCCGGCGCCGAAGCGGCACGGGCGCAGGCGGCCGCTGCCCGCGCACAAGCCGTTGAAGCCGAGGCCACCTACCGGCGTTACGCCGGTCTGGCCAAACAGCAATACATTTCCAAACAACAGCTGGATCAGGCCTTGGCCACCAAAAATGCCGCTGTCGCCAATGCCCGTGCGGCAGAGGCAACGGTTGCACAAGCTATGCAACAAGCCGACTACACCGAAATCCGTGCGCCCTATGACGGCGTTCTGTCGCAACGCTTGGTGGAGCCCGGAGAAAGCGTGGCGCCGGGACAGCCGCTGTTGCGGGTGTTCAATCCCGATCGTTTCCGGATTCAGATTCAGGTTCCCCAAGGTGTAGCCGCCGCCCTGCGGACCGCGCCACAGGCTGAAGTTGTGCTGGTCGACGGCAGCGTGCTGACGGCTGAAAGCGTACTGGTTTATGACAGCGCCGATGCCACCAGCCACAGTGTGAGCGTGCGCGTGCAATTGCCTAAAACCGACACACCGCTGGTACCAGGCCAAGTCGCCTCCGTGCGCTTTGCCGTTGCCACTACCGACAGTCGAATCTGGCTCCCGGAAAAAGCCATTTGGCATCGGGGCGAACTCAGCGGCGCCTATGTCATCGGCAAAGACCGCTTGTTACTGCGTCAATTGCGTCTGGGTGAGTCGCGTGATGGCAACGTGGAAGTGATCTCCGGACTGGCAGCTGACGAACGGGTCGCCGCCGACCCGGTGCGCGCAGCGCAGGCGCTGGCTGAATACCGCGCCAAGCAGGTTCACTGATATGTCGAATCACCAGCACCTCGGCATTTCCGGCCGCTTGGCGGCGCGTTTCCAGAACAATCCACTGACCCCGATCCTGGCCATACTCGGCCTGCTGCTGGGCTTGGTGGCGGTGTTGATCACGCCGCAGGAAGAAGAACCGCAGATCGACGTCACCATGGCCAATGTGTTCGTGCCGTTTCCGGGTGCCGATGCCCGACAGGTCGAACAACTGGTCAGTTATCCGCTGGAAAAGAAGCTTTCCGAAATCGAAGGCATCAAGCATGTGTACTCGATTTCGCGTCCTGGCATGGCCATCTTGACCGTGGAATACACCGTCGGTGTGGAACGGCAACCGGCTATTGTTCGGCTCTATAACCAGATTTATTCGAATCAGGACTGGATGCCGGCCGGCGTTGGCATCGGTCAACCTTTGGTCAAACCCAAAGGGATTGATGATGTGCCGGTCATGGCCTTGACGCTGTGGAGCGACAACCCCGCCATCAGTGCGTTTGAACTCGGTCAGGTGGCGCACAGCCTTGAAACCGAACTCAAGCGCGTACCCGGTACCCGTGATGTCTACAGCATTGGTGCAGCCACGCAAGCCGTCACGGTCGAACTCGATCCCGGCCGCCTTTCCGCTTTCGGCCTGTCCGTTCATGAAATCGCGCAGTCGCTGCAAACCAGCAACCAGGCCCGTCATGCCGGCGAGCGCGTCGGAACCAGCGGCGCGCACCCCGTGCAGGCTGGCAGCTTCCTGAGCACGACCGGTGAAGTCGCCGATCTGGTCATCGGCGTTTCCGGCGATCAACCCATCCGTCTCTCCGATGTCGCCCGAATCGGACAGAATCTGGAACCCGCCACACAGACGGTATGGCATGGCGCCCCTGCCGGCCGCGCCGGACCCAAGTCAGGAACCGCTCCCGCGGTCACATTGGCCATCGCCAAAAAACCGGGCAGCAATGCCGCGGATATCACTGCCGCCATCCGCGAACGTTTGGACGGTCTGAAAGCCGGCGTCATACCGGATGGCGTAGAGGTCGAAATTACCCGTGACTATGGCCAATCGGCCGCAGACAAAGCCGCCAAACTGATTCAAAAGCTGATTTTCGCCACGCTCTCCGTGGTGTTGCTGGTGCTGTTCGCACTCGGTCGCCGCGAGGCGTTGGTGGTCGGAAGCGCCGTCATTCTGACCCTGGCAATCACCCTGTTCGCGTCCTGGGCGATGGGCTTTACACTCAACCGGGTATCCCTGTTCGCGCTGATTTTCTCCATCGGCATTCTGGTCGATGATGCCATCGTGGTGGTCGAGAACATCCACCGGCACCGTGCCTTGGGTGGCAAGAGCTTGATGGAATCCATTCCCTTGGCGGTCGATGAAGTTGGTGCGCCGACGATCCTGGCCACGTTC
>CAIZLW010000020.1 GCA_903933915.1 uncultured beta proteobacterium | reverse complement strand
GTCGGCATTTTGCGCGGCGAGCAGGATGGCGGCGGCTTCGGCCACTTCGGCGAAATCGGGTCGCATGGCTTCGACGATAGGCTGGATCTGGCGTGGGTGGATGCTCCACATGCGCAGGAAGCCGAACTCGTTCCTGGCACGACGCGCGTCTTCGCGCACGATGTCGGAGTCAAGGAGTTCCGTGGTGACGTTGTGCGCCGGAACCACGCCATTGCCCAGCGCGGCAGCGGCGATGTCACACTTGGCGCGCGCGATCAGCGGATGGGAAAACTGTCCCGGCGAACGCATGGCACTGCCGGGAATAGCGCCGTGATGCGCGCTGACGAAATCCATCAGGCCGAAATCGATGGATTCGACATGGGGCAGGGCGGCGATCTGCCAGACTTCGTGCAGCGCGCCGGGTGTTTCGATCAGCACATGGACGGGGATTTCGCGCTCGATGCTGCATCGGGCGCGAACTTCGTCGAGCGCGGCGATCTGGGTCAGTGCATCGTCGGCATTGCCGACTTTTGGCAGCACGATATAGGCCACCTGTTTCCCGGCACGGCCGACGATGACTTGCAGATCGTCGCGCCAGTGCGCATGCGCGACGTCGTGGATTCGCGCGCCGAGTCGTCCGTAGCGGTTCGCCGGGTCGAGCAGCAGGTCGGCGATCATTGCCGCGTGTTCGGCTTCGCGGCCGGCCGGTGCGCCATCTTCGCAATCGGCCGTGACGTCGAACAGCGGGCGACCGTCGACCTGCAGTTCCGACTGCAATTGCAGGGCCTTGCGCAGGTTTTTTTCAGAGCCGGCGAAGTGCTCACAGGCGGCGAGCGCCGGAAAGGGCTTGGCGCTCGGGTAGAGGACAACGGCGGGATGAAGCGGTGAGTTCACCTCGGGGTAACCTCGGGCAACCTCAGTCGGGTTCGCTTCATCCCGTCGTCAGTCATCAGCCGAGGAGGCTGGCGACGCCGGCTTGTTCTTCCTGCAACTCCGCCAGGGTCTTGTCCATCATGGTGCGCGAGTAGTCATCGATGGCCAGGCCTTCGACACGCTTGTACTGGCCGCCTTCACAGGTGACCGGCACGCCGTAGAGGATGTCTTGCGTTATGCCGTAGCTGCCGTCGGAAGGCACGCCCATGGTGACCCACTTGCCCTGGGTACCCAACGCCCAATCGCGCATGTGGTCGATGGCGGCATTGGCGGCCGAGGCAGCCGACGATGCACCGCGTGCGGCGATGATGGCGGCGCCACGCTTGCCTACCGTCGGAATATAGGTCTCGCGGTACCAGGCCTGGTCATTGATTGCGGCTACGGCAGCACCGCCGGCCACCGTGCAGGAGCGCAGGTCGGGATACATGGTGGGCGAGTGGTTGCCCCAGACGATCATCTTTTCAATGTCCGTAACTGCCTTGCCGGTGCGCGTGGCAAGCTGGGAAACGGCGCGGTTGTGATCGAGGCGCAGCATCGCGGTGAAGTTTTTCTTGGGCAGATCGGGAGCGGACTTCATGGCGATGTAGGCGTTGGTGTTGGCCGGGTTGCCAACCACCAGTACGCGCACGTCACGCGAGGCGACGGCGTTTAGTGCCTTGCCCTGCTCGATGAAGATCTTGGCGTTTTCCATCAGCAGATCCTTGCGCTCCATGCCCGGACCGCGCGGCTTGGCACCGACCAGCAGCGCGTAGTCAGCGTCTTTGAAAGCGACTTTCGGATCGTCCGTGCCAACCATGCCAGCCAGTGTCGGAAAGGCGCAGTCGTCGAGTTCCATCATCACGCCCTTGAGAGCCGCCTGCGGCTTTTCCATCGGCAGTTCCAGCATCTGCAGGATCACCGGTTGATCCTTGCCCAGCATTTCACCAGCAGCGATGCGGAAAACCAGAGCGTAACCAATTGCCCCGGCAGCTCCGGTTACTGCAACACGAACGGGTTTTTTTGTCATTTATAGAACTCCTGTATCAATTTGAATCGATTGGACAAGACTGCAAGAAATCTGGCTGACCGGGTGGCGCGGTGCGCCGCCCCCGGAATTGCGAATGATACGACACGATCAATGGAGAACAGTTTAAGAAGTATGCTGCGCTGTGTCAATATCTAACATATATCATATATAAGACATAAGATATGCTGTGGACGTGTTCAAGAAAATATGTTCAAATGCCCTCCATGCCGCATTTTGCCTTATCCCACAGGGAAACTCATCCGATGCGCAGCCGATCAGGGATTAAAAAATGACGTCTCCGAAAGAGGCCCCGCTCGGCGCTTCGTCCTCGCCGACATTCAGTCCCCTGTATCGCCAGATCAAGAGCTTGCTCATGCAGCGACTCGAGTCCGGAGAATGGCGTCCGGGTGAGGCCATCCCCAGCGAATCCGAACTCGCCATCCGCTTCAGCGTCAGTCAGGGGACGGTACGCAAGGCCATCGACGAAATGGCGGCCGAAAATTTGCTTCTGCGCCGCCAGGGCAAGGGAACCTTTGTCGCATCTCACGACGATCCACGCGCCTTTTTCCGCTTTTTGCGCCTGGTGCCGCTGGCGGGAGGCATTGAGCAGTCGCAGAGCGTTCCTCTTGAATGCTGGCGCGCCAAGGCCGGACCTGAAGTTGCGCGTATGCTGGAACTCAACATCGGCGATCCGATCACCATCGTGCGCCGTCTGCTGAAGTTTTCCGCAAAGCCGGTCGTGGTCGACGAGATCTATCTCCCAGGCAGCATTTTCGGCGCGGTGACTTTGGAAATGCTGCGCGATTACCAGGGATCTCTGTACAGTTTTTTTGAGAACCAGTTTGGCGTCCGCATGATTCGTGCCGAGGAGCGTCTGCGTGCCGTGCCCGCGGATCGCGCCAGTGCGGAACTGCTGAGCGTGGCCGAGGGCAGCCCGCTGTTGTCGGTCGAGCGCGTCAGCTTTTCCTATGCCGACAAACCGGTGGAATGGCGGCGCGGCCTGTACTCAACGAATGATCATTGCTACTTCAACGAACTAGGCTAGAACCGAACATAGATTTTGTTTTCAACTTGAGTGATTTGCCTTATAGTGCAGCGCATCATATCGGAGAGCTTTTCTTATGCCAGAGATGACCAAACAGCGTCCCAAGCATTTGGCGCTTCACCAAATCCGGCTGCCCCTGGCCGGGTACGCGTCCATATTGCATCGCGTCAGCGGAGCCGGGCTGTTCCTGATGCTGCCGCTGCTGATCTGGCTGCTGCAACTGTCACTTGCATCAACTCAGGAAAGTGCCGCCATGTTCAGCGCGCTGACCGGTAACCTTCTGGTCAAACTGATTCTGCTGGGCCTGGTGTGGGCCTTCCTGCACCACTTCTGCATGGGCATCCGCATCCTGCTGATCGACATCCACGTCGGCGTCGAGAAGGCGCAGGCGCATAGTTCCGCTGTCGCGGTGATGGTCGTCAGCCTGGCGCTGACGCTCATCTTCGGCCTCAAGCTGATGGGAGCCTACTGACATGGATCGTCTCGTCGTCGGTGCCCATTACGGGCTCAAGGACTGGCTGGTGCAGCGCGTCACCGCGGTCGTCATGGCAATTTATACCTTGATCATCTTCGCCGCGGTGCTGGGCGGAGTCACTGTTTCACGCGAGGCATGGTATTCCTTCATGGCCAACGGCTTCATCCGTTACATCACGTTCCTGTTCATCATCAGCCTCTGCTATCACGCCTGGGTCGGCGTACGCGACATCTGGATGGACTACCTCAATTCCGCCGCGGTTCGCGTCATCCTGCATGTACTGACGCTGCTCGCTTTGGTCGGCTATGCCGGCTGGGCAGTTCAGATCATCTGGAGGCTGTGACAGTGTCCTATACCGTTCGCAAATTCGATGCGGTCATCGTCGGTGCCGGCGGCGCCGGCCTGCGTGCCGCCATCCAGTTGTCCGAAGCCGGCTTCAAGACCGCCGTGCTGACCAAGGTCTTTCCCACCCGTTCGCACACCGTCGCGGCGCAGGGCGGCGTCGCTGCCAGCCTGGGCAACTCCGAGGAAGATCACTGGCACTGGCACATGTACGACACCGTCAAGGGTTCCGACTGGCTTGGCGACCAGGACGCGATCGAATTCATGTGCCGCAAAGCCAACGAAGTCGTGGTCGAACTTGAG
>CAIZLW010000019.1 GCA_903933915.1 uncultured beta proteobacterium | reverse complement strand
CTCTCGGATTTCATCGGCAAGCCGATTTCGCTGCAGGTGGAGTCGGCCTACAATCAGGAGCAGTTCGACATTGTCCTGATGTAACGGGATTCGTACCGGTCCAAGGCGAGCCATGGCCATTTCCGCACCATCGCAGGTCCGCAACAACGCCTCGTCGCGCGCCAGCGCCGAATTGCGGCAGATTGCCGAACAGATGTTTGCGCGCGCCGCCGGCGCGCCGCTGGTCGGGGGCAATGCTGTCAGGGTCCTGCGTGATTCCGGCGAAAATTATCCGGCCTGGCTGGCGGCCATCGCCGGCGCGCGCAGGTCCGTGCTGTTCGAAAATTACATTCTTGCCGATGATGCGACCGGCCGCGAATTTGTCGCCGCGCTGACCGAACGCGCCCATGCGGGGGTTGCCGTGCGGCTGATCTACGACTGGATGGGATCGTTCGGCTCCGGAACACATCGCCTGCTTGTACCGCTGGTAGAGGCCGGCGGGCAGGTCCGTTGTTTCAACAAGCCGCGCTTCGACAGCCCGTTCGGATGGCTGACCCGTGACCATCGCAAGATGGTGGCTGTGGACAGCGAGATTGGCTACGTCACCGGGCTGTGTGTCAGCGACAAGTGGTGCGGCGACGCGCAACGCGGCATTGCCCCCTGGCGGGATACCGGCATCGAAATCCGCGGCCCGGTCGTCGCCGATATCGAAAGGGCGTTTGCCCAGACCTGGATAGCCAACGGGCAAGGGGTCCTCGACGTGATGCCAGTCACGGCAGCGCCGGCAGGCGACGTGCTGCTGCGCGTGCTGGTGACCGAACCCAATCTCGCCGGGCTGTACCGCCTCGATCAGATGATTGCCGCGCTGGCGCACGAGACCTTGTGGTTGACGGATGCCTATTTTGTCGGCATTGCGCCGTATGTGCAGGCGTTGCGGGCCGCGGCGCACGACGGCGTCGATGTACGACTGCTGGTGCCGGGTACCAGCGACATTCCTTTCATCGGCCAGGTCTCCCGCGCTGGTTACCGGCCGTTGCTCGAAGCCGGCATCCGTGTGTTCGAGTGGAACGGCGCCATGCTCCATGCCAAGACCGCGGTTGCCGACGGACGCTGGGCACGAGTCGGTTCAACCAACCTGAATATCGCCAGCTGGATTGGCAATTACGAACTCGATATCGCCATCGAGGACCAGGGATGCGCACGCGTGATGCAGCAGATGTATGAAGACGATCTCGGCAATGCCACAGAAATCATTCTGGGTCCCAAGCATCGCGTGAGCCATTCCACGCCGCGGGCCAGGCTGCGCCCTGCGGCGGGGTCTGGCGGTCGTGCTTCCCGTGCCGCCGCCGGCGCGCTGCGCATCGGCAACACCGTGGGCGCCGCATTCAGCAATCGCCGTATGCTCGGGCCGGCCGAATCCGGGATGATGTTCAGCGTCGCAATGGGCTTTCTCGGGTTTGCCGTCATCGCGCTGCTGATGCCGCTGGCAGTGACGGTGCCGCTGGCCCTGCTGGCCTTGTGGATTGGCCTGACACTGCTGGTGCGGGCCTGGCGGGTGCGCAAAGGCGGCCTCGAAGAAGATCGTTAGCCAGTCGCGCAGGCTCAGGCTTCGGCGAGGCTTGCGGCCCGCGCCGCGATTGCAGCATCCGCCGGTTGAATTTCGACAACCTTGCGTCTTGAGCTTGCCCCCGACCGGATCTTCAGTGCGTTGCGCGGCAGTTGCAAAGCCGCCGCCAGCCAGGCGAGAAGCATGGCGTTAGCCTTGTCATCAACGGCCGGTGCCGCGATACGCACTTTCAGCGCGTCGCCGTGCAAACCGGCAGCACCGGTGGTTTTGGCATTGGGCTGTGCGTGGATCTGCAGCGTCAGACGCGCGGTTCCCGCCTGATAGCGGTGCCACCCATCGCTCATCTGAGCAGACGCAGCGCGGCACCTTCCAGCCAGGCGATGGGCAGCATCAGCAACAGCTGGCAGGCCACCATCAGGAACAGCGGCGACAGATCGACATTGCCGATCGGCGGGATGCGCCGTCGAAACATGCGCAGGAACGGCCGCGTCATTGCATCCAGCAGCGGCGCAATCGGGCTGCCGGGATTGATCCATGACAGCAACGCCTGCAGCAGCGTCGAGAACAGCACGATGTAGACCAGCATTTGCGCCACCGCGACGGCGGCCACGGCGGCGATACCGACGAGTGCCAGACCGACTTCAGCGCCGAAGCGGAAGCCGCGTATCTGCAGCACGATCAACCACTCCAGCAATTGCATCAGCCACGCCAGCAACAGCGTCGGCAGGTCGATGCCCCACAGCCCGGGCAGCACGCGGCGCGCCGGACGTACCATGAAATCGGTCAGTGCGTTGACGAAATCGGCCAGCGGATTGCGATAGGGGGCTCTGACCCACTGCAGATAGAAACGCAGCAAGAGCGTCAGCGTCAGCAGGCCAAAAACGACCTGCGCGATGAAAATCAGTGCATTGCCCAGCATGGCGTCCGGCGCTCCCTGTCCCTAATTCTTGCCCAGTTCGTCACCGAGTTCAGCGGCGCGTTCTGCGGCGCCGCGCACCGCGCGTACAAACGCCGTCTTGACTGCTGCATCGTCGAGCATGGCGATGGCGCGCTCCGTGGTTCCACCCTTGGAGGTGACGCGGGCGCGCAGCGTGGCTGGATCGGCACTGTCCGCGAGTGCGAGTTTGACCGCGCCGGCGAATGTGGCCAGCGCACTCTGTCGCGCCGCTTCTGCAGGCAAGCCCAGTTCCAGCGCGGCCTGCTCCAGTGCTTCAATGAAATAAAACACATAGGCCGGTCCACTGCCGGATACGGCGGTCACCGCATCGAGGTCGCGTTCCGTTGCGACCCAGAACGTGGTGCCGACGGCGGCGAGGATGCGCTCGGCGTCCTGCCGCTGCGTTGCGGAGACGCCGGGCATCGCATGCAATCCGGTGATGCCGGCGGCAACCAGCGCCGGGGTGTTGGGCATTGCACGCACGATGTATGCCGCGGGTCCCAGCCAGCGCGCGAGGTCGGCGCCGCGGATGCCGGCGGCGATGCTGATCACCAGTTTGCCGCTGACAACGGGCGCGAGGCTGCGCGCGACTTCCCGCAACTGCTGGGGTTTGACCGCGAGCACGATGCAATCGGCATTTTGCGCTGCCACAGCGCCGTCGCACGAAGTACGGATGCCGAATTGCTGCTCCAACCGTTTCAGGGCTTCCGGCAGCACATCGACGGCGTGAATGACGGAGGCCGGCCAGCCTTTATCGATCAGGCCACCGATGATTGCGGCCGCCATATTGCCGCCGCCGATAAAAAGGATGTTCATGTGTTGAAGCAAAAACGCGAAAGGTGACTGAATAAAGTGACTGCGGATTTCCGGTAGCGGCCGCAAACCCGCTCGTCGCATTATACGGTTCAGTCGTCGTTTTTCGCTGCTTTCCGCGAACCGAATATTGCCGTGCCGATCCGTACCATCGTCGAACCCTCGGCGATAGCGGCCTCAAGATCGTCGGACATGCCCATCGACAGCGTATCCACGCTGCTGTCATCAGCCTGTAATCCCTGCTGCAGGCTGCGGAGCAGCGCGAAACGCCGGCGCTGCACGGCGACATCCGACGTCGGTTCCGGGATGGCCATCAGGCCGCGCAGGCGCAGGCGTGGCAGGGTGCGAATCATTGCGGCCAGTGCGCGTTCTTCTCCGGGAACGACGCCGCTTTTGCTGGCCTCGTCGCTGACATTGACCTGGATCAGCACGTTCAGCGGCGGTAGATGGGGCGGACGGGCGTCGTTGAGTCGGCGGGCGATTTTCTCCCGGTCGACGCTGTGCACCCACGCGAAGTGTTCGGCGATCGGGTGGGTCTTGTTGCTCTGGACCGGACCGATGAAATGCCATTCGATGTCGGGTTGCCCCAGTTCTGCGATCTTGTCGAGGGCTTCCTGCACGAAATTCTCGCCGAAAGCGCGCTGACCAGCCTGCCATGCGGTTACAACGGCCGAAGCACCGAAGGTTTTGCTCACCGCGAGCAGCCGTACGCTGTCCGGCGCGCGGTTTGCAGCAGCAGCGGCCTGCCGGATGCGGTCGTGTACGGCTTGCAAGTTCTCGGTGATTATGGTCATAATTTCAGCGCGCTCAGAGGCTGGTTGGCGCATGTTCCAGCGCATGGGTGTACGCAGACGGCATCCCGCATAGCCCGCATGGCAACACTTCCCAGGGAATTATAAATGGACATCTCCGAACTGCTGGCCTTCGTTGTCAAAAACAAGGCTTCCGACCTGCATTTGTCCTCCGGGCTGCCGCCGATGATCCGGGTGCATGGCGACATCCGCCGCATCAACCTGCCGGCGCTGGAACACAAGGATGTCCATGCCATGGTGTATGACATCATGAACGACGGCCAGCGCAAGTTTTACGAGGAAAATCTCGAGTGCGATTTTTCCTTCGCAATTCCCAACCTGGCGCGATTCCGCGTCAATGCCTTTGTGCAGCAGCGCGGCGCCGGCGCGGTGTTCCGGACCATTCCGTCCAAGGTGCTGAGCCTGGAAGACCTGAAGGCGCCCAAGGTGTTCGTCGAAATCGCCAACCAGCCGCGCGGCGTGGTGCTGGTGACGGGGCCGACGGGCTCAGGCAAGTCGACCACGCTGGCCGCCATCGTCGACCATATCAATTCAAACGAACAGGGCCACATTCTGACGGTGGAAGATCCGATCGAATTTGTCCACGAATCGAAAAAGTGTCTGATCAACCAGCGCGAGGTCGGGCCGCACACGCTGTCGTTCGCCAACGCGCTGCGCTCGGCGCTGCGCGAAGATCCGGACATCATCCTGGTCGGCGAAATGCGCGATCTGGAAACCATCCGTCTTGCGCTGACCGCGGCCGAGACCGGCCATCTGGTGTTCGGCACGCTGCATACCAGTTCCGCAGCGAAGACCATCGACCGGATCATCGACGTGTTCCCGGCGGAAGAGAAGGAAATGATGCGCTCGATGCTGTCGGAATCACTGCGCGCGGTGATCTCGCAGACGCTGCTCAAGACCAAGGACGGCAGCGGCCGCGCCGCCGCCCATGAAATCATGGTCGGAACGCCAGCGATCCGCAACCTGATCCGCGAGAACAAGGTGGCGCAGATGTATTCGGCGATCCAGACCGGCGCCCAGTTGGGCATGCAGACGCTGGACCAGAATCTGCAGGACCTGGTCAAACGCAACATCGTGTCGGTTGAAGAAGCGCGTGGCAAGGCGATGAACAAGGACTCGTTCCGCTAAACCGGCGGGCGATGCTGAGAATACGGGAGTAACAAGATGGAAAGAGAACAGGCAGTCAAGTTCATGCACGACCTGCTGCGGGCCATGGTCGCAAAAAAGGCCTCGGACCTTTTTATCACCGTAGGTTTTCCGCCGGCGATCAAGCTCGACGGCAAGATGACCCCGGTGGCGCAGCAGTCGCTGACCGCGCAGCACACCTCCGAACTGGCGCGCGGCATCATGAACGACAAGCAGGCCGGCGAATTCGAGGCGACCAAGGAATGCAACTTCGCGGTCAGCCCCGGCGACATCGGACGTTTTCGCGTCAATGCCTTCATGCAGCAGGGCAAGGTCGGCATGGTGCTGCGGACCATCAACACCTCGATCCCCAAATTCGATGATCTGAAGCTGCCGCCGGTGCTCAAAGACGTGGTGATGACCAAGCGCGGCCTGGTGATCATGGTCGGCGGCACGGGCTCCGGCAAATCGACATCGCTGGCAGCAATGATGGGCTACCGCAATCAAAACAGCTACGGCCACATCATCACCATCGAGGATCCGATTGAGTACGTGCACGATCACATCAACTGCGTGGTCACGCAGCGCGAGGTCGGCGTCGACACTGATTCCTGGCACGCCGCGCTGAAAAACACGCTGCGCCAGGCGCCGGACGTGATCCTGATCGGCGAAATTCGCGACCGTGAAACCATGGACCACGCCATTGCCTTTGCCGAAACCGGCCACCTGGCGATGGCCACGCTGCATGCCAACAGCGCCAACCAGGCGTTGGACCGGATCATCAACTTCTTCCCGGAAGAGCGCAAACAACAGTTGCTGATGGACCTCTCGCTGAACATCCGCGCGCTGGTGTCGCAGCGGCTGATCCCGAAGAAAGACGGCAAGGGTCGTGCGGCCGCGGTTGAGATCCTGCTCAATTCACCGCTGATTTCCGACATGATCTTCAAGGGCGAAGTGCACGAGATCAAGGGCATCATGGCCAAGTCGCGCGAACTCGGCATGCAGACCTTTGACCAGCATCTTTTTGATTTGTATGAGTCGGGTGACATCAGCTACGAGGACGCGCTGCGCAACGCCGACTCGATGAACGAACTGCGGCTGATGATCAAGCTGAACAGCAAGGACGCCAAGGACAAGGATGTGATGACCGGTATCGAGCATCTGAATCTTGTCTGACCGGTTTTTCTTTTACGATCAACGCCGGCCTGGTGGCCGGCGTTTTTGTTGATGGCCATGCCGTTCGATTGGCCGACTTATGCAGCCTGCGCCGCGATCGTTGCCGGCGCCTACGTGATTTTCGGTATTTCCGCCTTCGGCGCGGCGATGTTCACAGTGCCTGCGTTGTCGTACTTTTTCCCGCTGGAGTTTGTATTGCCGATGTGCGTCCTGCTCGACGTGTCGGCGTCGCTGGCGCTGGGTTCGCGTTTTTCGCGCGACGCCGACCGCGGCGAACTGAAATGGATGGCGCCGTTTTCGCTGGCCGGCGCAGTTGCCGGGGTGACGGCGCTGGTGACGCTGCCGCAACAGGCGACGATTGCCGCGTTCGGACTGTTTTTGTGCAGCTACGCCGTCTATACGCTGGTTGCGGGGGTGCCGAAAATCGGTATCGCCCGTCATCCCTGGGCGTTGATTTCCGGATTTTGCGGCGGCGCTGCCGGAACGCTGTTTGGCGTCGGTGCGCCGCCCTACGCGGTCTATCTGACACGCCGCTTGCCCGACAAGGCGGTGCTGCGCGCAACGCTGTCAAACATGGTGCTGCTGTCGACGT